>JAAEUI010000375.1 GCA_024227475.1 Paracoccaceae bacterium | reverse complement strand
ACGCGCGCATCCGGCTACGGAACAGGGCTTGTCCCAGTTTCTTTTTCAGCGGCGTTCCGTCCGCTGCTACGATTGGTCCTGCTGAAGCGTCAGTCATATGCCTACTTTGTGTAAGGTAATGTTTTCATGCAAAGAAAGAGGGCCAACCGGCCCTCTTTCAGGTTTCAGATTATTTTGCCAGCCAAGCGTTGAAACGCTCGTTCAGCTCGTCCTGATTGTCCGCCCAGAATTCAAAGTCATTCTGGAGTGCATTTGTCAGGTTTGCAGGAGCAGTCGGCATGTGATCAATCATCTGGATTGAATCATCGCTATAGAAGGTGCCGAGCAGCGGAATCGAAGACGCGCGCGCGGGGCCGTAAGGAATATAGCTTGCCTGATTGGCCAATTGCTCTGTCGCGGTTGCGAAGGACAGGTAATCCATTGCCAAATCTTTGTTTGGCGCTCCTTTTGGGATTACGTACAGGTCCAGGTCATAAACCTGGGCGTCCCAAACAAGACCGAAAGGTTGGCCTTCGTCTGCAATCGCATTGAAAATACGGCCATTCCAAACAATCGTCATAGCCACTTCGCCATCTGCCAGCAATTGCGGAGGTTGCGCGCCAGCTTCCCACCAGACAACGCTGTCTTTGACGGTATCAAGCTTGGCAAATGCCCGGTCCACACCTTCCGGAGTGCCCAGAACTTCGTACACATCCGCAGCCGGAACACCATCACCCATCAGAGCCATTTCGAGCATCGCTTTTGGGTTCTTACGAATGCCGCGTTTGCCTGGGAATTTTTCCAGGTCAAAGAAATCGGCCATCGTTGTCGGGCCTTCAGGGAACAGAGTCGTGTTATAGGCATACAGAGTGGTCCAGAAGATGTTTGCAACCGCGCACTCGTGAAGAGTCCCTGGCAGGAAATCATCTACGGCTGCTGTGCCGTCTGGGGCAGGCCGCAAGATCGAAAGATCGATCGGTTCCAATAGTCCTTCGTCACAGCCCCGGATTGCGTCTGACAGTTCAACATCGACCATGTCCCAGGTTACGTTTCCGGCTTCAACCTGCGCTTTCACTTCAGCCAGGCCGCCACTGTAATCTTCTGACACAACTGTATTGCCAGTTTCTGCGGCCCAGGGTTTGTGATAAGCCTCAATTTGTGAGTTGGTGTAAGCACCGCCCCACGAGACGACGGTTATCGACCCTGCAGAGGCTGCGCTCGCAGCAAGTGCCGTGACAGCAGCACCCACAAGCAGTGATTTGATTTTCATACGAACTCTCCTAGTTTGTTAACCCGTTTTATTGCTGCATATACCGACTTCGGGTTGGTCGGCAGATGTTTGCAGAGCAAGCGCCTACCCATCCAGGGCGCGACAGTCCTCTGTCTCCCAACTGATGTTGGTCTTGTCGCCCTCTTTCAGCATGGCGTGCCCTGCTGCGTTAGGAACCTTGACGACAAAATCTTCATTTCCATGAACATCCATCCGGCACCGGATATGGTCTCCGAGGTAGATCAGTTCCAGAACTTCGGCAGTTACTCCGGTCTCAGACCCCGCATCGCTTAGCGTGACGCGTTCTGGACGAATGGACAGCGTGGTGCGGTTGCCCGCGCCGCCGCAATTCACTGCCAGCGCCTGTCCAGCCTGGCCATTGTCGAATTTTACATGCGCGACGTCGCCGGTGACTTCGGACACAGTGCCGGTCAGCGTGTTGTTTTCACCAATGAACTGGGCCACGAAGGCATTTTCAGGACGCTCATAAAGGTCTTCAGGCGGTGCCAGTTGTTGAATCACGCCATCGTTGAACACAGCGATCCGGTCAGACATCGTCAGAGCCTCTGACTGGTCGTGGGTCACGTAGACCACTGTAATACCCAGATTTTCGTGGATGTGTTTGATTTCGAACTGCATATGTTCGCGCAATTGCTTGTCGAGCGCACCAAGCGGCTCGTCCATCAGCACCAGTTCGGCATCAAACACCAGCGCGCGAGCCAGCGCGATCCGCTGTTGCTGACCACCCGAAAGCTGGGCCGGACGACGGCCAGCGAATTCACCCATCTGCACCATGTCGAGCGCGCGCATCACTTTGGCGTCGCGGTCGCTTTTGCTCATGCCGCGCACTTCCAGCGGAAAGGCCAGGTTTTCACCGACCGTCATGTGAGGAAACAAAGCGTAGTTCTGGAACACCATGCCGATACCGCGCTTGTGCGGTGGAATGTTGTTGATAGGTTTACCACCTAACAGAATGTCGCCATGTGTGGCAGTTTCGAACCCGGCCAGCATCATGAGGCAGGTGGTTTTCCCGGAACCGGATGGCCCCAACATTGTCAGAAACTCACCCTTGGCGATATTTAGGTTCAGATCCTTAACAACGAGAATTTCCCCGTCATAGCTTTTTTGGACACGATCAAATACGACGAAGCCGTCGTTTGCTGAATTGGCAGCCAATTCTCTCTCCCAGTACCCTGTTGTCCGGAGCTTGAAGCCACTCCGTTTGTATCTGCGGTTATGCTAAACCTAGTCTTTCAGAAATTGCAACAGCGCAGGGCAAAACAACAAGCACAAAAACGGCACTTCTAAACAAAAAACCGACATGTCGAAGTTGGCAGACTCAAAACCCGTTCAGAAAACTGAAGGCACGAACCCTGAAACTGCTTTGACGGCAACAGTTCTTCTCTCGAACAAAAAAATGCCAAAGTTCTGCCGCATTTCCTGCACATAGCTGACTTGAGGCAATCGTCACTACAACAGAATGACGGGCAAAAATCGAGCGGGTAAGTGGATGTATCGATTTGAATTTCAATACAATTTGGCACCAGGATCGGTACCATTTGCAGCGACACCTGGGCGTGCCGCGCGATTTACTCCGCAACTCAGCCGTTCCTGCCACCCCACAGTGTTGGCAGAGAACAGAGGGCAGATCAGTTGGAAACTGAAAAACCATCTGACCAATACCGTCTTTTCCGCACGTCAGCTCATCAACCGGACCAGCGGCGGCAGGATTTCCAAACTGTTGTCAGAGGAGAGCCTGATCCCCGGTCGGTATTACGAAACACTGGCGGTTTCTTCGCAAGCCAAAATGACCCAGCCGGGTAGTGACAGGCCAATACCCACTCAGGCAGATGGATTGGGATTCGCCGAAAACACCCTCATTATGACCAGTCGCGGTGAAGTACCGGTTCAGAGTGTTTCTGCAAGAGACAAAATACTGACACGGGATCATGGGCTGCAGTTGGTCCGCTGGGTCGGTAAAACAACCCGTCACATCCAACCGGGAAATGAGCCGATTGTCTTTGCGAAGGCAACGATCAACAATTCCCAGGATCTGACCCTCTGCCCCAACCAGAGGGTGGTTTTACGGGGCGTAGACGCGCTGATGGTTGCCGGCGACCCTGAAGCGTTGGTTCACGCACACCGTTTTGTCGATGGGCACCGAGTCCGCCTGTCGGAGTTGGAGACAATCAGCTACTACCGGATACTGACCAATCAACACGATTTGATCTATGCCAACGCAGCGGCTGTTGAAAGTTACCTACCGACACCGAAAAACTTTGCCATGCTGACGCAGAGAGATCAGCAGGTTCTCGGGCAGATATTCCCTAGCTTGCTAAAACCAGATTTCAACTTCGGACCGGCCGTTCGACACGCGCCCCACACTAGCATGCATTGAGGCAATAAATGCGGGATGCATCTGTTTGCGCGGGTTAGCCAAACAGGGCAAACCCCAGTGAATACCCGATAAATCCTACTGTGAATCCGATGAGAATTCCGGATGCGAAGACGCTTGCTACAGCCATTTACTATCCTACTCGTTGCTCAGAATAAACGCACCCTACCCGCGGCGAGATGTGCACCAGAACAGTGGCTAAAATGTGGTGAAATTTTGAATTAAGTTTAGTTATGAATGCCCCGGTGGATATGGTTGGTCGCATTTTTGAGAATCCCGGGTGATTTCTAGTCGCCGATGATGACAAACTGTGACCTGATGCCGTTCAAAGGACACCTGGGAATTGGGACATGACAAATACGCAAATCGGAAACCGGGCTCATCGAAGGAGTCGGGGAAGACGGCAAAGAACCGTTCAACCCGCACCCGCCTTTGTCAGACGTGAAATCCCGTTCTTTGAGTTTCTGGGAGAAGAAGGCCTGGAGAGGATTGAAACTCAGGCTGACGAACTGATTCAGGAAGTTGGTCTGGATTTTTGCGATGACCCCAGGGCGCTGGAGGTATGGAAGGCTGCTGGCGCGGACGTCAAGGGCATGCGAGTCCGGCTGCCCAAGGGCATGGCCCGGGACCTGTGCAAGACAGCTCCGCGAAAGTTCCGCCAGCATGCCCGAAACCCGGAGCGAACCGTCGAGATAGGTGGCAGAAGCGCCGTGTTTGCGGCCGTGTACGGACCGCCATTTGTGCGCGACCTGAAAGGCGGGCGGCGGTATGGCTCGATGGCCGACTTTGAGAATCTGGCAAAGCTGGCCTACATGCTGCCCCATATCCACCATCAGGGGTTTGTGATCTGTGAACCCTGCGATGTTCCGGTAAACAAGCGGCATCTGGATATGCTCTATGCCCACATGAAATATTCCGACAAACCAACTCTTGGCGCCATCACCGAAATGGGCCGTGCCAAAGACAGCGTGGACATGGCGCGTATCCTGCATGGTGCTGATTTTATGGAAGAAAACTGCGTCATCATGGGCAACGTCAACACCAACTCGCCGCTGCTTGTGGACCGGGTAGTGACCGAGGCTATCTACACCTATTGCGGTGCCAATCAGGGGATGATCATTTCACCCTTCATTCTTGGCGGGGCGATGGGGCCGGTGACAACTGCCGCGTCGATTGCCCAAGCCATGGCCGAAGTGATGGTGTGTATCGCTTTCACCCAGTTGGTGCGGCCCGGTGCGCCGGTGATCATGGGCAATTTTCTGTCGTCGATGAGCCTGAAAAGCGGGGCGCCTACATTCGGGATGCCCGAGCCGGTAGCATCCCATTACATCATCGGCCAGTTATCCAGACGGCTGGGTGTCCCCTTACGCTCCGGCGGGTCGCTGACCGCCAGCAAAATTCCCGATGCGCAAGCCGCTGCGGAAAGCGCGGATTCGATGCAGTCAACCGCTTTGGGTGGTACGAATTTCGTTTTGCAATCAGCTGGCTGGCTGGAGGGTGGGCTGGTCACTGGTTATGAAAAAATGATCCTTGATGCGGACCGGCTGGGCGGCTATCAGAAATTGCTGGGTGGTGTGGACACATCAGACAACGGTCTTGGAGTGAACGCCTACACCGACGTCGAACCGGGCGGGCATTTCCTGGGATCGGACCATACGATGGCCAACTACGAAACTGCCTATTACGACGCAGCAATGTCTGACAGCGAGTGTTTTGAGCAGTGGGAAGAAGAAGGCAGCAAAGACGCTGCGGCCCGGGCTTACGATCGCTGGAACCAGATGTTGAACGAATACGAAGCGCCGCCATTGGACCCGGCGAAGGACGAAGAATTGCTGGCCTATATCGCCAAAAAGAAAGAGAGTATGGAGGACGCTTGGTACTGAAATTGTCGTGCTTGGAAAGCGTAGGGAATGGTATGGCAAGCGTATGGCAGATTGTCGGTCTCATTGCTGGTGTTAACCGGTTCGCAATCTCTGTAAAGTTTCCGTCGATCAACTACTAAACAGGTGCATGATGACAGCCGCTGACAGATTCGATCAAGATATCGGCAAGAGATTGGACACCCTTCGTAACGAAGGCCTTTACAAATCCGAGCGGGTGATCACCTCACCGCAGGCCGGGGTGATTTCCGTTGGCGGTGAAAAAACCATCAACCTGTGCGCCAACAACTACCTCGGGCTGGCAGATAATCCTGACCTGATAGCGTCCGCACAGGCAGCGCTAGAGCGTTATGGCTATGGCATGGCGTCGGTGCGGTTCATCTGTGGCACGCAGGAGGATCATAAAGAACTGGAGGCACGGATCGCGGCGTTTCTGAAGAAGGAGGACGCCATTCTTTACGCGGCCTGCTTTGACGCAAATACCGGGCTGTTCGAGACCGTTCTTGATGAAAATGACGCAATTATTTCGGACGCGCTGAACCATGCCTCGATCATTGATGGGGTTCGTCTGTGCAAGGCACAGCGGCTGCGCTATGCCAATTCGGATATGTCTGATCTGGAAGAGAAGCTGAAAGCAGCTGAAGGGGCGCGGCACCGGCTGATCGCCACGGACGGTGTGTTTTCCATGGACGGCTTTATCGCAAAGCTGCGCGAAATTTGTGATCTGGCCGAGAAATACGATGCCATGGTGATGGTTGATGACAGCCATGCGGTTGGGGTGATTGGCGAGAGCGGGCGCGGATCGGTGGAGTTCTGCGGGGTGATGGACCGGGTGGACATCATCACCGGCACGCTGGGCAAGGCGCTTGGTGGCGCTTCTGGCGGTTACACGGTTGCGAGTGGCAAAGTGGTGGATTGGCTCAGGCAACGCTCGCGCCCATATCTGTTTTCCAACACGCTGGCACCGGTGATCGCGGCGACGTCGATCCGGGTGTTCGACATGCTGGAGGATGGCGCCGAGCTGCGAGGCCGGCTGCGGCGCAACGCGGGGCATTTCCGCAACCGCATGGGGGCGCTGGGGTTCGAGTTGTTACCCGGCGAGCATCCGATCATCCCGGTGATGCTGCGCGACCCGAAGCTGGCACAGGAAATGGCGGCGAGGCTGGATGATCGGGGCGTTTTTGTTACCGCATTCAGTTTTCCGGTGGTGCCGCGCAATCAGGACCGCATTCGCACCCAGATGTCTGCCAGCCATTCCATCGAGCAACTTGACCAGGCGATTGATGCGTTTGAGGCAGTGGGTCGCGAACTGGAGGTGGTCCGATGAGCAACGAAATGAAAGCGCTGGTCAAAGCCAAGGCAGAACCTGGCCTGTGGATGGAAACCGTACCGGTGCCAGAGGTCGGCAGCCGCGATGTGTTGATCAGGGTGAAGAAATCAGCCATTTGCGGCACAGATGTGCATATCTGGAACTGGGATGAATGGAGCCAGAAAACTGTTCCCGTGCCACTTGTGACGGGCCATGAGTTTTGTGGCGAGGTGGTTGAGGTTGGTTCTTCCGTCACCGAATTTGAGATCGGCCAGCGGGTGTCCGGCGAGGGCCATATCATCTGCGGGCACTGCCGGAATTGCCGCGCAGGCAAAGGTCATTTGTGCCGCAACACGCAAGGCGTGGGTGTCACCCGGCAGGGAAGTTTTGCGGAATACGTCTGCCTGCCGCAATCAAACGTGGTGCCGATCCCCGAAGACATCCCGGACGAGATCGCGGCGATCTTTGATCCGCTGGGTAATGCCGTTCATACGGCGCTGAGCTTCAACCTTGTGGGTGAGGACGTGGCCGTTACCGGCGCGGGGCCAATCGGGATCATGGGGGCGATGGTCGCGCAAAGGGTCGGTGCTCGCAAGGTGGTGATTACGGACATCAACCAGGGGCGACTGGATCTTGCCCGCAAAATGGGAATCGAACATACGCTCAGGGCCGATCAGGAGAGTTTGCGCGACATCATGCCCCGAATCGGCATGTTTGAAGGTTTTGACATTGGCCTTGAAATGTCGGGCGCGGCCCCTGCCCTGCGCGATATGATCGGCGCGATGAACAACGGCGGGCGGGTGGCCATTCTGGGCATCCCTCCGTCCGATTTTGCCATCGACTGGAACAAGGTGATTTTCAAAATGCTGCACATCAAGGGTATCTACGGACGCGATATTTTCGAAACCTGGTACAAGATGATTGCACTGGTGCAGGGGGGTCTGGATGTGTCCGGGCTGATCACGCATCGGATTGGGATCGACGATTTCCAAGCCGGGTTCGCAGCGATGATTGATGGAAGTGCGTGCAAAGTAGTGATGGATTGGGAAACATGATGCGATATTTTTTCTGCCTGCTGACCATGATTCTGGTCTTGCCCTTGCCCGGATACGCAACGCCCGATCGGTTATTTGACAGCACCGACCGTCTTGTGGCTGCTACTCAGACCCACCTTTATGTCGTGCGGGACATGCGCGACAATCAGGGGTCGCATTACACGGCTCTGGTCGATCAGCATCTTGTTGAGATCGAGATAGACGGTCTGGCTGAAAGTCGCAGCTGGCTGCTGCGCTCAATGCTGATCGAGCAGCTGGTCGGTGATGGCGCGGACTTTGTTTCGCCCGGAGTGATAACGGACCGGGCAGAGGGAGCGGACATTTACGGTGTCTTGCGTTCTGTAGGTGCCGCGCCGATGCGACTGTATCCTCAAGCAGAAGCGCCGTTGGTTTTTGAGTCAGGTCTGACCCACCCGACCAAAGGTAAAGTGGCGTCGGTGCAGGACATTGCCAAGGCAGCACGCGCACAGCTGGAACCCATGGCAAAGCGTTATCCCCAAGCCAAAACCGAAGAAGAATACATCGCTGCCGACAAGATGGAAGTTTATGACCTCAGCAAGCCGGAAACCTGGCAGTGTGAAGTTCTGGCAAAGGCAGCAACAATTTTTCGACCGGAAGATAAACTGCGGGTCATCTCGCTGGCTTGCGATGACGATTATCTGACCGGCATGTTCACCTTTCACATGGTGCTGCCTGCCGAAATTTGGGACTAGAGCGCTTTGCGTTCAAACTGGGGCAGTTTGGCGTGTAATGCTGATGTAAGCCTTTGATGTGGCTGCGTTTTACATTTCGTTTGTGATTCAAACAAAATGCAAAACGCTATAGGGATAAAAGACATGCCTGAAATTCAGAAAGACGAAAGCGCCGGAGGCAAACAGCTGCCCTCCCACGCCAAGGTGGTGGTGATCGGGGGCGGCGTTGTCGGTTGCTCGATCCTGTTCCATCTGGCCAAATTTGGCTGGAAGGACGCAGTACTGCTGGAGCGGGACGAGCTGACGTCGGGCTCAAGCTGGCACGCAGCGGGGCAGATACACACGATTTCGAGCGATCCGAATATCAGCCGCCTGCAAAGCTATACGATTGATCTTTATAAAGAAATTGAGGAACTGTCCGGCCATTCCGTTGGCTTGCACATCACTGGCGGGTTTTACGCGGCTTCGAATAAAACCTGGTACAACTACCTCAAGCGCGAGCGCTCCAAAGCCCGCTACATGGGGCTGAGTCAGGAGTTTATTTCACCTCAGGAACTGGCGCAGCGCCATCCGCTGATTGACCCCAAACACTATCATGCGGCGCTATGGGATGATCAGGACGGCGATCTCGATCCGTCCGGCGCGACCTATGCCTTTGCCAAGGCGGCAAAGCACCACGGGGCGCAGTATTTTACCTATTGCGGGGTGACGGCGACCACGCAACGGGCAGATGGCAGCTGGGATGTGACCACGCCAAAAGGCGTGATCAACGCCGAACATATCGTCAACTGCGGCGGGCTGTGGGCACGCGAGGTCGGGCATATGCAGGGCGTGCATCTGCCGGTGCAGCCGATGGAGCACCATTACCTGATCACCGATGCGATCCCTCAGATTGTCGAGCGGATGAAGCCGGGAGGCGCCGGGCGTTTGCCTGCGGGCATCGACTATGAGGCCAACATCTATTTCCGGCAGGAACGGCAGGGGATGCTGCTGGGAACGTACGAGCCGAAGGGGACACCATGGCAAGTAGAAGGCACGCCGTGGACTTTTGGCCATGAGCTGCTGCCGCCGGATCTGGACCGGATTGCCGACCGGCTGGAAATGTCGTTTGAGCGTATCCCGGCGATTGGTGAGGCTGGGATCAAGGATATCATAAACGGCCCCTTCACCTTCGGCCCGGACGGCAATCCGATGATCGGGCCGGTGCCAGGGATAAGGAACTACTGGTGCGCTGTAGGCGTGATGGCCGGGTTCTGTCAGGGCGGCGGCGTTGGCCTGACCATGGCGGAATGGATGATCGACGGGGAACCGAGCATTGATGTCTGGGCAATGGACGTGGCCCGCTTTGGCAACTGGGCCTCGCCCGACTGGGGCACGGTGAAATCGACCGAGAATTACGAGCGCCGTTTCGTGATGACCTTCCCCAACGAAACCCTGCCCAAGGGCCGCCTCCAGAAGACCACTGCGCTGTATGACCGGCTGGTGGCCAGAGGTGCGCTGATGGATCAGGGCTTTGGCCTGGAAAACGCGCTTTGGTTTGCAGATGGGCCGGATGACGCGCATGAAGAACCGACATTCGAGCGCAGCCGCAGCCATGAGTACGTTGCGCGCGAGGTCAAGGCAGTGCGCGAAGCCGTGGGCGGCATTGAAATTGCCAATTTCGCCAAGCATGAGTTCCGCGGACCAAGTGCGCGTGCCTATCTCGACCGGGTTCTGGCGGGTTATGTGCCAAAACCAGGCCGCCTGACACTGACACCGATGCTGACAGAAAATGGCAGGCTCTATGGCGATCTGACGGTGGCCTGCCTGGCTGAAAACCACTTTATACTGTTTGGTTCCGGCGCGATGCAGGAGGCGCACCGGCGCTGGTTTGAGCGCGATGTGCCCGCTGATGTGGCCTATACCAACGTCAGCGATGACTGGCATGGGGTGGCGCTGTCCGGGCCCGAATCCCGCGTTTTGCTGCAACAGATCACGCGCGATGACGTGAGCAGCGAGGCGTTGAAATTCCGCGATCTGCGCCAGACCTACGTCGGCGGCGTACCGGTGATCCTGAACCGGATCAGCTTTTCCGGCGAGCTGGGTTTTGAAATCTACTGTCGCCCGCAGTATCTGCTGCGTCTTGCCGAAGCGATTGAGGAAGCTGGCGCCGATCTCGGCTACCGCTGGTATGGTGCAAGGGCATTGATGTCGATGCGGCTGGAGAAGGCGTGGGGGGTCTGGACACTGGATTTCCGGCCCGACTTTACTGCAGCGCAATCCGGTATGGATGTGTTCATCAACTGGAAGAAGGAATTCGTCGGGAAGGCGGCAGCGCTGGCGGAACGTGAAGCGGGGCCGGACAAGAAGCTGGTGACGCTGGTAATCGATGTCGATGGCATTGACGTGTCGAGCGACGAGGCGATCCTGCGAGATGGCGCGGCGGTGGGATATGTGTCCTCGGGTGGCTATGCGCATCACGTGCAGAAATCGGTGGCGATGGGATATGTTGAATTGGATTATACCGCCCCAGGAACCAGTTTGCAGGTCGAAATCCTCGGCGAATTCTATGATGCCGAAGTTCAGGGCGCGCCGCTCTATGATGCGAATGGGGCGAATATGCGGGGGTAATTGGGGTGTCATCCTCGCGAAAGCGGGAACCCATTTCAGCGCCTTACGAGCTCGATGGAGGTCCCCGCTTTCGCGAGGATGACACAAGCGTACAATGGGGACCAATGCAAAAATACATGGTCATCGAAACCTTCCGGCCCGGTTGTTTTGACGCGGTTTATGACCGTTTCAAACAGCAGGGCCGCCTGTTGCCGGACGGGTTGAAATACCTTGACAGTTGGGTAACCGCAGACAAGTCGGCGTGTTATCAGTTGATGCAGACAGATAACCCGGCATTGTTTGGCGACTGGATCAAAGCCTGGGACGATTTGGTGGATTTCGAATTCACTCCGCTGGCCTGATGCCAGTTGAAATAACCTTTATACCCAATGCCGTGACGGCGCTGTTGGCACGTGAATCCCCTTGCCTTTAACGGCAAGAAAACGCTAAGGCACGGCAACCTTGCTGCTCTCCGGCCCCTGAGGACCGGTTCTGGAAAGCCAAACCCCAATGGATATGAAAATTGCGCTACCCACCCCGGGATGGGTAAAGCTGACAAATCGGCATACCCTGAAGGCCGACGCCTTCGCAGGGTTTACCAATGCGGCCATCGTATTGCCTCAAGGGGTTGCCTTTGCAACGATCGCTGGCCTGCCGCCGGAATACGGGCTTTATACGGCGATGATCACCGCTGTGATTGCTGCAATTTTTGGTTCGTCTATGGTGATGATTTCCGGGCCGACGACGGCGATTTCGGCGGTTTTGTTCACCACCCTGAGCGATTTGGCGATACCAGGGTCGGATCGCTACATCGAACTGGCGCTGGCGCTGACGATCATGGTGGGTCTGTTTCAGTTGGTCGCCGGCGCCGCGCGCCTCGGTGGGTTGGTCAGTTTTGTATCGCATTCGGTAATGACAGCCTTTACCGCCGCAGCTGCCCTGTTGATTGGCGTCAGCCAACTGGCAGGAGCAATGGGGCTGAATGTTGAGCAGGGTGGGAACGTTCTGGAGCGGCTGATGCGGGTTATTGAGCATTCGGGTGAAACAAACCTGTTGGCGCTGCTCATCGCGTTGGCCACGCTTGGGTCCGCCATCCTGTTGCAGGTATTCCTGCCGAGGTTACCGGGGTTTCTGATCGCTTTGCTGATCGGTGCCGGGCTGGCCCATGGTTTGGACGCGGCGAATGCCGGGGTGTCTATGGTGGGCGCCCTGCCTGCAACACTGCCCGGTTGGGAACCGCCGACCGGTGCGTTCAAGGATATCACCACTTTGGCTCCGGGGGCCGCTGCGATTGCGCTGGTCGGGCTGCTCGAGGCGATTTCCATCGGGCGGGCTTTTGCGGTGCGCCGCAAGGAAGCCTATGACGCCAATCAGGAAATAATGGCACAGGGGGCCTCTAATGCCATCGGTGGGTTTTTCCAGTGCTACGCAGGTTCCGGCTCGTTCACGCGCTCCGGTGTGAATGCCGCCGCAGGTGCGGCAACACCCCTGTCCGGCATTTTTGCCAGCGGGTTCCTGGCATTGATCCTGGTGTTTATCGCGCCCTGGGTGGCGCATATTCCGACGCCCGCCATGGCTGGCCTGATCCTGTTTGTGGCTTACCGGTTGATCGATTTCAAAGAATTGCACCACGTTGTCACCTCCTCACGGCCCGAAACGGTGGTTTTGGCGCTGACTTTTGCCGCCGGTCTGTTCATCGAACTTGATTTTGCGATCTATGTCGGGGTGATTGCCTCACTGTGTGTGTTTATCTACGAAAGCTCACATCCGGAGTTGCCGATTACCGCACCCAAGATTGCGCCCGACGGCAGCCGCAAGTTCCGCAATGCGGAATTGCACAACCTGCCGGAATGCCCGCAGTTGGTGTCTTTCCGGCTCGACGGGGCGCTGTATTTTGGGTCAGTGGAACACGTGGAGCGGCGGATCAAGCAGATGCGGGCCAAACGCCCGGGGCAGATCCACATGATCCTGTATCTCAAGGGCGGCGGGAAAATTGATCTGGCCGGGGCCGACCTGCTGATCAGCATCATCCGCGATGTGAAGGCGCAGGGCGGATCGTTCCGGATAGTTGCCCTGTTCCCGCCTCTGATCAAGGCACTGCACAGGTTTCATGTGATCGAGGAACTGGGCGAGGATCACCTGCTGGTCTCCAAGGGGGAGGCCGTGCGGGTGGCAATGAACGATCTGGACCGCTCGATTTGCGCCACCTGCTCCAGGAACGTCTTTGAGGAATGTGCGGTGATGTCAGGCCGTGAGGCGGCCTGACATCAAAGCCGTTCAATCGCCAATGCGATCCCCTGCCCGCCACCGATACACATGGTGATCAGGCCAAAGCGGGACTGCGTTCGTTCCAATTCGTACAGTGCTTTGATGGTGATTATTGCACCTGTGGCCCCTACAGGATGCCCCAGTGCTATTGCACCGCCGTTGGGGTTTACTTTGTCGGTGTTCAGGCCCAGCCCCTTGTTTACGGCGCAGGCCTGGGCGGCAAACGCTTCGTTTGACTCGATGACATCGAACTGATCCACGGTCATATCGACTTTTTCCAGAAGGTTTTTAACAGCAGGCACCGGGCCGATGCCCATGACATCAGGGCGCACTCCGGCGTGGGCATAGCCCAGCAGCCGGGCGCGGGGTTTCAGGCCGGCTTGTTCTGCAGCATCCGAAGATGCCAGAACTATTGCCGCAGCGCCGTCGTTGATGCCCGAAGCGTTTCCGGCAGTCACCGACCCGTCTTTCTGAAAGACCGCCCTCAGTTTGGAGAGACTTTCAGCGGTGGTTCCGGGCTTGCAATGTTCATCAGTGTCAAACGCCACCAGATCGCGCTTCACCTTAACCTCAACCGGGACAATCTGACTTTTAAACCGGCCTTCTTCAATCGCCATAGCCGCACGACGCTGGCTTTCCGCTGCGAAACTGTCCTGCTCGTCGCGCGAAATCTGATGTTCGGCGGCAACGTTCTCGGCAGTGACCCCCATGTGCCCTGCACCGAAGGGATCAGACAGCGCACCCAGCATCATATCAAGCGCCTTTGCGTCGCCCATTTTCTGGCCCCAGCGGGCCGCGGGCATAATGTAGGGCGAGCGCGACATGCTTTCCGCCCCTCCGGCCAGCGCAAAATCCGCTTCTCCCAACTGAATGTGCTGCATTGCCGATACTACCGCTTGCGCACCAGAGCCGCACAGGCGGTTCACATTCATCGCCGGTGTGGTGTCCGGAATACCAGCCTCAATCGCTGCAACACGGCTGAGATACATGTCGCGCGGTTCGGTGTTGATGACATGGCCGAAAACCGTGTGCCCGATCTGCCCACCCTCCACGCCGCTTCGCTTCATTGCTTCTTTGGCGACAACCGTTGCCAGTTCAATCGGGGGTTTTGCTGCAAGCGAACCTGCCATCGTTCCGATTGCTGTTCTGGCGCCATCAAGGATAACAATTTCGCGGGTCATGTCCGGTGTCCTTTGGTTGTTTTATCTGTTTCATGATTTCAACAATCGCCGCAGGAAGCAAGGCAGACAAGCGGATGTTGTACTGTGACGCTGCGCGATGCTGGAATTTTTGAACTGAGAGCAACCAGGGCCAGGACCCACTAATCCTGCACTGTCAGCGCAAGGTCGCAACGGCGTTACAGACCGCACCCGGAACCTTGCGTTCAGTCCGCGGCAGATTAAACGCAATGTGCTTTGGGGCTTTTCACCGACAATGAAAGGGTTATGTTGGAAATAACAGGCCGGAGGCACATTGATGTCCGAAACAATCAACTACGGAAATCTGATGCACCGCGCCATGCGCGGGCTGATGAACGAATTGTTACGCGATATAGCCGCAAACGGCCTGCCGGGAGACCATCATTTCTTCATTACTCTGGACACAACGCACCCCGGTGTTGATATCGCGGACTGGCTTCGTGAGCGCTTTCCCAAAGAGATGACAATCGTTATTCAGCACGAATATGGGGACCTTTCGGTGACGGACGACAGGTTCAGCGTTGTTCTGAGCTTTGGCGATCAACCGGAGCCGCTGGTTATTCCGTTTGAATCGATCAAGACCTTTGTAGACCCTTCAGTTGAATTTGGCCTGCGGTTTGAGAACCAGGATGGCGAGGAAAACGAGGTGCCGGAAAGCCCGATGATCATGCTTGAGGACGATGAAGAGGAAGACATGGAGCCGGAGAAAGCAGAGGCCGAAGTGGTTTCGCTCGACAGTTTCCGCAAATAACGCAGCTTCAGCGCACTTTGCGTTCAAACTGAAGCAGTCTGGCCGCAAAGTGCTGGTGTAAGACTTTAGTGTGGCTGCGTCTTTCATTTCGTTTGTGATTCAAACCAAATGCAAAACTCTCTAGGTGCCGGCCAGCGGTCCAAGAAACTCGGCTCGCAGGGATTTTATTTCCTTGGCAACGAAATCCACAAACAGGCGCACACGGGTTGTTTCCCGCAGGTCGGCGTGCAGCAGAAGCCAGATAGAGCGGTCGAGCTCTGCCTTGGTATCGGGGACCTGAACCAGCCCGGGCGTATACTTTTGTACAAAACACGGCAGGTAACTCATCCCCATGCCCTGTTGCACCATGGATTTGACCAAAAGACCGTCACTTACCGCGTGCCGCAGGATCGCGCGCGGGAACGGGCTGTCGCGCACCCAATCCGGCGTTACGGTCGCGTCACCCCAGCCAATCCAGTGCAATCCTTCGCCTTTTGCGCCCCGTTTACCCCAGTTTTTGGCCAGATAGTCGCGAGAGGCGAATATCCCGGTGGCGTATTGCAGAACCCGCCTGCCGATCACATCATCACTCACCTCATAGGCTACCCGGATTGAAACATCCGCTTCGGAGCGGTTGAGATCTTTGAACCTGTCAGTCACCGAGATGTCGAGTTCTATGTCCGGGTAGTGCGTCGCAAAACGCGCAAAGATCGGTGACAGAATATCATGGGCCAGAAACAGCGCGGCAGTGACCCGCACCACTCCTGCGGCTTCCTTATCCAGACCTTCAATCCTGCGGCGCGCTCCGATGACCGAGTTTTCGGCGGCCTCGACCAGTGGAAGAAGCGACTCGCCTGCGGGGGTCAGGTTCAGGCCGACCGTCGAGCGCTCGAACAGTCGAACCCCGTAGGTGGCTTCCAGGGCCCGCAGGTGGCGGTCAACAGTGGCATGGGTGCCGCCCATCAGATCGGCAGCAGCGCGAAGGCTTCCGGTTCGCGCAACCGCGAGAAAATAGGGCAACTGTGCCCAGTCCATTGCTTTCATGGCACATGCCTTGGCCGGGGTTTGGTTTGACTACGTGTAACAAATACTAACCACACTGTCCATTTTTTTGGTATTCTGGATTGTTTTTTAACCGCTATATTGAATTCATCAGCCATCAAAGGATCACCAAATGACTTCCGTATCTGTCGAAAAAACCATCAACGCCCCAATCTCGGAACTCTGGTCGAGCTGGGATGACTTTGCCAATGTCTCGACCTTCGCGCCGACCATTTCGGCCTCTTACCTTATCAACGACAGCCGAGACACCGGCCTTGGCGCTGAGCGGCAATGCGATATTTCCGGGGGCAAACACTATCTGCGTGAAAGGATCACTGGCTATATCCCAAACGAACGGATGGAAATTGACATTTTTGAAGCCACCATGCCGATCAAGAATGCCAGTGCTGTATTTGATTTTACCGCGCTCGGTTCAGATCGCAGCAAAGTGCGCATGACGATGAATTTCACCCCGGGCATGGGCATTATCGGCAAGCTGATGCTGCCGGTCATGAAGCCACAAATGGCAAAAACCATGGAAGGAATGCTGGCTGCGAACAAAAAGCTGGTTGAGAGGAGCGTTCGGGAAACTGCGTAATCGACCCGGTGCTGCTTTCGGATTGACACGAAGCAACGGCCCACAACACTCGCTAGAGCGTTTCACGTTTAATCTGATCCAGATTGAACGTGAAATGCTGATCTGAGTATCTGGTGTCACAGCTTTTCGCGATACAGTGGAGAGTCCAATAATTCGTGAAAAGTTCTGGATTGAGACGTGGTTTTATAAACCACGTCTCTTTGGTTTTATTCCCGCCCGTCAGGGGTTCACGCAATCCGCGCAGGGTACGTGCATGGCGCGGATTCTGACCTGCTAGGATCAAAAATGGTTACTCAAAACCCTGGCTTGCGGGTTGAAATTTTCACCTCAGATTATCTGACTTCATGGTCAGAACCAGGTTGGACGAATTGGCCCATTGGAATCGTCTTCCCGCGCCGCTATACGGGTCAGCGAAATTTTCATCACTGGAGTTTGATATGACCGCCACCCGCACCGAGACCGACAGCTTTGGCCCGCTGGAGGTGCCGTCAGACAAATACTGGGGTGCACAGACTCAGCGCAGCCTGAAGAATTTCCCGATTGGCTGGGAAAGACAGCCGACTGCAGTTGTCCGCGCATTGGGTGTGATCAAGAAGGCTTGCGCCCAGGCCAATGTCGATCTGGGCAAGATCGACCCAAAACTGGGCGAGGTGATGATTGCTGCGGCCGGTGAAGTGGTTGAAGGCAAACTCGACGATCATTTTCCGCTGGTGGTCTGGCAAACCGGGTCTGGCACTCAATCGAACATGAATGCCAACGAGGTGGTTTCAAATCGCGCGATTGAAATGCTGGGCGGGGAGATGGGCTCCAAAACTCCGGTGCACCCTAACGACCACTGCAACATGGGCCAGTCTTCGAATGATACCTTTCCAACGGCGATGCATATTTCAGCGGCAATGACCGCGCATGACGTGCTGATCCCGGGGCTGGAGAAATTGCATGGCGCTTTAACTGCGAAGGTTAAAGCTTTCGAAAATATCATTAAAATTGGCAGAACGCATACTCAGGATGCCACACCACTGACGCTGGGTCAGGAATTTGGCGGTTATGCGTATCAGGTGGAACAGGGCATTGCCCGGGTCAAGCAGGCGCTGAAAAACATCTACCCGCTGGCGCAGGGCGGCACCGCCGTTGGCACCGGGCTGAACACGCCCATGGGCTGGGGCGAAAAGGTTGCGGCGAATATGGCGGAAATCACCGGCCTGCCGTTCATTACCGCGCCAAACAAATTCGAAGCACTGGCTGCACATGATGCCATGGTTGAAATGTCTGGTGCCCTGAAAACCGTTGCGGCAAGCCTGTTTAAGATCGCCAATGACATCCGCCTGCTTGGTTCCGGCCCGCGTTGTGGTCTGGGCGAACTGATGCTGCCGGAAAACGAACCGGGCAGTTCCATTATGCCAGGCAAGGTCAACCCAACCCAGTGTGAGGCGCTGACCCAGGTGTGTGCCCAGGTTATGGGCAACGATGCGGCGGTTGGGTTTGCCGGCTCGCAGGGGCATTTTGAACTCAACGTCTACAAGCCGATGATGTCCTATAACGTGTTGCAATCCATGCAACTTTTGGGGGATGCCTCGGCTACATTCACTGATAATTGTGTTTCGGGCATCCAGGCCGACGAGGACCGGATCAGCCAGTTGATGTGGGAAAGCCTGATGCTGGTCACCGCTTTGGCCCCTGAAATCGGCTATGACAACGCCACAAAGGTGGCCAAAACCGCGCACAAAAACCGCACGACGCTTAAGGAAGAGGCCATTAATCTGGGTTTTGTCGATGCTGAGACCTTTGACCGGGTGGTGCAGCCTAAAGATATGATCGGGCCGAAATAAGGAAATTCGGCCAAACAGAGCCCTGACCAAAGACCGCGCAATTTTAGGCCCGTTCCGGCAACCGGGGCGGGCTTGGTCGTCTCCGGGTCGCAAAACCCTCCTGATGTTTTACCAAATAGCAATCTTGCACGCCTAAGAATTCCCACATTGTTGGTGGACAATGGGAGCCGAAGTAAAAGCATGTTTTTTGGGACGAATGGAATGCGATATCCGAAAACAAATCAGGGCCACCCGTGTGAATCCACGATCAAGGCGCAACAGACCAATACTATCCGGCATCCCCCTTTGGTTCTGGAGACGCAGGATGATCGTCAGCACGCATTACAGCAGATCGGCGGCCCCACCAGTCGCTGGCTGGAGGCAGGGGAACTGTCCGATTTGTTCAAGCGGATGGAAGACGGATTTAAAAAACAGGCAGCGCTGCACTTAACTGACAGCGGGAAGGCCTGATGCCCTCCTATTCCTTCACCGGATTTCGCTGGACAGGTACCTACTACGGCAGCCCAAGCACGCCCGCCGTAACCATAGACATCAGCGATGATGACGCCACATTGAACTGGTTTGGCGGCGACGGCGGCACACCGCAAACCGCAACCACATCAGACGGGCTGGCAACGGGCAGCACGATATCAGGTGGCTCCGAATTGGGTGTTCGGATGGATTTTGGTTCTGATGGCGCACAGGACGCCATTGAAAACGTGGCCTTTCTCAATATTCAGGGCGCGGGCTGGTATTTCGTTCCCCTGCCCGGTTCAGGTTTTCAGGAAGGCGACACGCTGCTTGGCAACAGTGGCGGCTGGGTCGATCCTGGTGAGGGCTGGGATTACACCGATATCATCTGCTTTACCCCCGGAGCACAGATTGCAACGCTGTCCGGCCTTCGGGCAGTGGAAAAACTGAAGGTCGGTGATCTGGTGATCACCAAGGACAACGGCCTGCAACCGATTCGCTGGATTGGCCGTAAAACCGTTACCGGAGCCCACCTGTTTGCCGATCCGCATCTGCGGCCGGTTTGCGTTAAGAAAGATGCCTTCGGTCCCGGTCTGCCGGTCTATGATCTGCTGGTATCACCGCAGCACCGGATGCTGATTTCTGGATATGAGGCTGAACTTCATTTCGGCCACCGCGAGATTCTGGCCCCGGCCAAAAGCCTGATTGACGGTGACAAGGTCATGACTGATGCGCAGGCCGAACGCACCGAGTACATCCACGTTCTGTTTGATACCCATGAGGTCATCTTTGCCAACGGCCTTGAAACTGAGAGTTTCCATCCCGGCGCCATGGGATTGAACGCGGTTGAAGAGGCGTGCCGGGCTGAGCTGTTCAAGGTATTTCCGGAGCTGCAATTTGGCCCCCAATCTTACGGTCCGAGTGTACGGCATCTACTGAAAGTTTCAGAAGCGTACCTGCTGCAGAAGTGAGCTTTCAGGACGCCGCCCTTCTGGTTGAATAATTCCGTTTTCAATTCCACCAAAAAACATTTGTAAGCCTCCCAATCCACTGTATGCTGTGGCAAGCGAGCCAATACCCACAAAGATGGGTAGCAGGCACAAGAGGTGGACAGTGGAAAACCCCGGCAATTAAAGGGGCCCAGTCCAAGCAGTGGGCGGGTAAATGCATTTTACCTTTTTTGAAGTCAACGGCGATCCCCTGAACGGGGGGCCATTAAGGGTCGGTTCCAGCGGTCAGGCTACCGTTGAAGACGATGACGATTTTCTGCAGCCCAATACTGAAGATAGCGGGGCGCAGTTTTCAATCGACGGTGTGGATTTCACCTCAAGCGCCTATCCGACCGACACAAGCACCGGATCCAATGTTGAAATATATTCCGCCACAGTTCGTATCGGCGGCGTTAACCAGACTGTTACATTTGCCTATCTCACGGCCGCCAACGACGGAGTCGATGATTCTGTGGATCGGATTGTCCAGCTATCTGGGCCCACGCTCTCGGAAGGGATGCGGTTGCGCAATATCAATTTGGACAGCGGCAATACCAATGTTGAATACTCTGACGTCCCCAGCCTGGTTCCCTGCTTTACCCCAGGTACGATGATCACCACCCCAAGAGGCCAAATTCCCGTCGAGTTGCTTCGGGTCGGCGATCTTGTCATCACCGCGGATAACGGTTTGCAGGCCATCCGCTGGATCGGACGCAAACGCATGAGTGGCGCGCGCCTGCAGGCCTACCCGAAACTGCGACCAATCCGGATCCGGAAAAACGCATTCGGCGACGGGTTACCGGACCGGGATATGTGGGTTTCGCCTCAGCACCGGATGCTGATCAGCTCTGAGCGCACCCTGTTGGATCACGGCGAACGCGAGGTTCTGGCCCCGGCAAAGGGTCTGCTGAATGATCATTCGATTACCGTGGATTACGGTGTCCGGGAAACTGAATACATCCATATTCTGTTCGACCGGCACGAGATCGTCTTTGCAAACGGCGCCCCGAGCGAAAGCTTTCATCCCGGAATGATGGCGATGTCAGCGCTGGACGAGGGTTCGCGTGACGAGTTGTTTGATATCTTTCCCGAACTTGAAGACGAGCCGAAGAGTTATGGCCCCTCGGCCCGGTTTTCGCTGCGGGTTCAGGAAACCAAATCGCTGTAGCGGCATCGCCGAAGCGATTGAACAGACGATACCCAGACGGGAAATTCCCTGATCTGACTCTGTGGCAATGTGGAAACACCATCACCTTCAAAACATTCGCTGATTCGCGACCACCTTGCTCCGGGCAAGTGATTGATTCAGAATACCTTTACAAAATCCGGCAAAAGACCGGGAACATGAGGCAGGACACAACTGCGCGGCGAGGTGCAGTTTGGCGTCCGATTGGTATGGTAAGGGCGTGTCATGAAACTGGCGTTTTTCGAGGTATTTGGCGATTCTGACCGGGACGGCCAGATCACTGTAACCCGTGAAGGGAAAGCAAACCTGCTATTCTCCGATGATGCGCTTTTAAACCGCCCCGTTGGTGAGAAAATCACCTGTACCATCAATGGCTGTCGGCACTTCCTGGCGGAATCCGAAGGGGAAACCATTGTTTTTGAAGGTGCTGTCGACCCAGATACCCGACACCAGCGTATCGTAAAGTTCGCATTGATGCAGACTGCCGACAACACGGCCGGGTCCGATCGCATCGTGCTTGTTTCGGGCCATCTATCGCGGGGCGAGGCAATCCTTGACATAACCAGGATTAAGCAGCCCAGCACCCTGCAAGGCGACACAATGATCTGTTTCACTCCGGGGTGCCGGATATTGACGGCGTTTGGGGAAATACCGGTTGAAAACATCAAACAGGGCGATCTTGTCCATACAGCCGACAACGGGCTGCAACCGGTACGCTGGATCGGACGCCGGGAGCTGTCGAGCGCGCGCCTGTATGCCGCGCCGCATCTGCGCCCGGTGAAAATCTCAAAAGACGCTTTTGGACCGGGGCTTCCAGCCCGCGATATAAGGGTTTCGCCGGCTCACAGGTTCATCACCGAAGTCCCGAATTCAAATCTGTTTGTTGCGCCGGAAGAGGTGTTGATATCAGCCAGTGGCCTGATCGATGGGGTGCGCGTGGCCGAGGATACCGCTGTTAAGGATGTGGCATACCTTCATTTGCTGTTTGACGAGCATCAGATCATCTATGCCGAGCAAACTCCGACTGAAAGTTTTTTTCCTTGCCCCAAATCCCTGATGTCACTGGAAGAATCCGCGCAAAAAGAGATGTTCAGCGCGCTACCTGATCTGGAAAACCACCCGCTTAACTACGGAGCCAACACACGGCCTTCACTGGGCGCAACCGAGGCGCAGCTGCTGCGTGCGGCCTAGATGGCATATGACCGGCCCAAGAAACACTCGCTAACCTTAAGAGGCCATCGCACTTCGGTATCTCTGGAGGAGGAATTCTGGCTGGCGTTCCGCGACATTGCCAAAGCCCAGGGCGTCGGTCTTAACCAGCTTGCCACCCGAATCGACGCTGAACGTCAGCTCGATACCGGGCTGGCTTCCGCTATCCGTCTGTATGTTTTGCGCTGGTATCGTAAACGCGGCGGCTGACTTTCAGACGGATGCAGTAGCCCCTTACGCAAGACCTGAATCACTGTGTGGTTCTGGCACGGGTCACTTTTCCCATAAAAGTTGCGCATCTCGTCAAACCTGATGTGTCAGGTTTGACGAGATGCCTTATTACGGGCGGGGAGGCGTTTCCGCCCTCACTCAAGCCAGACTCATGGATGTAAACCGATTTGCAGCTACCTCGATGCGCGAGGGGCTGGGGCTGCGCCCCGCGTATCTGTCTTTCAGGGTTACCGGGCCCGAAGTGATCTGGAAATAGTCATAGTCACCGGGCTGATCAAAGGCACACAGGTATTGAAAATGCAGCCTGAAAAACCTCTTCTTGATCTTGGCATAAGCCTGAGGTGACAGGGTTTTGCTAAACGCTGCCGACAGAACCAGCGGGTGCAGCTTACCGTTTTCCGGTGCAACGCCACTGACTGAAACCGCGTCACACAGCGCAAAATTTGCGCCGTCTCCGGGGGCGGATACATCCACCCAGGTCAGGCAGTCCTGCTGACACAGGAAATGCAGATCAGCCCGCAGCCGGTCCGCCTTGGGAAGGAAGCTTACCATCGGGATCACCTGCCCCAGCGTCACAAGGCCAAGCTCCGGGCCCTCTGGACGCACATCGCCTCTGCGCACCACATCGGCAAGGATCGACACCGCCAGATGGGCACCCGACGAATGCCCCACAATAAGAACCTCATCCACATCGGATCGAAGAATCTGCAATACCCGTTCGACAAACGCCGCCATACGGTCTTCCAGTTCCGGTGGGTTTGCACCCTGATACCGGGCCGAGAACCCGTAATCGTGCATCAGGTAGTAGGCAAATAACAACCGGTCGTTGCGTTCAAACCAGATCAGCATGAGCACCACAAAACTGACCCAGATGGCAGCGGCAAAAATCACTGGGATTTGCTGATTTACCAGCCAGAAAACAGCGCCGCCAAAGATCAGAGCGACGATCAGTTGCAGCAAAAGCATCGCAATAGGGTAAAGTGCCGCCAGTATCGGGCCAACGCGCAGCCGCATCAGCCTGAACAAGGCACCAGAGGCAATATACTCCCAGGCGGTGTGAAACAGCAGAAGGTAAGTGCCTGCAATGCTGCGGTCCATGGAGTCCTGGACAATGTCGGACCAGAGCAGAACCTCGATGTCGGTGTGGGTTTGTTGGCCGTCAATGACGGCGTCGACTGACCATCCGTAATTCGCTGTTTCAGTTTGTTTAGGGCCGATGGCCAGCTGGTATTGTGAAATCGCCGCCTGATCCGTGCCCTCGGAGCGATACAACTCACGATACCGGCGCGGCGGCACAGGATCGTAGCCGGGAACATAAAACATGTGGCGCCGTTTGACCGGCTTCTGCTCAGGCATGACTGCTCTGCCCAAATGGTTGTCTGCCTACGTTTATAGGCAAATGATTTCCCAAATGTAAGAGAAGTCAGCCGATCCGGGCCAGTGCAGGGAATGTCTCCAGAAGCCAGAAGGAAAAGCTGGAGAACACGCTGGTCATCAACATCAGGCCGATGATGATGAGAAACACACCCATAAGCTTTTCGATCACCGCCATATGCCGCTTAAAACGGTTCATCAGCCCGACAGCACGGTTGATGAAAACTGCAGCCAGCACAAATGGCAGCCCCAGCCCAACAGCGTAAACCGCCATCAAAAGCGTGCCGCGGGCAACTGACCCCTCTTGCATGGCGACCGACAGGATCGCGGCCAGAATCGGCCCGATGCAGGGCGTCCAGCCAAAGGCGAAGGCAAGGCCGAGGATATAGGCCCCAAAAGCGGAACCACCTTGATTGCCAGCCTCCAAACGCGCCTCCTTGTAAAGGAACGGAATGCGAAGAACTCCCAGGAAATGCAATCCAAACAGAATGATAACCGCGCCTGCGACAATCCCCAGCATACGCTGGTTCTGCAAAAACACCTGCCCGATCCACGACGCCGTGAAGCCCAGGAACAGGAAAACGGTCGACAAGCCGAGTGCAAAGAACAGGGCAGCAACGATCACAGGTTTGTTTGAACGGCTCTCATCCGTCATGTCGCCCATGGATATCCCGCCCATATAGGCAAGATAGGGCGGCACAATGGGCAATACGCAGGGGCTGAGGAAGGATATTATTCCGGCCAGCAGCGCCACAAACAGCGAGGGCAGCAGGGCTGCGTCTATGATCTCAATACCAAACATAAGCACTGTTTAACCGAGGCTGGGGGCGCCGTCACGCCACATCTCATCACGCTAGAGTGTTTGTCCCGAATTCCGACTACCGGTGTTCGGGATAAACGCAATGTGGTCACCGGCCTGCAACCCGGCATTTTCACTCAATCTGTTTCAGATTGCGCGAAAAGTGCTCAACTGTGGACTTTTGCAACAAAGCTGAATAACTGGCGGCCATGACCTTTGATGCCGATCTTGACGCCACCGGCCTGTTGTGCCCCCTGCCCGTTCTGAAAGCCCGCAAACGGCTGCAGGCGCTGGCCAGAGGACAGGTACTGCGGGTGTTGGCTGATGACCCGGCAGCGGTGGTCGACGTGCCACATTTCTGCGCGGAACAGGGGCATGAACTGGTTGGGCAGGACGTTGAAGCGCTGCCGCAGATATACTTGATACAAAAGGGCTAACGGCCCACCCTATTCGGCTGCCTGCGCCGTCGGCGTACCTCCAGCACGAAAGCCGGCAAGCAATTCCTCACGGCGTTTACCCGCTGCCAAGGCGTTTTGCTGTTTCACCGGGCCAAAACCGCGGATTTGCAGCGGCAGGCCTGCCAGTTCCACAACGATGTCATAGGTGGCGTCCGAAACTGCGCCCAGAACCTCTGCCATATCCCGCTCGTACTCGGCGATCAGCGCCCGTTCCATCTTGCGCTCTGCGGAGCGCCCAAATGGGTCAAATGCAGTCCCGCGCAGGAATTTACCGCGTTTGAGAAGGCTGAAACCGGTCATCATCCAGTTGCCAAGTGCTCGTTTACGGGGGCGACCATCGCTGGTTTTACCGCCCAGAAACGGCGGCGCAAGGTGGAACTGCAGCGATTTCGTACCCTCAAAATTCTGCGTGATCAGCTTCTCGGTGTTCTCTGAATGCAGTCGTGCAACCTCGTATTCATCTTTGTAACTCAAGAGTTTATGATAAGATTGCGCGACCACTTCGCGCAGCGGCTCATCCTGAACGCTGGAAACAAACGACCGGTAACGGTCCGCCAGTGCCCGGTTCTGATATTTTTCCAGATGGCCAGCGCGAAAGTCGATTTTTTCGATCAGCGATTTTGGCAGGTCGACGACATTCCGATTCAAAGATGCCGCCGCAGCTTTGGGATCAACCATCACCCAACGACCGATTTCAAACGCGCGCAGGTTGCCTTTCACCCCGGTTCCGTTCAATTCGATGGCGCGGGTAACGCTGTCGTGGCTCAGCGGAATCAGTCCTTTTTGCCAGGCCGCGCCAAGAAGCAGCACGTTGGCATAAATGCTGTCGCCCAGATGGGTGCGGGCCAGTTCGGTGGCTTCCAGAAAGCTGACTGCCTCCTCGCCCAGCCGCC
Source organism: Paracoccaceae bacterium (assembly GCA_024227475.1). Classification (GTDB taxonomy): domain Bacteria; phylum Pseudomonadota; class Alphaproteobacteria; order Rhodobacterales; family Rhodobacteraceae; genus Amylibacter. Next base: position 3,832 of record JAAEUI010000375.1, on the reverse strand, counting down.
CGGTCAGCGCCAGCGCCATACGATCGCTGGGCAGGGCGAATTCGGTGTTATGAGTGAATTCCCCGGTGATGATCTCGTGGCTGTTGCACACAACCTTGCTGCGGTCTCGCGCCATCAAACCAAGGGTTTTGGCCCCCGCAGTGACAACGAGATCACCGCCGATTATTCCGTCGGCCTCGCCCACAGAAACGCGTACAGCGCTGATATCACTTGGTTTATTTGCCAGACGGCAGTGGATGTGCACCGCGCCTCCCTTTTGGGCCAGCCCGGCCATTTCCATCATGCCAGCGCCCTTGCCTTCAAGCCGCGCCGCCATCGCCAGCACCGCGCCGACAGTAACAACGCCGGTGCCGCCAACGCCGGTGATGATCAGATTGTGAGTGCCATTGATTGCCGGAAGTGCAGGATCAGACAATGCGGGAAGGGCCAGATCGCTGGCCGCCGGTTTCTTCGGCTTACCGCCGTGGACCGTGACAAAGCTTGGGCAAAACCCGTTAATACAGGAAAAATCCTTATTGCAGGTGGACTGGTCGATCTGGCGTTTGCGCCCCAGTTCGGCCTCCAAAGGCGTGATTGAGACGCAGTTGGACTGCACCCCGCAATCGCCACAGCCTTCGCAGATTTCAGGGTTGATGAACACCCGCTGATCGGGATCGGGAAAAGTGCCACGTTTACGACGACGGCGTTTTTCAGCAGCGCAGGTCTGCACATAAACAATGATCGACACGCCTTTGATTTTTCTGAATTTCTTCTGAACCTTCATCAGGTCTTCGCGGGAGGATTTTTGCACGATCGAGGAAAAAGCCGACAGGTTCAAATCCTCTTTCTCGTCGTAAACCAGAGCGATGTTCTTTACGCCCATTGCCTCCACTTCGGCGCAGATTTTCTGCGCTGTCAGGCCGCCGTCATGGTCTTGCCCTCCGGTCATCGCCACGGCGTCGTTGAACAGGATCTTGTAGGTAATGTTGGTGTTTGCGGCCAAAGCTGCCCGGATAGACAAAACGCCGGAGTGGTTATAGGTGCCATCGCCGAGGTTCTGGAACACATGATCAGTGGTTGAAAACAGCGATTCGCCGATCCAGTTCGCACCTTCGGCCCCCATGTGGGTGTAGCCTTCGGTGTTGCGATCCATCCACATGGCCATGATGTGGCAGCCAATCCCGGCGTAGGCGCGGGAACCATCCGGCAGCTTGGTGGAAGAATTGTGCGGACAACCAGAGCAGAACCAGGCCTGGCGGGTGGCGATATCCTCAGCGTTGTCGGATTTGACCGCTGCATCGAGTCGGGCCACCGCATCGTTTATCCGGTTGTTGGCCAGCCCCTCTTCGCCCAGCAGCATAGAGATTTTTTGAGCGATTTTAACTGGTTCCAGCGCACCTTTGACCGAGAAGACGACTTCCCCGTGCCGTTCGTCATGCTTCCAGCCGACAACCCGCCGCCCCTTCCGGTCGTCAAAAATCGCTTCCTTTATCTGCACCTCGATCAGCTTGCGCTTTTCTTCGACGACGATGATCAGATCGAGCCCCTCGGCCCATTCGTGAAAAGAGGTCATATCGAGCGGCCAGGTCATGGCGACCTTGTAGGTGGTGATACCCATGCGCTCCGCTTCTGCCGCGTCAATCCCGAGCAAATCCAGCGCATGGACCGTATCGAGCCAGTTTTTGCCGGCTGAAACGATACCAATTCTGGCGCCCGCTTTGCCGTAAACACGTTTGTCGAGCCGGTTGGCACGGGCAAAGGCCTCCGCAGCAAAGCGCTTGTGGTCGTGCAGGCGTGCTTCCTGCAAAGTCCAGTGATCGTTGGCGCGGATGTTCAGCCCGTCTTCTGGCATGTCATAGTCAATCGGCACGGCAATGGGCACGCGGTGCGGATCGCCGTCAACAACCGCTGTTGCCTCGATGGTGTCCTTCACACATTTCAGGCCAACCCAGCATCCGCAATAGCGGCTGAGCGCGTAACCATAAGCGCCGTAATCGAGCAGTTCCTGCACGCCAGCGGGTGACAGGATCGGCATCATCACATCGACCAACGCAAATTCGGACTGATGCAACAGAGTTGAGCTTTCGCCGGTGTGGTCGTCCCCCATACAGACGAGGACACCACCGTTTTTGGATGACCCGGCCATGTTGGCGTGGCGGAACACGTCGCCACAGCGGTCAACGCCCGGGCCTTTGCCGTACCAGAGGCCGAAGACGCCGTCGTATTTACCCTCTCCCCGGATTTCTGCCTGCTGGGTGCCCCAAAGCGCGGTTGCCGCCAGATCTTCGTTCAAACCGGAGTGAAAGGTCACGTCAGCCGCGGTCAGTTCCTGTTCCGCCACGATCATCTGGCCGTCCACGGCCCCAAGCGGCGAACCGCGATAACCCGACACATAGCCAGCCGTGTTTTTTCCCGCAGCCAGGTCACGGTGTTTCTGAGCAAGCATGAGCCGCACCAACGCCTGTGTGCCATTGAGCAGAACGGTTTGCTTGTTCAGGTCATAGCGATCTTTGAGTGTGATTTCCGGCTTGGTCATGAGTCCTCCAGCGCTTTGCCTGTTATTAGGTCATTATTGCTGACCTATCAAGCCCCAACTTCTCAATTCCTTTTGATTGATATTTAAACAACCACCGCCTAAATCTCTTATAACACGTTTTGGCCCAAGACATTGTGGCCTAGAGCGTATCTCGTCTAATTGGATTCACAAAGGAATCGAGATACGCAGCACCATCAGATACTTAACCCTGCGTTTCCAATTCAATCTGAAACCGATTAAATTGGAAATGCTCTAATAAAAGGAATTCGCTATGGATTGGGACAAGCTGCGCATTTTTCACGCCGTCGCGGATGCTGGCAGCCTTACCCACGCCGGGGAAACGCTGCATCTGTCTCAGTCTGCCGTAAGCCGCCAAATCCGTGCGCTGGAAGACAGCCTGGCAGTAACGCTTTTCCACCGCCATGCGCGCGGGCTGATTCTGACGGAACAGGGCGAACTGCTTTTTGATGCAACTTCGGCCATGAACCAGAAGCTGGAGGCGACGGAAGCGCGCCTGAGGGACTCAGAGGATGAGGCCTACGGCGAACTGAGGGTGACGACCACCGTTGGATTTGGCTCGTTGTGGCTGGCGCCGCGTTTGGGGCGGCTTTACGACAAATACCCGGATTTGAAAATCGACCTTTTGCTGGAGGAGCGCGTGTTGGACCTGCCGATGCGCGAAGCTGATGTCGCCATCCGAATGAAAGAGCCAAGCCAGGCGGATCTGGTGCGTCGTCGCCTGATGAATGTGAATATGCGCCTATATGCCAGCCTGTCCTACGTCGAGAAATTCGGCCAACCGGAAACCTTTGAGGATCTGCGCAGCCACAGAATCGTCAGTCAGAACCTGTCCAGCCAGCAGGTAAGCGCGGGGCAACAGTGGATCCGGCCTTTGCTGATGTCAGAACACCTGTCGCATCTGACCGTGAATAACTATTTTGGCGTCTTGCGGGCGGTGCTGCACGATGTCGGGATTGGGATGTTGCCGACTTATGTGATCGCCGACTATCCGCAACTGGTTCGCATTCTGCCCAACGAGCAGAGCCAGGAAATCCCGGTTTACCTCGCCTATCCCGAGGAATTGAGGCACTCAAAAAGGGTGGCTGTGTTCCGTGATTTTGTTCTGGAAGAACTGCGGGCAGACAAAAGAACCATCGCGGCAGACTAGAAAGTTTCGGGTTTTGTTTGAATCACAAACGAAACTCGAAGCTTCCACGTTAGAGCATTTCCGGTTTACTTTGGACCATATCCAGCTGCTGCGAAGAAGTTTGCGCATTCGTGTTTTGAGAACAGTTCGAGGATTTCGCCGACCCCTTT
>JAAEUI010000374.1 GCA_024227475.1 Paracoccaceae bacterium | reverse complement strand
CGGGCCAAAAACGGCACTGACCCTCGAACTCGACCGGAACGGATCAAGGAGCTCCAACAGCGAGCCAAGGATCGCCGGGCGCAAAAGGAGTTGTTGGCCCAAAGCCGGCGGGCAATGACGGCAAAGAATGTAAAGACGTTTCACCAGGCCATCAAGGCGCAGCAGAAGGTTGTGGTTCGTTATCGTTCCGCCGGACACGCCCGGCAAGCCACCGTTGTGCCGCTCGATGTCAAGCGTGGGCAGACGGAAAAAACGCAGAACCGCAAGTATATGTGGTGTTATTTCGAGAAGCGAGACTTGTCTCTCCCGCTTAAGTTAGACGATGTCGTCGAGGTCAAGCGAGCCGGCGAGTCATTTGGTCTCAAATCGCTGCGCGCAAAAAGCCGCTGGTGGAAAACGAAGCTGAAAAACAAGGACTGGATTTTGCCCCGAAATTGGAGTGGCCCTTGAGCTGCGAAAACAATCCGTCAAAAGCATCTCGGGCTGGGGTAAAAGCCGGCATATCGCAACTGGCCGCAAAGGGCGGGTACTATGCCGGCTTGGCCCTGAAACCGCTAAAAAAGATGGCAGGGAAGGTGGGGGTGACCAGACGGATGAGCGACGGCCGGCAAAAGACAAACAAGGCAAAGAATGTACGGGGCTTACCCGACAGAATGCCGGTCCCTCAATTGCCGGCCCGAGCGAAGGTGCGCCCCTTTTTACCGCGAAATTCAGACGCTTGCACAGCCTGCAAAACAGCGGCGAGCAGAAAAAGAGGCTCCTGGTATGCAATCGGGGCCGGTAAATATTGTCAAGATTGCGCTCCGGGCGCGGCCTATAAAGCCAATGTCGATTTAACGGCAGGCATCTCGACAAACCAGGCGATGTCCCGGTTGAGTATTAAGCCGGTAGCCTCGACCTCGAGGAACGAACGGGTGTCCCCTGCCTCAGCGGCTATGGGGAGTCGTGTCCCAAAAGCACAATCTTTGCCCCCGAAATCTCTCGTTCCTACCCGCTTGACGGAAAGCCGGGTGGGGCTGGCTGTGGGACGAAACCAAACGCCGGTGGTAGCGCAAGGCTATGTCCTGCTGGCGGAAAGCCGGCTGGGTCCACAAGCAACGGGGTTGGCCATAACCCCGGCCATAGAGGAAAAGGGGGGTCAGTTTTATGAAAATCCGGAGCGGTGGTCGCTCACCCACATCGCCAGCGGAATGGCCTTGACTGATGCGGTGTATGGCCTGGATGATGCCCAAAATCTGGGCAGCGTGCTGGCCCAACTGGATTGGACCCGGGCCAAAGACGAGATACCT
>JAAEUI010000373.1 GCA_024227475.1 Paracoccaceae bacterium | reverse complement strand
GATGCCGGGCCGCTGATGTTGCGCGATATCGTCCGGTTCCAGGGCATCGTCGGAGAAGATAATGCGCTGCACCATGATCTGGTCTGGGCCAAAAAACACGGGTTTCCCGAGGTGTTTGGGTTGGGCACCCACCAGGCAAGCATGCTTGTCGGTTACGAGGCGCACTGGCTTGACCCGGCAACAGTGCGCTGCTTTCGCGCCAGATTTCGCAGTGTCTACTGGCCGGGTGACAGGCTTCTTTATCGGGGAGTTGTCAGCAAGAAATACCTGACGGATAGTGGCCAACGAATGGCCGATATATCGCTGTCTTGTGCGCGGGCAAATGGGGATCCGGTGGTGGATGTTGTGATGTCTCACAATTTTGGGTCGGTTGATCCTGTTTAGCGAAGCCAAAACACCTTGTTGAGTTTCCGGGTGTCCGCATCGCTGCGATCAATATGACACGCAGCAAGAGACAGCGACTTTCCTGATCTGGTTTTTGCAACTCGTGCTGTGCGCTGGGTAATTGCTTTCTTTTACATGATCCTCCCCCACTGAATTGGTCTGGCCCTAAAGTTTGGAAACGAAGGATCAGATGTGGGAATCAAGCGACACAAGCCAGAAGAGATCGCCACCAGGTTACGGTATGAGACGGGATTTGCCTGAGCCCACGCTGTATAGACGCATTCCTAATGCTGGTTTGGCTTCAGCGCGGTACCTTCAAACAGTGCAGCAGTTTTCCTGATCTCTTGCTGCATATGTTCGCGAAACAGGGTCACGCGCTTGGTGTTGCGTAAATCGCGGTGATAAAGCAACCAAAGCCCAAGATCATGCTTCTGTTCAGGCTCGCGATACCTGACCAGCGCAGGGTCCCTGTCGCCCATGAAACAAGGAAGGTAACCAACACCCAATCCTTCTTTCAGGGCTGCCGCTGTCAATGAAGTTTCGTCAACGCTGAACACATGATCCGCTTCCGGGCATGCTTCCTTTGTCCAGTCCCTGTGGTAATCACAGCAATCAACGCCGATCCACTTTTCCACATTCCGCCCGGCTTTGACTGCCGCGCAATAGTCGCGGGAGCCATAGACTGTCGACGCAACCGTTGTCAGCCGGGTTCCGATCAGGGTTTCTCCGGGTGCGTTTGTTTGCCGGAGGGCGACATCGGCGTCGCGCTCCGCCAACCGCACGGAATCGTTGGTGACGTCAAGCCGCAGATTAATACTCGGATGGGCGGAACTGAACCGGGCAAAAATCGGCATCAAGACGGTTGAGGCCATATTGGCGATAGCGGTGACGCGAAGCTCGCCTGCGGCGACGTTGCTTTGCCCGGTACTGGTGGCCTCAAACGACAGAAGTTCCTGTTCCATTCGACTGGCTGACGCCCTCAAGTCTTCCCCGGCTGCGGTCAGTACATAGCCGGACGCACTGCGTTCCACCAATGGTGTTGCAATGTCCTTTTCCAGAGCATGAATTCGGCGTGAGATCGTGGAGTGCTGCACACCAAGACGTTTTGCTGCCGCGCTGAACGAACCCTCGCGGGCAAAGGCAAGAAATACCCGCGCGTCATCCCAATGCATCCTGTATCCCCTTGTCTGTGCAAATATGCAAAACGGTTTTCGATATATTACGAATTCTCAAAATCGTGCGTCAGTGTCATCAATTTGGCAATCAGAAACAAGAAATCAATCAAATTTGCAACCAGCGGCTTAAACCAACGAGCCGCCCAAAAACAGGGACCGGGAACATGACAGTTTCACTTTACGACCGCCTCGGCGGATATGATGCACTCGCGGTTTTTTCCACCAAAGTGGTTGGGCAGGCGCAAGCCGACAGCTTGCTTGAGCGTTTCTGGGCCAATCGTGGCGAAGACAGGATCGCCCGCGAGCTTCAGCTCCTGATCGACTACTTGGTCAGGGAAACCGGTGGGCAGATGTACTACACTGGCCGTGACATGGCGCTTGCGCATGCCGGAATGGAGATTACCGAGGCCGATTGGACACGGTTCATCGAAATCGTGACAAACGTCGCCGGAGAGCTTGGAGTGGGTGCAACGGAAGGGGGCGAGGTCATGGATTTTCTGAACTCGCTGAAAGACGACATCGTCACCGCATAGAGGAGAGCTTAACGAGAGGCGCCTCGCTTGGAGGTTTTGAGGAAGAAACACATATTTCAGGCGACACCGAGGAATTGAAAAAGAGATCATAAATGGGAGAGACCATAATGTCAGTTGAACACATTCAACAATCGGTAGGAAATGTTATCACCTACCTGACGGAGAACCCGAATGACGCCGTCGCAACCAGTGCGCCGATCACAGCTGTCATGGAAGGCGGCCTTCGGTGCCGGGCCACGTCGGCAAATGGTCAAACAATCGTAACCGACATGCCCGAAGCCGTCGGAGGGGGTGGTACAGCCCCATCCCCTGGCTGGTTGTCCGGGGCGGCGCTTGCCACCTGCGACGCCACAAGAATTGCGCTACGCGCCGCAGAGTTGGGACTGACGCTGGATACGCTTGAGGTCTCGGTTGAAAGCGAATTCGACGACCGTGGCCTGTTTGGAATTGAACCACCAGTTCAGGCCGGTCCTCTGAGCGTGAAAATCAAGATAAAGATTGCTGCTGCAGGCGTGGGCGAGGATGTCTTACGCGAGATCGTTGACTTCTCGGTGACCTGCTCGCCGGTTGGTGATGGGATTCGCCGGGCGACAAAAACACAAGTCGAGGTTGATGTCGCCTAACGGCCGGCATAGATTTGAGTATTTTTGAGGGAGATAAGACATGACAGAAAAATCCGATCTCTGTGAAGGCGGATGCACCTGCGGTCATGTGCGTTATCAGGTGAAATCTGATCCCATGATCGTACACTGCTGTCACTGCCGGGGTTGTCAGAAAAACTCGGGCTCTGCATTCGCGCTGAATGCCCTGTTTGAGGCAGATCGGGTGGAACTGATCTCCGGTTCGACCGAGGATATCACGGTTCCAACCCCCAGTGGCAAGGGGCAGATCATTACCCGATGTTCCAAGTGCAAGGTCGCCGTCTGGAGCAATTACAACATGGGTGGCCTGAAGAAACATATTCGTTTCATCCGGGTCGGAACCCTTGATAATCCGGATCAGTTCCCTCCCGGCGTCCATATTTTCACTGAGTCAAAACAACCCTGGACGGTGATCCCTGAAGGCGATCCCAGCGTGGGGACCTTTTACGAATGGGCAGAGGTCTGGTCGCCGGGCAGCCTCGAACGTTTGCACGTTCTTGAAGATGCGACAGGGATCAAGATTACCTGACCCCAGCAACCTGAACCCGGACTATTAAGATCGTGGCTCTCATCGGCTGAACTACCCGTTTAGGGCAGTCAGGGGGATGTTTTGTGCCTGCAGAGAGAGTCCACATTCCGCTAAAGCCACAAATCACCGAGAGCGAAAAGCGCGGAAAGTGGTCATTGGATGGGATGTAGTGAAAGGCGGAAAAATCCGCGCAGTGTGAATTCAAGGCTTCAGTTTTGCTGCGCCTTGCCTAAATGACCGCATTCCCCTCTGCGATGCATCAGCGGTTTCACGGCAGCGCAGCAAGATTTCGCGCTGCGTGCGCACGCAGCAAAGTTCTTGACACTTCCGGTACGGGCTCTGAACCGCAATTCGTTGCAGGGCGGCGCTTGACCGTTGGCTGAACGACTGCTTCCCGGGGTGGTTCAACTGATCTGCGCACCACACGCTGCAAGCCTTTCAACTGGTGTTTGATATTGCAGGGTCTTGCGGGGCCGCTCATTGAGCTGCCCTGCAATGGCGCTGAGTTCGGCTTTGTGATGCACACTGCGATACACTTGATCGGCAGTCCAGAAATGCGCATTACTACAAGAGGTTCAAACGGGATCGGTTTTTTTTACCTGCTTTCTGATACATGTCATTCGACCCAATCTTGATCAGATTGGTCAAGCCTGAGCAGTCCCGGAGTTTATCAGGTTTTTGCCTCATGTGATCACCCAGAGAGTGTCAGGCCCGGGCCAGCACAACACACCCGACAATCCATGCTTACCCTGAAACAGCCTGACGGCCTGCTTCGAAAGCCTCTTCATTCAGCGCCACGAGTTCTGGCTTTCGGGCTTTGAACCACTCTACGATCTGTTCTCGCAGATGTTTGGCGTCGAAAGGAAGGTGATCAGCAACAGCTCCCAGCATTACGGTATTGCCAAGCCGTATCTCACCCAGATCGTCGGCGATTTTTCCCGCGTCCAGATCGAAGACATCGCAGTCATTCTTGTGGATTTCGTCCAGCGGGTGGTCCGGGTAATCGTGAATGCCGACCGAGACAATCGGCGGGATGATGCGCATGGAGTTGACCAAAACAACACCGCCGGGGCGTAACTGCCCGATAGCGCGCAGGGCCTCGGCGGCCTCAAATCCAAGCAGAATATCTGCCTCGCCCGTGGGGACTGAAGGTGACATGACCTTTTCGCCAAACCGAACATGCGAGGTTACAACCCCGCCTCGCTGAGACATGCCGGAAACTTCTGTTTTCTTGACGTCGTAGCCCAGTGAAATCGCTGTCTGGGACAATATCTCGGCGGCGGTCATGACGCCCTGTCCACCAACGCCTGAAATCAGGATATTGGTGACGCTGTTTTTCTTACCACTCATTGGATTTCTCCCCCTTGTGCAGGAACGATGGCGTCATAGGCGCAGGTCTGTTCACAGAGATTGCATCCGGTGCAGGCTGCCGTATCTATCGTCACCCAGGCTCTTTCAAATGCCGGACCCGATTTCCGTTCCTCGGTTTCGCGGCGCGTGACATTGATTGCCGGGCACCCAACGCTCAGGCATTTTGCGCACCCGCTGCATTTGTCATCAAGCACCTTGAGTGCAGGCTTGCCTTCGAAACGATCGATCAACACGCAAGGTTGGTTTGTGATGATCACCGAGGGCTCGGGTTGGGCAATTTCGTGCTTCATCACTTTGTAAAGCTCAGGCAATTGGTAGGGATCGACTGTATGAATACGCTCGGGGTTCACCCCGAGAGCCTGACACAGTTTTTCAAAATCAACTTTCGGGGCCGGGGCACCGTGGATATCCAAACCGGTGCCCGCATGTTCTTGGCCTCCGGTCATGCCGGTGGTGGAATTATCCAGCAGCATCACCGTTACGTTACCATTGGTGTAGTTCATTTCCAGAAGACCCTGCATGCCCATGTGCAAGAAGGTTGAATCACCGATAACTGCAACGATGCCTTTCTTTCTGTCCTTCTCAGACCGGCCCAGATCCATCCCCAGCGCCATACCCATCGACGCCCCCATCGAAACCGCCGTGTCAAGCGCGCGCCACGGATGGCCGGCACCCAAGGTGTAGCAGCCGATGTCACCAACGATGGTGGTTTTGCGGGCCAGTTTTGACAGGCAGTAATAGGGAGACAGATGCGGGCAGCCGGTACACATCGATGGCGGACGCGGGAATACTTCGGATTGCTTTGCCATCTCTTGAGATACCACACCGCCATGCAACGTTTCCACGCCTTTGGAAATGATGCTGGGCAATAATTCCCCGCAGCGCGGCAACACATCTTTGCCGTGACAGGCAACCGAGGCCGCTTTCAGGGCGGTTTCAACCAATGGTTCGGTTTCTTCAACTACTAACAGGCTGTCGACGGTATCGGCAAAAGCGCGGATTTTTTCGATCGGCACGGGATATGAAAACCCGAGTTTCAGAATTGGGGCGTCGGGAAAGGCCTCGGAGGTGTGCATGAAGGCTGGACCGGACGCAACAAAGCCAACACGCCGGTCGTCGCCGTCAATGACTGGGTTCCACGGTGTTTCTTCGCTCAGCTCGGTCAGCCGGGCATCGCGCTCGAACTGAACGACCTGGCGTTTCTTGGCGTTCTGCGGAACCATGACCCAATGCTCCGGATCACGCTTGAAGGCGGTGACCGTTTGCACCTTACGTTCGCCAATCTCGACCAGGCATTTGACGTGACAAATTCGGGTTGTCATCCGAACGATCACTGGTGTTCCGTATTTTTCCGACACTTCGAACGCGTTGATGACCATGTCGCGCGCTTCCTGGCTGTCGGAGGGCTCGAATATGGGCAGATGCCCAAAACGCCCCCAATAGCGGGAATCCTGTTCGTTCTGCGAAGACGAAAATCCCACATCATCAGCCACCGCGATCACTAATCCCCCGGTAACTCCGGCCAGGGTCAGCGACATCAAAGGATCGGCAGCAACGTTGACGCCAACATGTTTCATCGCACAAAAAGCGCGTGATCCGGCGACCGAGGCGCCGATTGCCACCTCAAGCGAGGTTTTCTCGTTTACCGACCAATGTGTGTGGATGTCGTCATAGGCGGACAGGTTTTCCAATATCTCGGTGGAGGGCGTACCCGGATAGGCGCAGGCAACTCGAGCCCCGGCTTCCCAGACGGCGCGTGCAACGGCCTCGTTGCCGGACATTAGAACCTTTTCGGTAACCGGGGTTGAGCTTTCAATGTTCATCTGTGGTTCTCCTGTCTGAAGCAACTCGCGGGTTGATATTCTGGTTGTTTTGGATACCTGGAAATCAGGGGCTGTGGTCCATTAGTATCGCCGAAGAAAGGGCGGGCAGCACTTTATTCAAGGTTCTCGACTGGTATCCTCATCATTCTGTTTTCATTTTACATCAGCACCTTAGCTGGCTAGTTCAATCCTTGATCCAGCCTGGTTGTTATGAGAGTCCCTGGATGCCTGGGCAATTCGCATAGTCATATCCAGAAACAGTTTGGTTTCTGCCGACGACAGGCACTGATCGATTGCTTCGCAAAACTCGGTGATGGTTGGCGAATTCTGTTCGTAGATTTCCTGCCCCATGGGCGTCAGTGAAAACAATCTTGCGCGTTTGTCCTGCATACTGCGTTCCGACCGGATCAGACCCTGCTCTTCCAGCATAGCCAATGAACGGCTGACCTGCGCTTGGTGCATCAGCACAAACTCCACCAGTTCTTTTTGCGTCGACGACGGCCGCATGAAAAGTCCCAGAATAATGCGCCAGTCGACCACGCTGAGTTCCCCGGAATAGGAAAGCACCTGCTCGGTCTGGGCGCGCAACAGACGCGATAGCCGGTAGACAACCACCGACAGCAAACTTGCACCCGGAGGGATATCGCTGATTTCAAGCTGTTTGATACTCACGCGCACTTCACTTCTATAGAGGTTAGGTTTGCGTTCAGTTTGTATGACTAGTATTATAAATACAAGTCATGTTTTTCGCCATGCGGTCCGCAGGTTTGAGGTGTTATCTGTTCGGCGACTGGTTTCGGTTCTCAGCAACGCATCGAAGAGCCCGATGAATTCACGACCGTGCGCAATTCGATCTCCCGCTTCGGAGAGTCATCTGGCGCTGTTGGGGTGTGTTTTCCAATGTCAGTTTTGCACCCGCAATGCCGCCATTTTCATGCCGAAAATGCTGCAGTTTACACTAATGTCCGCAATACGAAAGCTGCGGCGTGGCATCCAGTTGCACCGTGAAAGTCCGGGCCGGGCCGTTTCCAGAAGCTCTTCACCCGAATCCTGAGTGGCGAATGCTTGTTGCCTTGACGTCATGAAGCCTATGAAATATGACCTGAATCTACTGGGCGGGCGTTGTGTAGTGGTAAGACCTTAGCCTTCCAAGGAAGTGACCTGAGTTTCACTGAACCACACTGGGTTGCTATCAGTTTCATTTTGTTGAATAATTGATTGCACTGGGCATCACCCAGTAGCGTTAACTTGCATACCGTTACCTATAAAAAACTGACAAAGTTTGCCATGCCCAAATTGACTGAAACCTACGCCCGCAAGATCGGCCAGGCCTCGGCCGGTACCAAAAAGTACTGGGATAGCGAGATCAAGGGCTTGGTTCTCTATGTCGGGAAACGCACCAAAACCTGGTACTTCCAGAAGGATGTTGGCGGACAAACCAAGCGCGTTTTGATCGGCCGTTTTCCTATCATCTCGGCCCAGGCCGCCCGTCAAACGGCACTGGGGCTGGCATTGGAAATGGGCCGTGGTGTAGGGAAGCTGATTCAGATCGGGGCACCAACCCTCACCGATGCATTGGAAACCTACCTGCACCGCCCGAAACTGCGATCGG
>JAAEUI010000372.1 GCA_024227475.1 Paracoccaceae bacterium | reverse complement strand
CCGGCAGCGGCGGCGTAGAGGAGAAGAAAACGGCCGTTTACCCGCGTCACCAAATTATTAAACCCAGCGTGAATCGCAATCGCCGTTGCCAAACCGGCCAGCAACCACAAAAAACGGCCGCCCGCCCGATGAAACCGCGCCCGCCCCAGTGCAATCCCCACCATGCTGGTCGCCGTCGCGTGCATCAGATTCGTAGAAATCACTCGGCTCATGGCCAGCGAAACATCAGGTGTCTTTGACAGATAAAGCGCATTCTCAATGATGGCAAATCCCATCCCCACCGCAAAGCCATAGATGGCACCGTCCACAAAATAAGTGAACTGCGCCCGGCGCACCAAAAAAATCAGGAACAGCGCCTTCAGCAGCTCTTCACTCACCGGCGCCACATAGCGCGTCAGCGTTTGTTGATTCACCCAGCCCCAATCTAGGGTCAGCCGATTGGCTAAAAACAGGGCCATAGCCAATGAAGCAATTCCCCAGACAAAACATGCCATCACCAACTGAAAAGAGCCTGTGGCGTAGAGGTCCAGACGGTAAATGAGGTAAAGGACGACCAGCGGCAATGCAGTGGCGATGATCAAGCTGAGATATATCATGTTGTTATTGTAACGGATGATTGAATTATTGGGAAAACAAACATAACAAAAAAAGCCCCGACACGCGTCGGGGCTTTCTGATTACAAAACGATAACCTCCTCTGGGTACTTATCCAGATTGGTAGCGGCGACGCCACGGCCGTTTCCAACCCAGCCAGCCCAACACCACCATCACAAGCAGCAGCAGCGCTATAATGCCTGCGCTGGGGAATCCCCCGGTCGCCGTTCCCGCCAACCCGCTACTT
>JAAEUI010000371.1 GCA_024227475.1 Paracoccaceae bacterium | reverse complement strand
GTTGATATGACCCATTCAAACAACATACTGGTGATCAATGGCTCGTACCGGGATGACGGCATCACCGATCAGGCGATCGAGATCGCAATTGCACAATTGCAGCAGAGTGGCGCCAAAACTGAAGTGATTAACCTGCGAGACTACCCGATCGAATTCTGTCTGAATTGCCGTGAGTGCGCCATGCAACCCGGTGAGACACCGGGGCGCTGCGTACTCGACGACGGTATGCAGGCACTGATCGACAAGATAGAAGCATCGCAAGCTTATATTCTTGCCGCACCGACCAACTTTGGATCGATCACGGCATTGTTCAAGCGTTTCATGGAGCGTCTGGTGGCTTATGCCTACTGGCCCTGGGACCAGCCTTATCCTGGTTTCCGCAAGGAACGTTCAGCGCGTAAAAAAGCGATGCTGATTTCGTCGAGCGCCGCACCTGCACTGTTCGGGCGCTGGCTTTACGGTTCCAGCAGGCAACTCCGGATGACCGCGAAAATCATCGGTGCAGACCCCGTGGGCACGCTGTTTACCGGAATGATCAGCCGGCAAAAACATCAACGCCTGGCGCAACAAACCGCAGACAAAGCGAGAGCGATGGCTTTAAAACTGTTGGGGTGAGGTGACTAGACGGTATTGCAAACCAGCCGGCGTGTTGTTGTGTTTCGCGCCCGAAGGGAGCGTCCCAGTTGGCGTGGGACTGCGTCGGGATGCCGCATCACTTGTCTCACGCAATCCCTCATGTAAACTGTATTGGTTGGGGCTGTGCCCATTTTTCCGTCCAACAGCGTTGAAGTTCACTTGTATAGTGCAGCTATACGGCGCTCACTTTGCCCTAGCCAAAAAAATGGTCACCAGCAGCGATATTTCAAGTAGTGTTAACAGGCCCTAGTCTGCCATGGATTTCCTCAAACCCCTATTGGTTGTCGTCTTGCTGGGCGGAATCCTGGCCAGCTACTCGGGTCACAGCGATTGGCGCAGCGCGAGCCGCGAATCCGCCGGCCTTGCGCCCGACCCGACGGTAACCAGCGAGGCAGTGCTGCTGGTCTATGGCGCCGACGCGTGGGGTTGGCGCGGCTGGTTCGCGATACATACCTGGATCGCCGTAAAACGCAAGGATGAAAACTTCTTCACGGTTTATGACGTGGTCGGCTGGCGAGGGACGGGTGGTCGAGGAGTCATGGGTATCAATCGCGATATACCCGATCG
>JAAEUI010000370.1 GCA_024227475.1 Paracoccaceae bacterium | reverse complement strand
CGATGTTCTTGCGAACGAAGGCTATATCCGCGGTTACGAACCATCAACCGGCACCGACGGCCACCCGGAACTGGAGATTTCTCTGAAATACTTCGACGGTGTGGGCGTGATCAAGGAACTGAAACGGGTTTCTACCCCTGGTCGTCGCGTTTACGCGAGCGTCAAGGACATCCCGTCGGTTCGCCAGGGTCTCGGCGTTTCAATCGTATCCACACCCCAGGGTGTGATGTCAGATGCACAAGCACGTGCTGCCAATGTCGGCGGTGAAGTGCTGTGCACCATCTTCTAAGGGGGCCAGCATGTCTCGTATTGGTAAAAGACCGGTCGAGCTGCCCAGTGGCGTAACTGCCGCTGTGTCTGGCCAGACCGTAGAAGTTAAGGGCCCAAAAGGCGTTCGCTCCTTTACGGCTTCTGACGATGTGACCCTTGCAACGGCCGACAACGCCGTCACTGTAACGCCGCGTGGCATGTCCAAGCGCGCCAAGCAGCAGTGGGGCATGTCGCGCACTCAGATTGCAAATCTGGTGACCGGTGTCAGCGAAGGCTTCAAGAAAGAGCTGGAGATCAACGGTGTTGGTTACCGGGCGCAGATGCAGGGGAATGCCCTGAAGCTGCAACTCGGTCTCAGCCACGACGTGGTTTTCGATGTTCCGGACGGGGTGACAGTTACCGCTCCGAAGCCGACTTCGATCATTGTCGAAGGGATTGACCAACAGCTGGTCGGTCAGGTTGCAGCAAACATTCGTGCATGGCGCAAGCCTGAGCCTTACAAAGGCAAAGGCATCAAATACGTCGGCGAATATATCTTCCGCAAGGAAGGCAAGAAGAAGTAAGGAGCGCATAACATGGCTACAAATAAGAGAACTCTGTTCCTTAAGCGCCGCATGCGCAACCGGAACAAACTGCGGAAGGTGGCTGCCGGCCGCCCCCGCCTGAGCGTCCACCGCTCGTCGAAAAACATCAGCGTTCAACTGATTGATGATGTCAACGGCGTAACCCTGGCTTCGGCGTCTTCGCTGGAAAAAGACCTGGGTGTTGTGGGCAAAAACAACGTTGAAGCCTCTGCCAAAGTTGGTGCGGCGATCGCTGAACGTGCGCAGAAAGCAGGCGTGGACGTCTGTTATTTCGACCGCGGCGGTTTCCTGTTCCACGGCAAGGTGAAGGCGCTTGCAGACGCGGCCCGCGAGGGTGGTCTGAAGTTTTAAAGTTGCAGCCGGGCGGTGCCGCCCGGCTCGATGATCCGGGAGGCTCTCAGGTTTCACCGGGATCGAAAAAAACGGGCGGATGCCCTTTGACAGGAGGCCGTGAATGGCTAGAGAAGATAACCGCCGGGGCAACCGTCGCGACCGCGATGAAGCACCGGAATTTGCAGATCGTCTGGTCGCGATCAACCGGGTTTCTAAAACCGTAAAAGGTGGTAAGCGCTTTGGCTTTGCAGCTTTGGTTGTTGTTGGCGACCAGAAGGGCCGCGTCGGCTTTGGCAAAGGTAAAGCCAAAGAGGTGCCTGAGGCCATCCGCAAAGCCACCGAACAGGCGAAACGCAAAATGATTCGCGTGCCGCTGCGCGAAGGCCGCACCTTGCACCACGACATCGAGGGCCGTCACGGCGCTGGTAAGGTCGTGATGCGGGCGGCCCCGCAAGGTACCGGGATCATCGCCGGTGGCCCGATGCGTGCCGTGTTTGAAATGCTGGGTGTGCAGGACGTTGTCGCCAAGTCGATTGGTTCGCAGAACCCTTACAACATGATCCGCGCCACCATTGATGGTCTGGGCAAGGAAGCGTCCCCGCGCAACGTCGCTCAGCGTCGTGGCAAGAAGGTTTCCGACATCCTGCCAAAAACCGATGCCCCTGCACCAGCCCCGGCTGAGGCAGAAGCAGAAACCGCGGAGGCCTGAGCACAATGGCAAAAACCATCGTCGTAAAACAGATCGGCTCCCCGATCCGCCGTCCGGCAGACCAGCGTGCTACGCTTGTGGGCTTGGGCCTGAACAAGATGCACAAGACCCGCGAACTGGAAGATACGCCTTCCGTGCGCGGCATGGTCAACAAGATCCCGCATCTGGTGGAGATCGTGGAGGAACGCGGGTAACACTCTGAGATACCGCGGACCTGATCCGGGGTCGGTTGTAGAAGAATTGAAACGCCCTGCTGAGAAGTGGGGCGTTTTTTATTCTGTTCCTTTATAGTATTGAGGGAAATGGTGAAGTTCACGCTAGACACGAATTGTTTGATTGATTTGGCGGAAGATCGGCCTCAAGGGCCCTTTGTTTCAACACTTCTCCGCATGCAAATAGAACTGAAGTGTTCCGTCGCGCTGGTCGCCTCGAGTGCCTCTGAAAAACAAAGCTCGGGAAAGTACTTGGAAAACTATCAGGTATTTGATCGACGGCGAATTTCACTTGGTTTTGGTGATGCCAGAATTCTACTTCCACTTTTTCGCTTGGACATTTCCTTTTGGGACAACGCGATTTGGGGAAACGAAGATGATTTTGAAAGAGAGAGAGAAATATTTGAAGCACTGTTTCCAACTGTCGAATATGAATGGGCTGACTTTGCTATCGCCCAAAATATCCGCACGGACATGATGCAAGGCGCAGTGTTGTCAAAATGGAAGAATAAGCTACTAGATGCCCAAGCTTATTGGGCTCATGAGTATCACCAGCGGGATATTTTCGTGACAAGCGACAAAAACTTCAACAAACTCACCGGCCATGAAAATCTTCCAGACGCAATCATCAAATCTCCAGAGCTAGCTTGTGGTTATCCCTGACGACTGGTTGGACTCGCCTTGAGTGCCAAGCCCGTGCCCCGCACGGGCAGCGCCCGACCTCCCCCCGGAGGGCGCATTCGCAACTGTTGGGCTGGTCGGAACGTTGGCGGCTGCGCGGTGGTTTGCCTAACAGAAACACCCCAAAACGCCCACCAGGTCGGGCGTTGCCCTGTCGTTGCGAGCAACGCTGTCGTCCCCTCGTTCTCGGGGATGACAAAGAGAATGACAGCCACACCACCCGGCGACCGCTTCATTCCGGTGCCTAGGTCTCGCTGTATTCATGTTTTGGTGGTTTAAAAGACGGGCCCGCCATTATGGTCATGTGCCGGACAGGGCTGTTGACCCTGCACCTTCGATCTTTTTGGTGTTTGGCGGCTCGTTCAGATTCTCGCTCACGCTACTTTCCGAGCCTGTAACCACTTTTAAGCGCCTGAAAGAGGTTATAGCGAGTTGGGGTTGGGATCGCGTTAGCCCTGCGTACGCATCAGACCCGGATTACGCAACGGGCATAGGCCGGCTCTCCGCTGGCAGGCTGTGAACTGCTCAGCCCGCCTCGTGTTCAGCAAAAGCTTCAGCCCAGTCTGGGTGCCAGCGGCTGAGGGCCGGGCGGTTGTTCAAAATGTCTCCAGCCGCCCATTCCACACGTTTGCGGTCGCGTTCGGGTGACACATCATTGTCGGGACACAGGATGTAGAAATCACCCTCGCGCATTCTTGCGATCATCCAGTCAACGGTTTGCTGGCTGGTCCAGGCCGCTGGTGGTTTCTCGGCAATGAACCGCGCGATCATGCCGGTGTAGGTAAAGCCGGGCACAAAGAGATGAGCCGATATCGGGGCCCCCACCTCGCGCAGGTCATGGGCCAGCATCTCGGTCATTACCTTCACCCCGGCCTTGGTCACGTTATACCCCGGGTTGCCTGGCGGGGTGGTGATGCCCTGTTTGGACCCGGTGTTTATCACAACCGCCGGGCGGTTTGCTTCGATCATGCGGGGCAGGAACGCCTGTTGGCCGTTCAGAACACCGAAAAGGTTCACCTCGATCATCTGCCGCCAGGCATCGGGCTCGTTCCAACTGCCTGACGACTTGCCGATTCCGGCGTTGTTCATCAAAACGGCCACCTCGCCTGTGCTAAATGCTATATCGGCCAGCGCTGCCACGGCCACAGGATCGCTGACGTCCGTGGGTGCCGCCAGAACCGGCCCCGCACCGGCCACGCCGCTCAGCTCGATCACCGCCGCATCCAGAGCATCGCCTGGCAGGTCCGCCAATACAACGCCCAAACCGGCCTCGGCGAACCGATAAGCAGCGGCAAACCCGACGCCACTGGCACCGCCGGTGACAACAGCCAGTCCGCCTGCTTCCATGGCATTTGTTAACATGGTGGTCTCCTTGGATTGTTCCTGCTTTGAGAGGCTAGCGCAGTAAACCGGTTTGGCAAACCAAACCTCTTGATCGCCCCGTTAAACACGCGTATACGCCTGCAGGTCGGTGGCCCCGTGTCCCCGACTCACAATTGCAACCCCGTGTTTGCCCCCTTTTGTCGCTATCGGGGGGTAGTTCCGGAAAGGAGATGCGACATGAAATTGAATCAACTCAGTGATAATCCAGGCGCAACCAAATCCCGCAAGCGGATTGGCCGTGGTCCGGGTTCTGGCACCGGTAAAACCGGTGGCCGTGGTATCAAAGGTCAGAAATCCCGTTCAGGTGTGGCGATCAAAGGCTACGAGGGTGGCCAGATGCCGCTGTACCAGCGCCTGCCCAAACGTGGCTTCAACAACATCAACACCAAGCGCCATGCAGTTGTGAACCTCGGTCTGCTGCAGAAATTCATCGACGCCAAGAAAATCGACGCCAAGAAGCCGATCTCAGAGGAAACTCTGGTTGAATCCGGTCTGGTGCGCCGGGTGCGTGATGGGGTGCGTATCCTCGCCAAGGGAGAACTGAGCGCCAAAGTTGACCTGACGGTCAGCGGTGCCTCCAAGTCGGCCGTTGCGGCAGTCGAGAAGGCTGGCGGTAAACTGACAGTCACATCTGCGCCAAAAGCGGACGCGGAAAGCGAATAAGCCTTGTGAGCGGCGCATGAGGCGCTTACATACATCGCGATAAGTTTTCTAGCGCCGCAGGACCGTTCTTGAAAACCGTCCTGCGGCGTTCTGAATTGGGCGCTATGCGGACCGTCCGTTTGGGTTTTCGCAAAGCGCTGACATGAAAGGGAATGTCAATGGCGTCAGCCGCTGAACAAATGGCCTCTAACCTCAGCTGGGGCACCTTCGGAAAGGCAAAAGAACTGCAATCGCGGATCCTTTTTGCACTGGGCCTGCTGATCGTCTACCGGATCGGGACGTTTGTGGTGGTTCCGGGCATTGATCCCGTTGCCTTAAGAGATTTTGCCGAACAGATGCAAGGTGGCGTTGGCGGTATCCTGTCAATGTTCACTGGTGGCGCAATCAGCCGGATGGCTATCTTTGCGCTTGGTATCATGCCCTATATCTCGGCTTCAATTATTATCCAGTTGATGACCGCAATGGTCCCTCAGCTGGAGCAGCTGAAAAAGGAAGGCGAGGCCGGGCGCAAGAAAATCAACCAGTATACCCGCTACGGGACCGTGTTGCTGGCGACCTTTCAGGCCTATGGCATGTCTGCCGGTTTGCAGGCGCAGGAAGGTCTTGTTGCTAACCCGGGTTTCCTGAGCTTCCAGCTGCCTGCCGTCATCACACTGGTCGGTGGCACCATGTTCCTGATGTGGCTGGGCGAACAGATCACGGCGCGCGGCATCGGCAACGGCATTTCGCTGATCATCTTTGTCGGCATCATCGCGGAATTGCCCGCGGCCCTGGCGCAGTTCTTCTCGCAGGGGCGCTCTGGCCTGTTGTCGCCGGCGGTTATCGTTGGTGTCATGCTGATGATTGTGGCGGTGATCGCTTTTATCGTCTTTATGGAGCGGGCCTTGCGAAAACTGCATATCCAGTATCCAAAACGCCAGGTCGGGATGAAGGTTTACGGTGGCGAAAGCAGCCATCTGCCGATCAAACTGAACCCGGCCGGGGTGATCCCGCCGATCTTTGCCTCAGCCCTGTTGCTGCTGCCAACCACCGTCAGCACGTTTTCCGGCACACAGACGTCACCGATCATGAACACCATTCTGGCCTATTTCGGCCCCGGCCAGCCGCTGTACCTGCTGTTCTTTGTCGGCATGATCGTTTTCTTCAGCTATTTCTACACCGCCAATGTGTCATTCAAGACCGACGACGTGGCGGATAATCTGAAAAAGCAGAATGGCTTTGTTCCCGGCATCCGTCCCGGCAAGAAAACCGAGGAATACCTCGATTATGTCGTGGCTCGCATTTTGGTGCTGGGTTCGGCCTACCTTGCGGCGGTTTGTCTCTTGCCCGAGATTCTCCGTTCACAATTGGCGATACCTTTCTATTTTGGCGGCACATCGCTGTTGATTGTGGTTTCTGTGACCATGGATACGATCACACAAGTTCAATCGCATCTGCTGGCGCACCAGTACGAAAGCCTGATTGAGAAATCCAAACTGCGCGGCAAGAGCCGCGGCAAGGCAAGAACAAGGGGACGTCGATGAACATCATTCTGCTTGGCCCACCGGGCGCTGGGAAAGGAACACAAGCACGGTTTTTGGTAGACGGGCGGGACATGGTTCAGCTCAGCACTGGCGACATGCTGCGCGCAGCCCGGACTTCGGGCACTGAAATGGGCAACCTTGTGGCCGGTGTCATGGATCGCGGCGAGTTGGTGACGGATGATATCGTCATCGGGCTGATCGAAGAGCAACTGACAACGACAGTTGCGCCGGGCGGGTTTATCTTTGACGGGTTCCCGAGAACCCTGGCACAAGCAGACGCGTTGGGCGCCTTGATGGACCGGCTGGGCAAAACGCTGGATACGGTGATCGAGATGCGGGTCGACGATGCCGCGCTGGTCGACCGGATCACCGGACGCTTTACCTGTGGCAATTGCGGCGAAGGCTTTCATGACACGCTGAAGGTTCCGGCCAAAGAGGGTGTATGCGACAACTGCGGCGAAAGTGATTTCAAACGCCGCGCGGATGACAACGCCGAGTCACTGAACACCCGGCTGATGGCCTATTACAAAGAGACGTCGCCGCTGATCGGGTATTACTACGCTAAGGGTCAGTTGCAGTCTGTTGACGGGCTGGCCGCGATTGATGAGGTTAAGGGCAGCATATCCGCAGCGCTGGACAAAGTCGGCTGAGTGACGCCGACAGCATCGGATCAGCAAACCCCTCTTGACCTTTTACTGCTCTGCGCGTATGGCAACCCATCCTTAAGGAGTCGGACGGTTTTCTGCAGAAATACCTGATTCGAAAAACGCCTTAGGACTAGTGGCCCGATGCCAATATGGTGTTGGGCTTTCGTTGTGAAAAAAGGTTCCGGGATCACGGAACCGCAACCAAAGGAAGAAACGACTTGGCACGTATTGCTGGCGTTAACTTGCCGACCCATAAACGGGTCCCAATCGCCCTCACTTATATTCACGGTAT
>JAAEUI010000369.1 GCA_024227475.1 Paracoccaceae bacterium | reverse complement strand
TGGGCGGCGGTCGTTGGGATACGTCCAGCCTGATGCGGCGGTTGAAGTAGCAAATAGTTGACCACCTTCGGCTTTGCAGTTAGTTGGATCACTTCGGTAATATTGCCGAATTCCAAATGATGGAGGTTAAAATGCCCAAATTCAAAACCTTCCGCAACGCGCCCTCCTTTTGAGGTAATCTCAAAACGGCGCAAGTCTTTCCCTTCGGAAACGCATGTGAAACGCGGCAGCCGTTATGTGCACGGCGACGTCGAATTGGTCGAGAAACTTGGCCGAAACGATTTGTGCCCCTGCGGTTCAGGACGGAGATTTCAAACGCTGTTGTCTGAAATCGAAACGCTTCGATGGCAGTGGAAGGGATTTCTATTTCCGGAATAAATGAAACAAGGGATGTGCGATCTCTCGCACATCTCACTATTTGGTTGTTATTTTGGCACATTTTCGGTGGCAACCTACCGGGCAACGTCAACACTCTTGACCTTTCCCTCTAAACCTGCGCATTGCACCGACAACAAGGGCGATCCCGCCCTGAAACCCGCGTTGGACTTTCTTTTGATCGCCCCTGCGCATCACATGAGAGTAAAAAACGTGAGCTTCACTAACCTCGGCCTTTCTGCGCCGATCCTCAAGACTTTGTCTAACAACAACTATGACACCCCGACGCCGATTCAATTGCAGGCGATCCCTGCGGTTCTGGCCGGGCGTGATGTCGTCGGACTGGCCCAGACCGGCACGGGCAAAACCGCCGCTTTCACCTTGCCGATCCTGCATCGGCTGGCCGCTTCCAAACCAGCGCAGGGCCGTCCGGTTCGGGTGTTGATCCTGTCGCCAACCCGCGAGTTGGCCACTCAGATCAACAATGCGATCTGGACTTATTCCAAAGGCCTTGGCCTGCAATCGACCTGCGTCATCGGCGGTGTGCCGATCCGTAAACAGCAGCGTATCCTGTCTCAGGGCATCGACATTCTGGTGGCAACACCGGGGCGTCTGGAAGACCTTGTGGCGCAAAGATCAGTGCGGCTTAACCAGGTCGAAACGGTTGTGCTTGACGAAGCCGACCAGATGCTCGACATCGGTTTCATGCCGGCCATCCGCCGGATTTTGAAACTGGTTCCACAGCAACGGCAGACACTATTGTTTTCAGCGACCATGCCAAAAGAAATCGCCGCCCTGTCGCAAGATCACCTGACCAATCCAATTGAAGTTTCGGTAACGCCCAAATCCTCCACCGCCGAGCGCATCGACCAGACTGTTGTGCATATGGAGGGCGCCTCCAAACCGACGGCAATTTTCAAGCTGGTGCAAAAGCACGAAGGCAAGCGCGTCATCGTCTTCACCCGTACCAAACGCGGTGCAGACAAAGTGGCTCGGAAACTTGTGGCCGAGGGCATCGGCGCAGACGCGATCCACGGCAACAAGTCACAAGGCCAGCGCCAACGCGCGCTGGACGGTTTCCGCAAAGGTAACAAGCTTGTCCTGATCGCCACCGACGTTGCCGCTCGCGGCATTGATATCCCCGATGTCGGTCTGGTGGTGAACTACGATCTGCCGAACGTGCCGGAAGCCTATGTGCACCGCATCGGTCGTACCGCACGGGCAGGGGCCTCCGGTCTGGCTGTCACTTTCTGCTCACCGGACGAGCAGAAACTGCTGCGGGCGATTGAAAAGCTGATCAAAACCTCGATCCCGGCGCTGGATGCCGACGGTACACCAATGCCGGTGCAACAGCAGCGTTTCACTGAAAAAACCGGTGACCGGCGCGCACCCAGGCGCTCGGGCAAACCATCGCAACGCCGCTGGCACAAATCGCGGCGTGGAAAATCGGGCGGCGGCAAAGCCAAAAGCGCCTGAACTAGGCCTGATACAAAGAAATCCTGTGACAATTGCACTTCCCACGGTAATCTGACCGCTTAGGGAGGTGTAATTTGGAACGACGTCTGGCCGCAATTCTTGCCATCGACGTGGTCGGTTACACCCTGATGATGGGGCGTGACGAAGAAGCAACGCTCGCCAGCCTCTACAAAACCCGCGCCCTGATCGATCAGCTGGTTGGAGAAAACGACGGGCGGACCTTTGGCGTGGCTGGAGACAGTGTTATTGCCGAATTTGCCAGCCCGGTAAAAGCCATCGGCTGTGCCATCGAAATCCAGCGGCAGATGGTAAAGTTGAACCAGTCACAGCCTGAGGGCCAGCACATTCAATTGCGCATCGGAGCAAACCTCGGCGATGCCATCGTCGACGAGGGCAATTTATTCGGCGAAGGGGTGAACATTGCCGCTCGGCTGGAACAGATGTCGGCAGCAGGGGGCATCATCATCAGCCGCGCGGTGCGCGATCAGGTGCGTGATCGGTTGACGCTAGATCTTGCGGACCTGGGTGAGATCGAGGTTAAGAATGTGTCCCGTCCGGTACATTGCTTTCAGATTTTGCAGGACGGGGAGGCCCCGCAACGCGTGCCAAAGCCGCCAATATGGCAGCGGCGGAAATACGTCTATGCCGCAGTGCTTGTAGTTGTTGTTGGTGTATTCGCTTATGGCTGGCACCTGCAACGGCATGACTTCACACCGGTGGACCCGGCAAACATGGCCTTTGCCCTGCCGGAAAGACCCTCAATCGCGGTTTTACCGTTTGAGAACCGGGCCGCGGATCGAACCAAGGACTGGATCGGCGACGGGCTGACCGAAAGCATCATCTCAACGCTGGCGCTGTCGCCTGATATGGTGGTGATCGCCCGGGCAACCTCATTTTCATACAAGGGCAGGGCGGTAACCACCCAAGACGTGTCGCGCGAGTTGGGTGTGCGCTATGTGCTGAGCGGTAGCGTACAAAGCGATGACAAGCGTCTGCGGGTCACCGCGGAACTGGCTGATGCTGTGGCGGGCAAATTGATCTGGTCGGTGCAGGAGGACCGTGTGCTGAACGACATTTTCGACGTTCAGGACGAGATTGCGCAGAAAATATTTGAAGAAATGCAGGTTTCGCTGACTCTCGGTGAGAGCACGCGCCGATTGATGGCCTTGGCCGGTGATTTCGAAACCTGGAGCATTCTCTTCCGGGGACGCGGAGAATTCCAGAAATTCAGTCCGCAGGGACATCAGGCGGCCGAACGATTGTGGCTCGAATTGCTGGAAAAACAACCGGAACTGGCGTTGACGCATATTGTGATGGGCTATCTCCACTGGCAAAAAATTGTTCTTGGCCTGAGCACTGATCCCAGAGCAGATTTGGGTGCAGCCATCGGTTATAGCAACCGCGCGAACGAGATTGAGGAATTCGGCGAGGGCGTTTCACTCGCAGCGCTGCTGGCTTTTCAAATTGCAAATCATCGCGATGCAATCAGACTTGCCGAGCGGGCTGTGGAACTGGCACCCGGCAGCGCGGACAATATATCAATTGCCGGATTGGTGCTATCCTCCAGTGGTCAGCCTGAAACCGGTCTGGAGCTGATGCTCCGCAGCATGCGGCTGGAGCCACATTATCCCGGTTGGCTGCCGGAATTTGTCACTTTCGCATACCTTGAACTCGGCCGCTTAAAAGACGCCAAGGCGCTGGCGCAGGCCGTTTTAGCAAGCAATACCGAAGATGCACGGGCCAAACCGATTGCACAGGAACGGCTGGTAGCCATCGCAATTTTTGAAAATGATCTGAAACAGGCGCAAGCAGAAGCGCAAAAGCTGTTGAAAATGGTCCCCGGCCTTACCCTGCAGATGACAGGACAAAGCCTGCGCGCGCACTACAACCGCGAATTCGTTGAAAAATATTTCGACGCTTTACGCAAGGCGGGGGTTCCGGACAACTGACCTTCTGAGACCAAAGTTCCGGGTGGCTTGCAATAAGGCTTTCCGATCCCTTCAATTCTGGTATTTAACCGCAACGCCCTCAAAATACGGACCCCACATGCCCGTCACCTTCGATCCATCCCGCCCTCTCAAAATCTCCCCGTCCATCCTCTCAGCAGATTTCGCCCGGTTGGGTGAAGAAGTCCGCGCCATCGAAGAACAGGGCTGTGACTGGGTGCATGTCGACGTTATGGACGGGCATTACGTGCCCAATATCACCATCGGACCGGATGTTGTGGCTGCCCTGCGCCCGCATTGCCAGACCGTGATGGACGTGCATCTGATGATTTCACCGGCCGACCCATATCTTGAGGCATTCGCCAATGCGGGAAGCGACATCATTACAGTCCATGCCGAAGCTGGGGCACATCTTGACCGGTCACTGCAGTACATTCGGTCGCTGGGGTGCAAAGCAGGGGTGGCGCTGAATCCGTCAACGCCGGAAAGCACCATTCAATACGTTCTGGACAAGGTGGATCTGGTGCTGGTGATGACCGTGAACCCCGGGTTTGGCGGGCAGAAATTCATCGAAAGCCAGGTGCAGAAGATGGCAAATATCCGCAAAATGATCGGTGATCGTCCGATCTGGCTGGAGATCGACGGTGGCGTGACGCCGGATACGGCCCCCGCCTGCCGCGCTGCTGGAGTGGATGCCATGGTGGCTGGTTCTGCAGTGTTCAAGGGGGGAACGCCGGAACACTATGGCCGCAATATCGCTGCGATCAAAGCGGCCTGTGGTTGAAGAATGATCATTTAAGCTTTGTAAACACTATAAAATATCTGTTTGGTGAGGACCCTAATATTTAACTGTTCTCACTGTGGGTTCTGTTGACTTGCCGGCCTCCCGTCTTATTTGATTAGCATATTGGCTAAATAGTTGCTGGCCGCCATGTTAAAAATGAAAGCTAAAAGGGATGAGCATGAGCTTACTTGTTGAATACACCGTTAACGAAGGAATGGCCGACGAGCAGGTGTCGGAGCTTGAGAAATTCACCGGTTCACTCAGGGAATTGGGGGACGGCGGTTTCAACTACACCGCATTTGCGACCGACGATCCGACCAAATCTATCGCCTTGCTGGAATTTGATGACGAACCCGCCAAGCAGCGGTTTCTGGCCTCAGAGGCTTTTGCGGCCTACCGGGACGGAGCAAAGAACAGGTTTCCGGGTCCGCCCGGCACGACGACCCTGAAATTTGTAGCGTCTACAAGGGGTTGAGCCCAGGCGTTTCTACATTAACTTGAGACGCGTTGATGTAGAAATCGCCGGTCTAGGAAACTGATAACGTGGCAGTTTCGAGTTTCACTTGTGATTCAGGTAAAACTCGAAATTCTCTAGAGCGTTTCCGGTTTAAGCTGAACCAGATTGAACCTGAAACTCCGATCTAAGTATCTGGCGTCGTTGCGCTTCTGGTTTCGTTTGTGATTCA
>JAAEUI010000368.1 GCA_024227475.1 Paracoccaceae bacterium | reverse complement strand
TGACCGCCAGCACCAAGAGTGAACGCAACGCTATCGATTCCAAAGCGCCCATTGGCATGGGCGCGACCAACACCTTGGATCGTGTTGCCGCGATGGTGGGTAACATCACGGAAGTACCGCTTGACTTCACGGCATCAGAGAGCGGTCCCAATGCCGGCGTATTGTTCGCCCTGCCCGCGCTACTGTCGATCGGGTTGTTACACAAGGTGCGCAACTACTTCCAGCTGCCCAACGGCTACTATGGCCTTAGCAGCATCTTTGTGTTGCTGGCCTTCATGGCGTTGGCACGGATCAAAAGCGTGGAACGACTGCGTTACTGCGCCCCCGGGGAATGGGGCAAGATCCTGGGGCTTGATCGCATCCCGGAAGTACGGACATTACGTGAAAAGCTCAAAATACTCTCGACACAAGGCGCCAGTGCCCAATGGGGTGCGGAGCTGTGCGCCCAATGGATGGCGGCGGACATGGAAAGTACCGCCATGCTCTATATTGATGGCCATGTGCGCGTCTACCATGGTTCACAGACCAAGCTGCCCCGACATCATGTCGCCCGGGAACGCCTGTGCCTGCGCGCCACCACGGATTATTGGGTCAATGCCATGGATGGGCAACCCTTTTTCTACATCAACAAGGCCGTTGACCCGGGCCTGATCAAGGTTATTGAAGGTGAAATCGTGCCGTGGCTGGAGCAGCAAGTCCCTGCCCAGCTGAGCCCTGAACAACTGGAAAAAAATCCGTTATTACCCCGGTTTAGCTTGATTTTTGACCGGGAAGGTTACAGCCCCGCGTTGATGCTGCGCTTGAAGCAAAAGCATATCGCCTGTATGACCTATCACAAATATCCCGGTGACCCTTGGCCTGAAACGGAATTTACCAAGCAGCCGGTGACCCTGGTTAGCGCAGAGGTGGTTGAAATGGCGCTGGCCGAACGAGGCAGCCTATTGGGAAAAAAGCTGTGGGTCCGGGAGATCCGCAAACGCACCGAAAGTGGTCATCAAACCGCCATCATTGCAACCCATTATCAAGCGGATTTTATCACGATTGCCGCCTCCATGTTCGCCAGATGGTCTCAGGAGAACTTCTTTCGATATATGCGTCAACACTATAATATTGATGGACTTGTGGAGTATTGTCTGGAAGATATTCCTGATTCCACACCGGTGGTTAATCCGGATTACCGGCAACTGGACTGCGAAATACGCAGCCTCAATGGCAAGCTCAGCCGTCGGCTTGCCAAATTTGGTGCCATGAGCCTTGCAACCGAGATTAACTCCCGCAAGGTTGAGGCGTTTGAACAGCAAAAGGCCGCGCTACTCGAAGAGATCACCGCCTTTCAGGAGGAAGTGGATACGCTAAAGAGCAATCGAAGCGATACCAACAAACACATTACCCTTGCCGAGCTGCCACAAGAGGCGCGATTCAGTCAACTCGCCACACAGACAAAG
>JAAEUI010000367.1 GCA_024227475.1 Paracoccaceae bacterium | reverse complement strand
TTGGGATAATATACATCAGGAGCCGCGTATGAAACGGGGCTTCACCCGCACCGGATGACACCCATCTCGTTCCCAAACTGGGGTTTGGGAACGAGATGGGTGTCAGAGGAGGACAAGTGATGACGCACCCCAATCAGTCAGACCTCTCACACTTCAAATCAGAAGGGGATATCAACCTCTCATCCCAACGGCTGGCCTGGCAAGCCGAACATATTGAGGCTCAAACTCAGGCATTACTGGACGATGACGCCCGGTACTTTCTCCACCAATCGCTTTCAACCCCGTGTCTCAATGCCTTAGAAAAGTGCGATGGCATCTACATCGAGGACTTGCAAGGCCGGCGCTATATGGATTTTCACGGCAACAGCGTTCACCAGGTTGGTTTTGCCAATCCGGCGGTCATCGAGGCCATCAAAACCCAGCTCGATGAATTAGCCTTCTGCACTCGTCGCTACACCAATCGCGTGGCCGTAGACCTGGCCAAAAAGCTGGTCGAGCTTGCGCCCGGCGACCTCAACAAAGTCCTCTTTTGCCCCGGCGGCACCGGTGCAATTGGCATGGCTATCAAATTAGCCCGCCTGGCGACGGGTCGCCACAAAACCATTTCGATGTGGGACTCTTTTCATGGTGCCTCGCTGGATGCCATTTCCATTGGCGGCGAGGCCGTTTTTCGCCGCGGTATCGGCCCCCTTCTCTCCGGCACCGAACACGTGCCGCCGCCCGACGAGTATCGCTGTCTGTGGGATTGTGGCGCTCGGAGCGGCTGCGATTTAAAATGCGCCAACTACATCGAGTACGTGCTGGAAAAGGAAGGCGACGTGGCCGCCGTCATCGCTGAGCCGGTGCGCAGTACGCCCTACGTCCCCCGGCCGGAATATTGGCAAAACATCCGCCAAGCCTGCAATCGACACGGTGCCCTGCTCATTTTCGACGAAATCCCCACCTCGCTGGGGCGAGTCGGGACGATGTTCACCTGCGAACATTTTGCTGTAGTGCCGGATATCTTGGTGCTGGGCAAGGGCTTGGGCGGCGGCATCTTGCCCTTTGCCGCCATCATTGCCCGCAATGAGTTAGACCTTGGCGGCGACCGGGCGCTGGGTCACTACACTCACGAAAAAAGTCCGGTGGCTTGTGCCGCGGCGCTGGCCACGCTCAATTACATTGAAGACCACCGCCTCGTCGAAAATGCGCGACAGGTGGGCGCGTATGCCTTGAACCGAATGCAAACCATGATGAACGAGCACGAAATTATCGGCGATGTGCGAGGTTTAGGCCTGATGCTGGGCATAGAACTGGTTAAAGATAGAACCACGAAAGAACGCGCCGCTGACGAAGCCGAGCGAGTAATGTACAGCGCCCTGTCCAAAGGTCTAAGTTTTAAGTTAACTATGGGCAACATCATTACTCTGACTCCCCCATTAACCATCACCCAAGAGGAGATGGGCCGGGCGCTCGATATATTGGACGAGTGTTTGGCTGAAATCCAATGACGCCGGTTATTTTGGCCCGCTATCCCTCCGCCTTATTGTTTGATAGTTCCGAATGAATTCTGTATAATCTCCATATCTTGAACAATAGGAGCCGCTGATGGCGCGGGGGGTGTGGGGGGTGTCCCTCCACTTTCTTCTCCACGCCAGACGCCCGGTATGAAACCCCCGGAACAGGGTTTCATAGGAGATGGTTATGACAACATTTACAATTGATTTGCCGGAACCGTTAACCGAAGATCTGCAAGCCAGTGGAATTTCTGAACAACAGTTGCAAACCCTCATAACCAAATTTATCCAAAACTATTTACATCAATATCATCTGACCACCCAAAATACTGGTGTTCCCAAAGAAGTAGCAGCCGAACAGCTTAATGCACCCCTGCCAGAAGTTTTTGCCGCTGATCTGGATCAGCTTGACTATCTGGCAGATGACGATCTCTGGCTGGCAGCTCAAATTCAATTACCTCAGACCGATGCAGAGCAAATGCAAGGGTTGCTTGATAGGCAACAACTTGAAGGATTGAATAGTGATGAACAAAAACTAGCCCAACAATTGAGCCATCGCTATAATCGAACAATGCTCATTAGGGCTAAAGCAGCAGCATTGCTTAAAGAGCGCGGCTACGATATTTCAGGATTAAGACAAAGTCCAGTTGTCGAATGAGTCGATCCCGTATTGCACCAGAATTACGTCGAATAGTTGCTATACGCTCAGGCCACCGGTGTGCTTATTGTTTGACCAACGAACAGATTGCCGGTGGATATTTTACTCTCGATCATATCATTCCTCTATCTTTAGGTGGTACAACCACTTCAGAGAATTTGTGTCTGGCTTGTTGGGATTGTAACCTCATCAAAGGTTCAAGAATTGCCGGCCTTGATCCTGACACAGACATCATGGTGCCACTTTTTCATCCCTACAAACAGCGCTGGAACAGACATTTTTCCTGGCAAGCAGAAGGTTTATTGATTGTTGGCTTAAGCCCAACAGGCCGGGCTACGGTCAACATCCTCAAACTCAATCGCCCCCCTTTAGCTAATGCCCGTCGATTTTGGATTCAAGCCGGATGGCATCCACCTGAATAATTTACAATTGACGATTTACACTGACGGGAAATATAAGCATTTTTCTCCTGAAAAACCGCGTTTTATCCACATCTATAGCGACCTTTGCGGTTAGAATGAGATGTCTCAAACACAACAGGGGGCGACAAATGATAGCACAGTTTGCGACGTTGTTGACGCAGGAACAGGTTGAGCAAGTTCATCAGGCTTCGCTCGAAATTCTGGAAAATGTTGGTCTGCTGGTACGGAATGAAAAGGCCCGCAAACGCCTGGCTCAACACGGCTGTCAGGTCGACTCAAAGGTCGATATTGTCAAGTTTCCTCGTCAGGTGGTCGAGCATTTTAGGGCCGCCTATCCGCCCACCTTTACCTTCCACGGGCGCGACCCCCAATATGACCGCACCATTCCCGATGACGGTCCGCTGATCATGACCGGCAGTTCCGCCCCGAACATCATTGATCCCATCACCGGCCACGAACGACGGGCCCGTTCCGACGATATGGCCCGCATCGCTCACCTTTTCAATGAGCTGCCGGCGCTGGACATCTTCTCCGTCTCCGTTCTGTGCGACGACGCGCCTGCCGGTCACTATAGTCTCTCCCGTTACTATCCGGCCTTGAAAAATACCCTCAAACCGGTTCGAGGCAATGTATCTGATGTGGATGAAGCAAAAAAAGTCATCAAACTTGGCTACCTGGTGGCCGGCAGTGAGGCTGCCTACCGGGAGCGTCCCCTGATTACCCACCACTATTGCGCAGTTGTTTCACCCCTGACCTTGGATTTTGACTCGACAGAACTGCTGATGTTTTTGACTGAGGAAGGCTTTCCCGGCTATGCCAGCATTGTGCCCAATGCCGGGTTGACCTCCCCCCTGACCTTAATGGGGCCCCTGGCTCAAGGCAACGCCGAGTTCCTGGCCTGGGCTACCCTAAAACAGATGACGCGGTCCGGCGCAACACTTGTTTACAGCGCCTTACCCACTGTGGCCGATATGCGCACCGGCGCTTACGCTCCTGGGGGCATCGAAAACGGGATTCTGGCGATGGGTTTTGCCCAACTGGCCCGTTACTACAATGTCCCCTCGGCCAGCTATGTCGGCCTGACTAATGCCAAGGTTGTTGATGCCCAGGCCGGCTTTGAAAAGAGCCTATCGCCAATGGCTTCTATGCTGGCCGGGTCAGACTTGCTAAATATGGCCGGCTTAATTGACGCCATTATGACCTTTGACTTCACCATGCTAACCATCGACAATGAAATTGCCGAAATGATGAAGCGAGTCAAACGCGGCCTGGAATTTAGTCAAGAGAATATGGCCCTGGATTTAATTACCGAAGCCGGTCCGGCCGGGATGTTTATCGACACACCGCACACCCTGGAACGGATGAAGAGTTGCGCCGTCTTACCTGAAATCGCCGACCGTAATCCGCGCCGTATATGGGCAGAAAGCGGCAAACTCGATGCCCAGGCCAAAGCCATGCAACGCGTCCGCGACATTCTGACCCGCGATAATCCGGCGGTCTTCTCACCCGATGTCGACGCCCGCATCCGGGCCGAGTTTGAAGGGCTGGTCTCCGGCAACTCAACGCCACCGCCCGGTTGGACACCACCGGAACCGACTCGTACGCGTGACCGAAAAAACAGAAGAATCCGCCGCTGACAAAAATAATGAACGCGAAATGATGAATGATGAGTCCGCAAGAGATTCATCATTCATCGTTTATCATTCATCATTGGGAGGACTATTATGGACACTCAAGCTCGCGCAGTTGTCATCGGCGGCGGCATCACCGGATGCAGCATTGCCTATCACCTGGCCCTTAGGGGTTGGACCGACGTGGTGCTGGTCGAAAAAGGAGAATTGACCAGCGGGACCACCTTTCACTCGGTGGGATTAGTTAGCCAATTTCGGACTTCACCGGCCCAGATGCTGTTGATGAACTACAGTATTGGCCTTTACAACCAGTTAAAAGCCGAGGTGGGCGACGTGCTGGGCTGGCATCAAGTCGGCAGCCTGCGCCTGGCCTCGAGCCGGGACCAGTTGAAAGCTTTGCAGCGAAACGTCAGCCGGGCCAAAGCGCTTGGCCTAAATGCCGATATTATTTCTGCTGCCGAAGCGCTGGACATCTTTCCCCACATGACCGGTAAAAATCTTCACGGAGCCGTTTATATCCCTGACGACGGCTATCTTGACCCTAACGGCATCACCACGGAACTGGCCCGGCGAGCCAGGCAGCTAGGAGTCAAGGTCTACACCGATGTCCTGGTCACCGGCATTGAGCTATCGTCCCAAGGGGAGGTGACGCAGGTCAACACCGACCACGGCTCCATCAAAACCGAGGTTGTGGTTAACGCTGCCGGGCAGTGGGCTCCGCGCATTGGGCAGATGGTTGGGGTTAACCTCCCAATGGCTCCCTTAATGCACCAATATTTGACCACCAAACCCATCCCCGGTCACGAATTACCGCTGCAAACCCCGGTGGTGCGCGATCCGGATAACCTGGTTTACATTCGCGAGGAAGTCCGCGGCTTTCTCATTGGCGGTTTTGAGTTGAAACCCAAGGCATGGTCGGTTGAAGGCGTACCATGGGAGTTCACCCAGCAGCTCCTCCCTCCGGAATGGGATCTGTTTGACGAGCTTATGGAGGGCGCAATGCGACGCGTGCCGATCTTGGAACAGGCTGAAATCATCAAGTTGGTTAACGGGCCGGAGGCCATTACGCCCGACGGTCACTACTGCCTGGGGCCAATGCCCGGTTTGCCCGGTTTCTACGTGGCCGCCGGGATGTCGCTGAACGGCATTGCCGGGGCGGGCGGCGTTGGCAAAATTATGGCCGAGTGGATCATTGAAGGTGAACCGTCGATTGACGTCCACGAGATGAATGTGCGCCGCTTTGGGCCGCATTATGCCGACCCGCACTATGTGGCTGAAAAGGCCAGAGAGATCTACAAGCGCTACTACTATCTGCACTATCCTGACGACGAAGCGGAGTGGGGACGTCCCCTACGCCTGAGCGCCCTGTATCCCCGGTTGCAAGCGGCAGGGGCAGTCTTTGGCGAAAAGAACGGCTGGGAGCGGGCCAACTACTTTGAACCGGAAAAATCATGGCGGCAAGCCGGGGCCGACCAGCATGAGTGGGGTTGGGGTCAGCCTCCCTACTTTGAGCAGGTTGGGCAAGAGTGCCAGGCTGTTCGGCAACGAGTCGGCCTGCTGGATATGTCCTCCTTTGGCAAGATTGATGTGCGCGGCGCCGGTGCACTAACTCTGCTGCAGCGCCTGGCTGCTAACAACATCGATAAACCGGCGGACAGCCTGACCTACACCCAATTTCTCAATGAACGGGGCGGTATAGAAAGTGATTTGACCATTGTCCG
>JAAEUI010000366.1 GCA_024227475.1 Paracoccaceae bacterium | reverse complement strand
CCGGCCTTCTTGCCTTCGATCATCCATTCTTGGAATGTGCCCCCATAGCCCTGCTTGCGGGCGAATTCGTATTCGCGAACGTCATCGGTGGGTTTGGGCCTGCCGCCTTTTTCAATGTCCTGCTGCAACTTCTGCATTTGCAACTGTTTCATAGGGCCTGGGGGCAGCATGCCCTTAAGCTGCTGGCCGACGATAGATTGCAGGACAGAACGCTGGCCCTGCGTCAAATACGGGTTGCCCATAGCCTTGATAAGTCGCGGATCAAGGCCGCCTGATTGCGCTATCTGTGCGCCTTGGGGTGCCAATGCGCCACCAAGGGCGGCATCATTCTGTTGCATAACGTTTGGAACTGCCGCGGGCGCTGTCTGGTTGCCGCCCATAGGGATAGCTCGCGCTATTGCGCCCACGCTAGATGCATAATTTGGGTCTGTGGCATAGCCGGAGCTACCGAGCGCCGCCAATTGCTCGTCCATCCCTTGCGCTTCCATCATCGGCTTATAGCGCGGGTTTTCCTGCATGAAATTAGCGTACTCCGCAACACTGTGCGCGGGGCTTTCATACTGCCTGAAACTGTCTTGGACGTTCGTTCGCTGGCCGTCAACATATTCGTGAGTCCCGAGCGACTGCCCGCCGGGTTGGCCATGCGACTTTATGCCAAAATAGTTATTGCCGGGGGCGGATTCACCCCACCCGGTCTCTTGCGCCGCCTGGGCAACGATAATGCGCGGATCTATGCCCGTAGCCTTGCCAGCCTGAAGCGCATGGGGCATGATCGTATCAATGAATTTTTGCTTGTCGCCGCCGTAAGATATCCCATGCGCTTGGGATACACGACTAGACGCATAGTCCTGCGGTGTGCCCGTGGAAGGTTGCGCGCCCCCGCCGGAAAGGCTTTTGAGAATATCACCAAATTCGCCCCGAGCCTCATCGCGTCCTGCTGCTTCCTGCTTTTCAAGCCTGTTAAGCCGCATTCTGCCACCAAGGGCCTGTCCAATTGCCGTAAGCCCCTCCCCGACGTTGCGCGGAGTTCTGGAGGTTGAACGGGCAATCATCTGTTCTGCTATCTGCTTGCGGCGCTGTAGCTGTTCATACGAAAGGCCCGTATCGCCGCCGAAGATGAAACCCTGTGTCATCGGGCGTCCCCCATTCCAAATAACCTGCCGTAATGGACTTGTTTATGGCCATCAGGGCGCACAGACACAGCGTCGGGGCGCTTCTTTTCGACCTCTTGAGCCATAACACCAATCTGCTTGCCGAGGCCGTTGTCAGCATCCTTGTATTCGTACTCATAGAGCTTGTGACCCTTGAGTTCGCCAACCTTCTTGATGTCCTTTTTGGCCCGCTTGTCGGAGAGCATCCCGGCACCTAGACCGAACAACCCGCCGAGCATACCCTGCCTTTGGTTCTGCTGTTGCTGCCACTGGGCAAGCTGCTGATTGTAATTCTGGTTGATCAACCCGCCGACATCCGTGGTTGGTATGCGCGGCATATTGGCATTGACGAAGTTGGGCTGGTTTACCTGCGAACCGGACAACAAGGCCGTAATTTCGTTGATCGGCTGATTGCGTTCCGCCGCAATGGTGCCCTGCGCCAGCCCGTACATATTACCATAAAGGTTATCACGGGCATCGGCACGGCTCTGGCTGTATTCGCTGAATGCCCTGTCATACGCCTCCGAACCAAGTTTTATGCCCTGGTTGGCAAGCCTTGAATCCAGATCCGAGCGCTGTTTTTCCCAATCGGAACTGAAGTCATCATAATAATGGGTATTTATGTAATTCTGGACATTCTCCGATGACAGATCGATCGGCTGCGCCATGTAGTCCTGCAAAAACGAGGACTGATCGCTTGCCAGTGTGGCAAGGTTTAACTCAGCGGATTCTGATTGATCCCTAATAGCCTGCTGGCCTGGGGAATAAGTCTGCGTGGCTGTAAACCGGGGGATATTATACGTTTGCCCCGTGTATGGATCATACCAGTCGTGTGAGCCGGTCTGATCATAGCTCAATGTTCCCTCAGGCGTGACTTGGTTGACATTGCCAAGAAACGCATTGGAAACAGCTGTCCCGACATTCGTGGACGTAGCAGCGGCAGACGTTTCTCGCGGATCAGGGGGCGGCGGTGCTTTTTGTTTTCCCATTATTACGTCTTTCAAACCGGTTGTTTTTCCATGCATCATCAGTGAGCGTGTTAATAAGCTCATCCTCATGACGCCCCCGTAGCCGAGGGATGCGATGGCTTTTGAAGCCGTACGATTTCAAAATTCGCGCTATCGCCTTGTCATTAGGCGACGTGCGCATTACAGCAAGTTGACAGCCGATGGTGTCAAACACGTAAGAAAACATGGCGTGCAACGTTTGGCGCGAAAGCCAGCGCTTGTTTGTGGCCGCCCCCGATATCTCGATTACATCACCATCGGGTTGCCAATTATGAAACACCATAACAGCTACGGGGCTATCATCCAAAAGCACGCCCATAGTGGTGCAATTTCCAAAGCCCCGGGCATCACCCCATATTTGGTTAGAGCACCAGTCAGCCATAATACGGTTATCGTCGGGGTTGCTTTGGCCGCCCCAGACAATCTTGATCATCAGACCATTACGCCGCCGTCTTCATACATCAGATCAATGGCAACCAATTCCACATTTGGCTTCGGCGTTACGTTCATAGTTACCTGTAGTTGCGGGGCGATGGAAAAGCCCGCCCTGCCTATCGAAACCCATTTGGTGCGGGTTTCAAGATCCGCACTATAGTCCCATACGTCAGTGTCCCATTCCGCCGAATCCCAAACCGCGGCGGCGTAATCCAGGATCGAATTAGGCGCTGTCGGCAAGGACACCGCATAGTTGCTGGATATCGAAAATTTAGGATCAATTTCAGACGCGACTGTGAATACCCCACGGGCAGAATGGACTATTTTTTCCTGCCCCGGGCTTTCCAAATGATCAAACAAGCCGACATAAGTTCCCGTATACAGTGTGCCATCATCCGATCCGGTAACTTCCATCTGATAGACTTTGCCGTCACTGGTGCCAAAATGGCCTATCTCATTAAACAGCCCCAAACACTGGGTTTCCCAACCCGTATAACGGCACCAAGCGCCCGTTTCAAGATTAACAACAAAGCACCGTGCCGGCGTTGTATCGTCGATCACGGGGAGGGACACAACGCACATGTTGTTGCTTGCCCATTTTAATACATGCCACGACTTGCTTGCACGGTCGGCGTATTCAAGTTTCCACTCCGGTTCTATCTGTCGTGTGACCGCAGAAAGCGAAAGCGCGGCTGAATCTTTCGTGATGGCCTCAGAAAGCGGCACCATGCCGTCTTCCGTAGCAATGATCAGATCACCGCCCGCCCGCATTTTTGCATGAATACCCAAAGGCGTGGTTATTTGATACACACCGACTTTGGACCATGTGGAGGCCGATGACGGATCGGTGCCTTCATAAATGGCGACCTCGCCTGTCGTGGATACAAAAACACATTTATCGTCAAGACCGGAACCGCTATCAAGCGACCATGTATCGCCGAACATCAGTTCGCCGCCCTTTTGGAAAATACCGTCCAAGGAAAACTCAGACGCCGCCCCTGAAATGGCATCTATTGCCAGATACCAGGTTGACATTGTATCCTTTTCGACAAAAAACATCCTTGAGCCAAACACCCACGGTGCCTCTAAGTCTGCCTGCGTAACCCCTGTAATTGACGTTGTGGACCATGAGGAGCCATCATAAAGAAGCGGCGTATCATCGCCGTTGCAACATATCAGATAATCACCGCCGACCGTGCCCATCTGGGCCACGCCATATTCACCCGATGTCTGACCAGTCACCGCCGCCGACGGGGCAACGTCCGGATCAGCAACAGTCGATATGTCAAACACCTTTGTTGCATCCGCCGCGAAGAACTTCTCCACTAGCCCGGTACGATAGGTAAACAGGCTATCAACCTCGCTTGAACCTATAGTGGCGTATTTGTTGGAACCGCCGCGCACCCGAATGTCTTTCGATGTCGGAAACCAGTTATCAAGCACATAAGCGCCGCCGGGACCGGATGCGGCCAGGTTCTCGTTTCTGATCCAACCGCGCACCGGGGGCGGAAACGTCTTTGGCTTGGTTTTATTTCGCGCCGGTTGCGGCGTAGCCGTGCGGCGCGTTATGGCGCTTGGGCGGGTTCTCATGTAATGCTCTGCGGATAAGCTACGGTAACATCTTTAGGAAACCGGATTTTGCCGACGCGCAAGAGCCGGGAACCCTTATCGGCTGCTATCAACCGTTCTTTCATGGTTTCATATTTTTCCTCGTCGCCCTCATAAGGAAGCCCCTTGTTCTTGCGCCATTGGAATATCATTCCGAGCTTCAACAACCGTTCGTCAAGCCGAAAAGTGTCCGTGTCCGTGTCAAATGCGGCCTGTGTAGTCGTGCCGTCCGTATCCAGCGCATAGAGGTTCGACATGTAGTAATATTTGGCCGTCACGGCACTAGCCAAAGCCGGCTTGATGTGCATCTGATCCGCGTAAATAGTCCATGCATTGATAACAAAATCAAAAGACTGAACATCCAGGCCGAGCCATGCATCCGTATCCGTAATTGGCGTCAAGGGCGTTTCCAGCGAGGATGACCACACCTGCGCCTTTTTCAACATCCGCTTGTAATCGGCAGGCAAATCAAAGTCCTCTGTAGATGCGTCCCCCGTGTGGGTGTCTATTCCTTTGAGTGCCTGCCAATCATACGCGTCGATAATTTCCGCCCCCATATCATTAGCAAGTTCCGCCAGTTCCACATGTTCGCGGGTTGTGGAACTGAAGACGGCGGACGGCACGTCAAGGCCGATAACCTTGCTTACGCCTTGTATGGTGGACAGTATTGTCATTTAAGCGGCCTCTTGCTCGCGGCGTATTTTTTCGTTCCATGCATCGGCCTTGGCAACAAGCGTGCCGTGCTTGCATAGATGGCTCGGCTTCTCGCCGCCGTTGTCCGTTATCCAGTTCACAATATCCGCGTCCGCCCAATCCTTAAAGGGCGATGCGGCCGCCGTTGTCACCGGATCAACCGGGGTTTCTATCAGCGTGCCCGATTGTGGCGCGCCATTGACTAGCTGTGCCATCTGCTCTTGTAGTTGCGCCATCTGTTCCCGCAATGCCGCATTTTCCTGCGAAATTTCAGTCACCTGGGCAACACCGGACGCATTATCAATGTATGCCTGCGCCTTGTTCTTCAATTCACGGGCACCCATGCCGGCACGTTTCAGCGCCTCGCCGTCAAGCCCGGCCAGGGCTTCGGCTGTCTTGATATTCAGCGCCTGAAATTCCTTTGCGCGGGCGTTCGTAATAAACGGAAGTTCGGAAATCGGTGTCCCCTCGCCCGTATATTCAATTCCGCTCTTGAAAGCCTTGTATGGCCCCTCGTGTACCTCGGCATAAGTCAGCCGCCGGTTTGTATGCGGATCGCGAAATGCGCTCGGGGAATTCGCCGGCGCAACAAGTTCCGTTCCCCTGTCGCCCGCCATCCTGATACGGATTTTTTCAATATCATCGAATATCGGCCGGCCTTCCTGATCGGAACGCTTCTTGTTCTCCACCGCTTCCATGAAAAATTCAACGTATAGGTGACTAAAGTCCATGTCTTCCATTTTTCTTATCCTTCTGAGGGAGTGCGTTTTACTACAAGGCAGGATGCTATATCGCTCTTATCCTGCCAGGCGATTTCGTATAAGCCGAAACGTTCCACCCACCATTCATGCGGGCGAATTGTGTTATGCAGCCGGTGGCCGATGACATCGCCATAGATGTCCTTAACAGTGCTTATTTGAAAAAACACAGTTTCCGCCGACGCCATAATATTTTGAATTACCTGATCCACCTTATCCGTGGGTATGTGCTCCATAACATCCGTGCAAAGCCCGTAACCGGCGCTCAACGGGCAAGGGTTCACCAAGTCCCATTCAAGGAACGGCAAGTCCATTGCTTCCTCATCACGGCAATTATCCGCGAAGTCCACTAGGAACACGTCGTGCCCCCATTTGGCTAACTCCAACCCGGCGCGGCCTGTACCGCACCCAAAGTCAATAATAAGCCCGTCCGGCCGCACAATATCGGTAAAGACACCAACCAATGCGGCACCGGGCGATATTTTACGATAACCGTCAAACTGCCACATAAGGCGGTATTTATCACGCTCGGCCAAGTCTTCCGACGGCGTGTTGTACATTGCCGGCAACAAGCCCTCGCCGTATACCGTTACGGAACATCCGGCATGTTTCAAACGCTGCGCCGTGATCTGGAACTTCTCGGCCTGCGCCTTCATGGCAACGCTTGACGTGTAGGTTTTGCCGGCCCAATCAACAGCAACCGTCGGGATAAAGTCATTCATGCCCTGCCGATATGCGTGGCTTTGGCCGCCCCTATGCGATGAATCAAAGCCGAAACAGTGCATATCGCGATACCCCATAACGTAGGCCAGGCACATAGACGAATTACCGACAGCCGCGCCGCCGCCGATCAGCGAATAACCGCCCTTGCGAACACGGGCGGGCGGGAACACGCTTTCCATGTCCTCTATCCCCAAATGCCACAATGTAACGTCCCCGGCGGATTCAATGGTGGCCCTGTCCACCTGCGAGGCGATCAAATGTGACAGGGCCTGCGGATCAACGAGGCGCGAAGTTTCCTCCTTGGCGTCCGCAATAACTTGGAAATCCGGCTCTATCCCGTGCCCGCGCAAGTATTGCGATGCGCCGTTCATGGCAAAGATTGTGCCCTGTGCGTTGCGTATTTCCTCAATGTGTTCGGCAACAGAAGGCCCGCCGCCGACAAGTATGGCCGCGCCCCCGTGCGGTTCCTCATATCCTATCCAGGGCAACGGAAGCGCCGAATTCTCGCGGATGTTACGATAGAGATCATCGTCGGATGTATTGCACAGCACATGCACGGGAATTATCAAAGGCTGTTTTGCGTCCTTGTTCTGGTACTGCATTTGATAAATGTCGCTTTTCGGTGCCGTCATATTTCCCTCGTGTGAAAGGGGCGAGCCGAAACCCGCCCCTGTTTTTTAGCTCACGTCCGACGGATCGTGAGGCCGGTTGATGGCGATTGCCACGGTTGTCACATCGGATTTTGCCGATGCAACGGTGCGGACAATAGCGCCCTGCATGATCGTGCCTGTCGCAACAGCGACCGCAAGGCCGGAGCCTGCGGCAAGGCCGACACCATCCGCGAACGAAACAGTGTTAGCCTTTTTGGCAACGGCCATACCGCTGATTTGATACCAGCCATACGCCGACCCAACGTTTGCCGACATGGCCACAGCAAGGGGCCGCGTCGGGCCTCCCACTGCGGACGTGTCAAGCGCCGTTTGCCAGGTGTCATCGTAATTGACAATATTCCCGACAGTCGTTGACGCAACGCCAGTCATGTAAATGAATTCACCAACGCCCAAAGTCGCATGCTTGCACGCGGCAATGGTTCCAAGCGCATGCGCCTGGGTAGTTGATGTTTCATCGATGTTTTGCCCGAGAAGGAAGTTCCCGGACGGAGTCCAGTCAGCCATAGCTCAATCCTCCTTACGATGCAGTGTCGGAGTCATAGAGCTTCGCAGTGTGCAACGGGTTGTTCAGCGTAAGGTTTCCGTAGAAACCGATATGCTGCACCATTGCATCCTGGTTCACCGGCATTTGTTTGCCGCCGAACTTTACGAAGTTACGATCCGGATGATAGCGGAACCGCAGTGCCTTGCTGTCAATGAAGTACGTCACATTAGACGGCATGGCCGAGCCAATCCCACCTTCAAGAACCACGTCAACGGACTTGCCGCCGCCGTAGTATTTCAAGTTGGTAAAGCCCAAAGCCCCCAACGCGTTTTCATCTTGAATGCGCTGAATGGCTACGTTTGCGGCGGTGTATGCAATGTAGTGCTCCTGAGAACATACAATGCAGTCAGGCCCTTTTGTCCCGCGCGAACGTTCGATCATGATGTTGTCAAAGATCGTTTTGACAGTGCTGGACGTTACCTGCGTTATGCCGGTAAACGACGTATCAGCGTCATAAGTCGTTGTTCGCCAGATGGAATTGGAAGAACGCGAAATGCCGCCGTAGGTGCCCGAAGTCGGGTCCGTGGGAACAGCAAGTTGCATGCCGCCTATCTGGTTGCTGGACGTTCCGTCGCCGTGGAGATCTTCCACAAATCTGTCAACAAGCTCTTGCTCGGCGGCGGAAATGTGTTCCTCCATAATATCCTTCAGCTGGGCAGAGCCGGAATTCTGAAGAATATCCTCCCCGCTCAACGTAACAGAAACCGCAGCAAGTTTTGCCGCAAATTCCGCGTCATTGAACAGTTCGGCGGGTGACGGGTTAAGGTACTGGTACCCGGCGTA
This sequence comes from Paracoccaceae bacterium, assembly GCA_024227475.1. Taxonomy (GTDB): domain Bacteria; phylum Pseudomonadota; class Alphaproteobacteria; order Rhodobacterales; family Rhodobacteraceae; genus Amylibacter. Next base: position 1,582 of record JAAEUI010000366.1, on the reverse strand, counting down.
GCGGGTATATGTGCCCGATTCATTGTAAAGCAGCCGCTCCCGAATACGGGGGCCGGAAAAGGTTTTCCAACTGCCTTTCTTTTTCATCAGGTACAGGATGGCGTTTGAGTTCGAAACCAGGTCTGCATAACCCTTAGAGCGATCCTCAAGCGCCAGAGAGAACGCCTCTTGAAGGCGCTCCGTGCTGGTTAAAGCCATTTTTCAATGTCCTGTGCTTGTGATTACCCGAGACCAACACGACTAAAAGCATTGTCGAGTGCGTCCCGAGCGGATGCAGGCACTTTCCTATTGTCCGGGTTTGAGCCGGAGCCGGGTGCGCCCGTGGGTGAAAGTTGCCCTTTGAGGGTTTGAGCCTGGGGGGCGGGAGTTTCGGCTTCTGAGGCCGGGGCCGGGGCTTCTGTTAGCGGTACGGGATTTAGCCGTTCCGCCAATGTATAAGCCTCTGCAAGATTGGATGCGCGCCGGTTATTAAGCAAGAGACTTATATCGGCGCTTAATTCTTCGAAACGGGGATGCGACGGGTTTTGCGCAAAGTCGTTAATCTGGCTCATGGCCTGTTGTTCGGCCTGCGTTGTTACCGTGGTGCGGACGCCCGACACATCATCGCGCAATGAGGCTATTTCCTGCCTCAACTCGTTGTTTTCTTGTCGCAGATCATATGTAGCGTTCTGCTGTTGCTGTGCGGTTTCATTCGGTGTCTGGTTTGTAACCTTGGCGGCAACGTCAGCCAAAGTTGTTCCAAGATTGCGGCATATCGTGTCCAGCCCTTGCACCGGATCACGCGCTAACAATGCCTCTATGCCCTTGTATTGCCCGACTACATCACTAAACTTCTGGCCGTTCTGCGTTAGCTCGGCAGCAAAGTCCTTATATTCGGTAAATGCTTCCGCATCAGTCCTATATTTTTCAAGGCCCGCACCAAATTCACGCTCCATTCGGCGGATTTCAGCCCGTACCGATAGCGGCGCGTCTTTCCATGCCTCTTTTGCATCGGTTGAAAACCGGTTGGGCGGCTCTGTGAAGCCGTCAGTGGCCTTTTTGTCATCCTCGGCCCCCTTGGGTTCCTTGGCCTGCTTTTCTGCCTTCTCGCCGTCCTTGGCAACCGTCGGCGCGTCCTCGCCTTCCTTGGCCTTGAATGTGCCGTCCGGATTGCGTTCGCGTTCATCAGCGGACTTTTCACCTTCTTTTGCCGGCTCTTCCGCCTTGGCCTCTTTTGCCGGTGCCGGTTCGGGCTGCTCGCCGTTTTCCAGCATCTTATCAACGGCATCGAATGCCCTGTCTATAGCGCCGCGGGCGGTAGGTTCCGCCGGATCAGGCGGTGTGGGCGACGTGTCTATTTCCGGCGCAACGGGTTCAACCGCCGCAACCGCTGTTTCCGGTTCGTTTGTCATGGTTTTACCTTCTGAGGGTGTGCGTCAGGCCCCTAAGCCTGCTTGGGAGAATGCCTTGCCAACCGACGCCTTTATGGATCCACGATCTGGCCTGGCCGGTGTTTTTCGCTTCGGCGCTGTCACGCTGCTGTCATTGCCCACCTCAACAACGCCCGCCGCCTTGTACGTCTTTCTTAACGACGCCTTGCTAT
>JAAEUI010000365.1 GCA_024227475.1 Paracoccaceae bacterium | reverse complement strand
GATCTCCGCATGCCCCCCGGCTGGGAATTTGATGTTACCGAAGAAAATCGGGACGGGCCAACGCTGGATGTAAATGGCGCAGAAGTTCGCGCCGTTGATTTGATTGCCGCATGGGTTGAGGCAGGTGTACCAGAAACGGCCACTTTTGGCGACAACGACGCTACATTTGCCAACAACATCCTGCCATTATTCACAGAAGATGGCGTTTGGTTTGAAGGGTCCCAGGCATGTACCGGCTGCCATTTTTCCAACAGCGAAAATAGCTACCACGAAATGGATTTGGGCAGCTACGAAGGCATCCTTGCTGGCGCAGATGTGCTGGAAGAGCCACCGGGCGTTTCCATTTTGGGCGAGAGCGTCTCTGGCGCAGGGGATTATGATTGGGGACATTCCAAATTAAAAGAACGATTACGCAACAACCGCATGCCCCCAGGCTGGGAATTTGACATCACGGAAGAAAATCGGGACGGCTCCTGGGTGCTGCACGGAATGCAGGTGGATGATGAGATGCCAACGGCGGGTGTAACGGCCGTTTCCACCTCCGGCGGCGCATGTGAAGTCAAAGCCGTCAATCTGCTGGGTGATTGGGTCAACGCAGGTGCGCCTGAAACTCTCGCCTTTGCCTATACCGCCGAAAACGGCACCTCCTGCGGCGGCACATTCTCAACCGACATCTTGCCCCTGTTCACCGAAGACGACATCTGGTTCGACGGCGCACAAGCGTGTACCGGATGCCACTTTGCCAACAGCGAAAACTCGTACCACGAGATGGATTTGAGCAGCTATGAAGGCATTTTGGCTGGCGCAGATGTGCTAGAAGAGCCACCGGGCGTTTCCATTTTAGGCCAAAGCGAACCTGGGGTTGGCGACTACGACTGGAGCCATTCCAAGCTCCGCGAACGGCTGCGGAACAACCGTATGCCCCCAGGCTGGGAATTCGACATTACCGAAGAAAACCGAGACGGGCCAACGCTGTCGATCAATGGCACAGACGTTCGCGCCGTTGATTTACTCGCCGATTGGGTCAACGCTGGCGTGCCAGAAACCGCCGCCTTTGGCGACTACGATGGTGTCTTTGCCGACAACGTGCTGCCGCTGTTCACAGAAGATGGCGTATGGTTTGACGGGTCTCAAGCCTGTACCGGATGCCACTTTGCTAACAGCGAAAATAGCTACCACGAGATGGATTTGAGCAGCTATGCAGGCATTTTGGCCGGTGCGGACGTGTTAGAAGAGCCGCCAGGAGTTTCTATCCTGGGTGAGAGCGAAGCAGGAGCAGGTGATTACGATTGGTCACATTCCAAATTAAAAGAGCGTTTACGCAACAATCGGATGCCCCCAGGCTGGGAATTCGACATTACCGAAGAAAATCGAGACGGCGCAATCGTGATGCACGGTGCGCGAGTTGGCGCAGCTTCGGCAGCCACCGCCCCATCCGCAGACAGTTGCGCCGTGAAAGCGGTCAACTTGCTGGGTGATTGGGTAAATGCGGGTGCGCCGGAAGGTGCATTCAGCTACGCAGCAGAAAGCGGAGACGCCTGCGACGGTACATTTGATGCCAATATCCTCCCCTTGTTTACAGAAAATGGGGTCTGGTTTGATGGTGCACAAGCAT
>JAAEUI010000364.1 GCA_024227475.1 Paracoccaceae bacterium | reverse complement strand
TTAAACGGCATCTCCATCACGTGATCGACCCCCAGCACATACATCGCCAGCCGCTCCAGCCCGTAAGTCAGCTCACCCGAAACCGGCTTGCAGTCATGCCCGCCGACCTGCTGGAAATAGGTGAACTGGCTGACTTCCATGCCGTCACACCAAACCTCCCAGCCCAGCCCCCAGGCCCCAAGCGTCGGGCTTTCCCAGTCATCCTCGACAAAGCGGATGTCGTGCATCTCCATGTCAACGCCAATCGCCTCAAGCGAGCCGAGATAGAGCTGCTGCAGATTGGGGGGCGAGGGTTTGATCAGCACCTGAAACTGGTAATAATGCTGCAACCGGTTCGGGTTCTCGCCATAACGCCCGTCAGTAGGGCGCCGCGAGGGCTGCACATAGGCCGCCGCCCAGGGTTTTGACCCCAGCGAACGCAGGGTGGTTGCAGGATGAAATGTCCCGGCCCCAACCTCCATGTCGTAAGGCTGCATTACCGCACAGCCCTGCCCGGCCCAATAGGCCTGCAGGCGCAAAATGATGTCCTGAAACGAGCGGGGTTTGTCAGTGGCCATGAGACGCGCCTCGGTGCGGTTTGATTTGGCCATCTCAATAGGCAAAGGGTGAGGCGGGGTCAATTGCGCTTGGCTCCCCACTGCTCCCAAAAACCAACCGGTGATTCCACCGAGGGTCAAGGTCCGAGGAACGAGCGGCCTTGACGCTTGGGGGACTCACCACATCAAGATTGAACCCGGTTCTGATGAACAGAGCTGTTCATCAGGGCCTTCTCAGCAATTCCAAACCGCGCCCCGGATTTATCCGGGGCTCAAAAGGAATGCCCCGCACGGGCGCAATTGAATTACCTGCCTAGCCGTTCACCTCCGGCGTCAGATGAATCAGCGTCGGCCCGTCCGCCGCAAACGCCGCCAACAGCGCCGCCTGAAACTCTGGGATTGTCGCAGGTTTCACTGCCCGTGCGCCAAAAGCCTCGGCCAGCTTGCAGAAATCCGGATTGTGCGCCCTCACTGCATTGGGCGCGATCTGCGCCCGTGTCATGCAATCCTCGATCTCTTTCAATTTCCCGTTGTCCCACAGGATAATCGGCAGGCTGAGGCCGAGTTCCACCGCAACCCCCAGCTCCTGCATGGTGTAATGAAACCCGTAGTCCCCGGCGATAGCCACCGTCGGCAACCCCCGCCGCGCCACTGCCCCGCCGATGGCGGCTGGCAGAGCGTAGCCCAGCGTGCCAAAGCCAAACGGGTGATGCCAGTGCCCGGGCCGGTCCATCGGATAGACCTCCTTGGCAACATAGGCGAATTGGGTCATGTCTGAATAGATCATCGCATCGGCTGGCATGACCTCTTTCAAGGCGTCGCAAAGCGAGATGACGCCGGGGCGGTTGGCGTCCACTTCAGCGCGCCAGCGAACACGCGCGTCTGAGACTTCATCAGGTGTCCAATCTGTTGGGGTGGAACAAAGCAAATCTCCGCACCACATCATAAATGACTCAGCATCCGAAAGAATTTTCGTCTCTGCACCCTGCTGGTCCAACAGTGATTGAATATCTATGTCAACGCGAACCAGTTCAGCCCTCTGCCCGAGGCAATCGCGCCATAAGTCTACTTCTGACGCTTCCGTACCAATGGCTAGGACAATGTCCGCAGAGCCAATAATTTTTTCACTCTCTGGTCGGGCCAAGGAGCTGCCAAAATACAGCGGGTAGTCTGAAGGTATCAGCCCCCTTGCCGCATAAGTTGTAAAAACCGCTGCGTTACAGCGATTGGCAAATTCTGCCGCCCTATCAGGAAATTGACGTGAATGTGCACCACCGCCAAAGATTATCAGTGGACGCTGCGCTTTGTTCAATTTGTCTGCAAGTTCTGCTTCGTCATTCTCTGCATAGAACTCGAAACGCGTTTCTTGACCGATTTGAGCCGCTGGCTCCGCCATCCCACCCAAAACTTCAATCGGCACTTGAAAATGCTTCGGCCTTGCCCTCTGTGTCTGAAACTCCCCAAACGCCCGATTAATCAACTGATACGCCGCCTCCGGCGTCCGCGCCTCCTCCGACCAGTCACAAACACACTCAGCTGCCGCGCGCTGGTCCTTCATCTGGTGCAGCTGCCCGCGTTTCGCCGCCGTTTCGTCCAGGCACGAAGAAATCACCAACATCGGCACGCTGTCGCTATAGGCCTGCCCCATCGGCGTCATGATGTTGCACAGCCCCGGGCCGGTGATCACATAGGCCACCCCCGGCCTGCCCGTCGCCCGGGCAAAGCCATCGGCCATAAACCCGGCACCCTGCTCATGACGCGCCAGCACATGGGTGATCCCGGCTTCCTCGATGCCGCGGTACAACTCGACATTATGCACCCCCGGAATCCCGAAAATCGTATCAACCCCGCGATCTTTCAGCATATGGGAAATCTGCACTCCCAAAGGTCGTTTCACCATCTCATCCTCTCCAGAAATTCGCCGTGAACAGCACAAATACCGCCATCAGCTCCAGCCGCCCGACCAGCATCCCGGCTGCCAGCAGCCATTTCGCCGTGTCATTGAGGCCCGCAAAATTGCCCGACGGCCCGATTTCCGCCCCCAGACCAGGGCCGACATTGGCCAGCGCTGTCGCCGCGCCGGAAATCGAGGTGATCATATCAAGCCCGGTCATCCCCAGCGCCACCGCCAGCACCGCGAGTGACATCATAAACATCATGAAAAACGCCATCACCGAGGAAATCACATCCGGCGGTACGATACGGCGGTTGTATTTCGGCTGGAACACACCATTGGGCGAGTGAATGCGCTGGATCTGGGTGCGGATCGAGGCGAACAGCAACTGAAACCGGAACACTTTGATCGAACAGGTGGTGGAGCCGGCACAGCCCCCGATCAGCCCGATCAGGAAAAACAGCGTCACCGGAAAGCTGCCCCACAGCCCATAGTCTTCTGAGGCATAGCCGGTGCCGGTCAGGATCGATACACCGTTAAAGGCGGCCTTGCGCAACGCGTATTCAGTCCTGTCCTCCAACACCAGCAACTGCCAGAGCGTGAGGATCAGGACCACCCCGACCGCTGTCATGAAAAATACACGAACCTGACTGTCAGAAATCAAAGGGACCGCTGAACCGCCCATTAATTGCACATATCGAACAAAGGGCAGCGAAGCCAGCAACATGAAAACCACCCCGACATACTCCACCCCTGCCCCCAGTTCGGCAAAGGAGGAATCATAATTGGCAAAGCCCCCGGTGGCGATTGTTGTCATGGCGTGTACTGCGGCATCAAACAGGCCCAGACCAGCGATATTATAACCAATCATGCAAGCCAGCGTCAGCCCGAGATAGATCGAAGAGATTGACCGCGCGATCTCTGCGGCGCGCGGCAGGATCTTACCGAAAGTATCAAACCCCTCGGTGCGGAAAATCTGCATCCCGCCGACCCTGAGCAGCGGCAGAAAAACCATGGCGACAACGATGATCCCGATGCCACCGAACCACTGCATCAGCCCGCGCCACAACAGCATGCCGCGCGGCAACTCCGACAATCCTTCAAGCACTGTCGAGCCTGTCGTGGTCAGCGCCGACATCGCTTCAAAAAAACCATCGACAACCCGGCTGTCAGTCGGCCCAAGCCAGAACGGCAGCGCCCCGAACACTGGCAGCACCATCCACACACCGGTGGTCAGGAGAAAGGTCTGCTGAATGCTCAGCCCCCCGCCCGATGAATTGGCGCAGGCCAGAGATATCGAGCCCCCGATTATGCAGGTCAGCAGGGCTGAAAGGCCAAACACCCACCACAGCCCGTTCTGATCATAGATATCCATCGCCATCGGCAGCAGCATGGTCAGGCCAAGCGCCACCACCAGCAGGCCGATCACATAGGCTGCGGGACGAAAATCAAACATAGGCCAAGGCTTGGCCGCGCTTTGAGTGACTGTCAAGCTGGACAGCACCGGCAGGATACAGCCCAAAGGCGGGGATTTGCGCCGCCAAATTTGCCCAAAACGCCTGAAAATTGTAATAAATACCTGAAAACAGAAGGTTATCCATGAATATTCGATACATTCCCCGCTTTCATGAGGGCATTTTTGCCACAATAGTGGGGTTTTTTCTCTTCACCGTTGCCGCGTCGGGCCAGGCTCAACAGCCCGATTTCGCAACTCTCACCGTTTCTGCTTCCCGCGCTCAGATCGGGGTCACCCTGCACTATGATCCGGCCTACCGCTCACTGGCCTATCCCGGTGGAGATATCGACCGCAGCCGCGGTGTGTGTTCTGATGTCATCATCCGCGCCCTGCGCGACGCCCACGTCATAGATTTGCAGCAGCTTGTGCATCGCGATATGAAAGCGAATTTCTCAGCTTATCCAACACGTTGGGGCCTTACACGCACAGACAGAAATATAGACCACCGCCGCGTTCTGAACCTGCGGCGGTATTTCGAACGCGCCGGTATCTCTCTCCCCCTCACCAGTGACCCAACAGCCTACCAACCCGGCGATATCGTGTCGTGGAACCTCGGGGGTGGCCTCACCCACATCGGCGTCGTGGCCGAAGCGAGGTCACCTTCCGGAACGCCGCTGATCATCCACAACATCGGCTATGGCACCAAACGCGACGACATCCTGTTTACCTTTGAAATCACAGGGCACTTTCGGCCGGGCTTGAAAAGCTGGTGAGTTTTACCTTCCCCCTTTAAACCATCCCTCAGATGCCCTATATTACCCCTGTTCCCTTGTGGAACTATGATGATAAACGCGCATGTAATAAGCGGATCGGACCCGGGGGCGGTACCCGGCGACTCCACCAAAACCTGTCTTTGCGGGTTTACGGGGTCGAAACAGGATCGACGGACGTCTAAAGATGTTAGCTTTCATTCGGCACGATGCCACCGTTATCGGCTCACTTAAGCTAGTTGCAAATGACAACAGAGCTCCGGTTGCCCTCGCTGCTTAATGCAGTGCGGAATACCGAAAATTAAGTCCTGATCCTTTGCTGGTTCAGGCGGGGTCCGCAGGCACCTGGCAACAGAAGCCTGCATTTTCATTTGCAATCCTGCCAAGATATCAGCGTTGTAATTTGCGGTTTGAGGCACCCAAAAAATGGGATAGATGCCAACAACCCAAAGGAGCAGCTGCCCATTATCCGGTTGACCCTGTGGTTGATCGCGATAAGGTGCCGTTCGTTGAAATTTTACAGGACCAGAAATGTTTGGAATTATTAGAGCGCTTTGCCTTTTATCTGAATCAGATGACAGGCAAAGCGATGCGCGACCCCACGACTGGTGCTGCGTATTGCACTTAATCAACAGCGTCAGATTAAATGCAATACGCTTTAGACCCGCCGCTTTGTGTTTGGCGCTTGCATTTGGCCCCAGCACGGCGACAGCAGGGCCCATCACCGGCCTTGGCATCCAGTTTGATCGCATGCCGGTTGGCACCAAAGCCTATTACGATTCAACCGACAACGGCAAATGGGTCGATGTCTACACCGGCAAGAAACGTGGCCTTTATGTGATGAAACGCTACAAGGGCCACAACACCAGGGGACGACTAGTCAGCACCGTGTATTTTGATGCCAAGGGTCGCCGGACACATTACACCGGCCCGCGCGGGCTGCGCGTGGTGTTTACGCCCTACGACTGCGATTACCAGTTTGAGCCCTGCCAGTACAAAATCAAAATCCGCGGCGAGGCTTATGTCGAAAACGGAAAGTCCTCGACCTATACCCAGTCGACCAAAAAGGAAAAAGGTCAGTACGTTGCCACATGGTACCGCGGCACGGAAAAGGACAACAAAGGCGGGCGTCTGTTTAAACTTGGGAAATATAACCTGCGCAGCAAAGTGCAGTACTTCAGTAAGGGTATGCAGACCGTCAACCTGGTGAAGGTGGAGTAAGCGGCTGAGCTGACTGCCATTGCATCCTCCAAAAAAGGACAGCGTCTCCTGTGGCATCACTCCTCGCTTCTGACAGGGAGCGCCCTGCCCGTTGATCCAGATCAAATACCAATCATCAAAGGCCCCCTATAAGCACGCAAAACTGCCCGCGTCGCTGAGACCCTGAAAATGTCTCCGCGATTAGGGTGGTTTTTGCGTGATGCACACTATAGGCTCGGGGTTGCGATAGTGAAAAAGAGACCACATCCTTTTGGTGCTGTTCGCATTCTGAAAACTACAGTGCCGAGGACATCGTGATGCCATCGAAATTCCGCTTTTCCCTGAAGGCCGTTTCCAAAGACGCGGGCCTCGCCCTGGCCCTCGCCACCGGTCTGGGCGGCACGGTTCTGACCCGACCGGCCTCGGCCGAATTGGTGCTGTCTTTTTACACAGGTGCCAACTGGTCGCCCAACTCACGCGTCGATTACGATTTCAATCTGGGGGGAGGCCCGCAGTCGACAAATGTCGCCTGGGACGGCGAACCTTTTGTCATGCCGCCTTACTTCGGCATGCGCGCCACCTGGTGGTTTGAAAACTCCCCGAATTGGGGCGTCGCGATCGACAACGTCCACGCCAAAGTCGCGGCAAATCCCCTGCCCGGTGGCCTTGCCAAGCTCGAGTTTACCGACGGAATCAATATCGTAACGGCGAACGTGCATTACCGGCATCTGAACAGCTCACGCTTCACCCCCTATGCCGGGATTGGCATTGGGTTTACCACACCCCATGTTGAAGTGATGAACACAGCGGGAACCAGCCGCACCTTTGAATATCAGTTCGGTGGACCGGCGGTTCAGGCGCTGGTAGGGGTCGAATCCAAACTCAATGACCGCTGGTCGGTGTTTGGCGAACTCAAAGCCGCCTATGTGAAGATTTCGGCAGACCTGAACGGAGGCGGTTCGCTTAAAACCAACATTCGCAGCAATCAGGTGGCGTTCGGCGTGTCTTACAAGTTCAAGAAATGGTAACGCCGCAGGTTTGAAACGATGTTGGGATTGACCCCTGTCAGACTGCCTTCATCGGCGGTCGCTTTCTGCCTGATCATCCTGGCCGGGTGTGTTTCAGTCCCCGACAGGCTGCAAACAACCGACACATTTGATGCGACCACCGCCAAGACCCCGGACAACACAGCGTCCGTGGCGAAAGGAAAATCCCTGTTCTGGGCCGGGGGCTGCGCGTCCTGCCACGCCACCGAAAAGGACGGAGATACGGTCCACCCGCGTCTTGGTGGAGGGCTGGAACTGAAGACCTCCTTTGGCGTGTTTCCGGCCCCGAATATTTCGCCCGACAAAACAAATGGTATCGGCGCCTGGACGGAACAGGATTTCGCCAACGCCATGCAGCGCGGCGTTGCCCCGGCCGGCACGCATTATTTTCCGGCCTTCCCCTATACCTCTTATGCCCGCATGACCGAAGCGGACGTCATGGATCTGTGGGCCTACCTGAAAACCCTGCCACCGGTTGACAACGAGGTAGCCAGCCCCGAGGTGACCTTCCCCTTTGCCAACCGCAAGGCAATCGGTCTGTGGAAACGGCTTTATTTTCGGTCGGGTTCTGCGGTCCGACTGGCGGGAACTTCGCCACAGATCAATCGCGGCCAGTATCTGGTTGAGGGTCCGGGACACTGCGGCGAATGCCACACACCACGCAATCTTCTGGGCGGTCTCAACTATCGCCGCTGGCTGGCGGGAGGAACATCGCCGACCGGAGAAGGCGACATCCCGAACATCACCCCGGACGCAACCGGGCTTGGCGACCTGAGCCTGGGCGAAATCGCCGCCTCGCTGCGGCCCGGCACCACCCACGCCCAATCCGCATCTTTTGGTATCGGCATGGAGGCGGTTCGGATGAATCTGGCCGAATTGTCAGGAAAAGACCGGGCCGCGATCGCGGCATATCTGAAAGCCGTACCGGCCGTGCCGTCTCGGGAGTGAGGCGAAGAAATATCCGCCAAACGGGTACGGGTTTGGGGTATTATGGTACAGTTGAAGAGAATAACCTAGAAACCTGCGGCCTTTCTGGCAAAAGGCCCTTTGGTGCGGCCGAGAAGACTCGAACTTCCACGGGTGTTACCCCACAGCGACCTCAACGCTGCGCGTCTACCAATTCCGCCACGGCCGCACTTGCCTCAAGGCTTGGTGGGGCGTTCTATAAGCGGCGCGCTCAGGCTTGTGAAGTGCAAACTTCTGCCCCCGGCAACAAAAAACGCCAGCGGCACACGATGCGCCGCTGGCGTTGTTTACATTTTCACTGCCTGGTTACTGGTCGGTCCCGGTTCCCGTACCAAATGTCGGCAGAACAAAGGTGGCAGACTGGCCCTGTGTCGCGGCGTTAGGATCGGCCAGCTGTATCGCAGCCGCCTCGATCAGGGCCGGACGCTCGCTTTGTCCAGGCACAAACACGGCGGGCTGACCTGACTGAATTGCGTCGGTGGCCGAAATATACCAAGGCAGCGCCAGATCGTTGCGTTGCGACGTACCAAAGCCATTCACCAGATGGTGGCCCAGCAATTCGCCGTAAACCGTCTCTCCCAGCGTCACCAGAATGAGAGTCGAGGCCAGTGCCACATTCGAATTATCCGTGCGATAGCCAATGCCAAGGCAAATCTTCGCCGTATGGCTCAGCTGTGCTGGCGACATGCCGGTCGACAGGATCATGTCGCTGGTTTTGGCGATCACCTGTTCGCGGCCGGTCAATGACAAGGCAGAAACCTGTTCCTTGAACGCTGGTCCCAAGGTTTCGCATTGCGCCTGCATTTGCGCGGCGCTGAACCCCTGTACATTGGCGATCATCTCTTCAGAAGTCGAAATCGCGTAAATCCGGGCCAAACAGAATTGTTCGTTCAGTGCAAACAGCGGATCCTGCATCGTCGAGACATTGACATAACCACCGTTAGTGTTGGTGATCAGGCTGATCTTGTTGCAATGGTTGGCCATCGAGCTGCTGTTCGGTGCATCGCCAAAACTCGGCAGTTTCAGCCCGCCATCGGTGGAGGCAACCTCAGTGGTGGCGGTTACCGCTGTTGTCTGCTGCGGCACCACGGTCAGAACCGTGCCGGTGCCCCCGGCCATCTGCGACTGGGTGTGTTTCAGCAAGCCACGATGCCCGTCCGGCGAGGCGGCAACGATCTGGTTGGTATTGTACCCCCCGGCAATCGCCTGATGATAGCTGTTCAGGAGCACGGTTTTTTCAAATTGGGTCAAATGGCCGGTCACCGGATAGCCCATATAGACCTGATACGAAGAGACCGCGCGCCGCGTCCTGCGGCCAAACACCCCATCCGGCGCCCCGGCTGGATAACCAAAATAATTCAGCGAAGTCTGAACCTCGCGGTTTTCCTGACGCTGGGCAGAATAGGACCCGTTGGTATAAACCACGCGTTTTGTCGTGGTCCGCCGGGCTTTCTTCTTGTTGGCCTCGTTGACGATCACGCCACCGATCACCCCGCCAATGACGCCCCCGACGATAGCGTCGCCGGTATCGGCGGCAACCCGCTGAACCGTCCCGGTAACAAGGGCGGCAGAGACAATCAGTGAAATTGCAAATCTGTATATCATCTTAAAGCTCCCAGAAATGTTGATGTATTCACAGCAATAATACCCCGATTCTCGGTAATAGCTGAGTCTTTCCTGATCAGGTTATCATTCCCCGGCTGATTGTTGCTGTATCAAATGACACAAACGGCGGTTTTGACGCTAACCGGGTTTATTCGGGCAGGAAATATTTACTGCCCGTCGTGGACGGCAAGCCAGATTGAGCTTCGTCTTTTCATTCTGCATGCAGCGGGGTAAACCGCCCGCATGACGGAATGGACCCACTCCCCTGGCCTCGTCGCCTATCCCGATGCCGTTGCAGAGATGGAAACGCATGTCGATCTGATGATCTCGGGCCGTGCGGACGAGCGCATCTGGCTGCTCGAACACCCGCCGCTTTATACCGCCGGAACCAGCGCCGATGTAGCCGACCTGACCGATCCGGACCGTTTCCCGGTCTACGCCACCAAACGCGGCGGCCAGTACACTTATCACGGGCCGGGACAGCGGGTCGCCTATGCCATGCTTGATCTGAACAAACGCGGCAAGGACGTGCGAAAATTCGTCTGGATGCTGGAGGAATGGGTGATCCGTACGCTGGCCGAATTCAACGTTGTGGGAGAGCGACGCGAAGGGCGTGTCGGCGTTTGGGTGGTACGCAAGGACAAGCCGCTCAACGCCCTTGGCCAGCACCCCGAGGATAAAATCGCCGCCATCGGCGTGCGCCTGCGCAAATGGGTCAGCTTTCACGGCATCTGCATCAATGTGGAACCGGATCTGAGCCACTACGACGGGATTGTGCCCTGCGGCATTGCGGAACACGGGGTAACGTCGCTGGTTGATCTCGGCCTGCCGGTAACGCTGGATGATCTCGACGTGGCGCTAAAGCGGGCATTTGGGGACGTGTTTGGGGGCTGCTGAACCTGTGGGTACGCTCTACGTTTGATTCCCCTAATTGAGTCCCGGAACTTCCAACTGCACCGATCCGCTGTTGTTGGCATCACAGCCCCAGACATCATCGGCAAATACTAAAGATATCCCGCACAGGTTACGCATTTTGTAAAAACCTGATGTTTCAGGTTTTTGGCGAGACGCTCTAAATCCGGCGAATCACAAAATCGGGGTGAATATTGGCCTGATCAATAGCCACTTGAAAATCCTGCCCAGCCAGGAAGCCATAGCCAGGCAACAGAGCGGTTCGAACACCGGCAGCATTTCCGCCAAGAACATCGGTGTGCAGGCTGTCCCCAACCATCAACACCCGGTTCAGATCAGGCTGTCCGGGCAACGACCGTAGTGCCATCTCGAAAGCGTTCCCGAAGGGTTTTCCAAAAAACTCCGGTATAATGCCGGTGCTGTCAGCCAGACCATGGGCAAAAAAACCGGGTTCGATTGTGAAACCGTACTCGCGTGGCGCAACAATATCCGGGTTTCCGATCCAGACAGGCCGAGGTTTCCGCTTCACTTCCGCACAGAAAAGTGACTGTTGCGCATCTCTCCAACCTGCGCTGCCCAAAAAGAGAAACCCGTCCACAGATCTATAGGCTTGCTCGTCACCTTTCAGGCATTCAAATGACAACCCGCCCAGGTCCGACATGTCTGAACCCTCGGGTAATATCACCCCCCAGTGCACGCCCTGCATTTTGTCAGCTTTTGCTAACAACACCTGACGACTCGAGATGACTTCTTCCAGGGTGAAGTTAAATCCCAGGCAGTTGTACTTTTTCAACAGTTCAATTGGCGGCACGCTGGCAGCATTGGTCAGAACGCGCACGTTCTTTCCAAGCCTTCGCAACGCGGCAATCCTTTCGGGCGCGCCGGGCAGAACGGTTTCGCCGATGTTCAGGACACCAAATGCATCAAGCAGGACTGCATCGAACTGGTCCGCAATCACCTCCAGATTTTCGGCAAAAACCGTCTCACGGCTCTCCGTTGCGGACGGCATCCGATCTCGAACCGCCTCGTATTTGGCAAAAGCGGTCTGAAAATCTGTTGTTCTAAAGGCCGGAGCGGTCAAATAATCGCCCCGCGTACTTTTGCCGAAACCCATTCGCTGATCACCACTGCAAACAGGATGACGATCAAGATCAGACTGACCTGAGGCCAGGCCAGCACGTTCAGCGAAGCCGAAAGTTGCAGTCCGATTCCCCCGGCACCAACCAATCCCAACACGGTGGATTCGCGAATATTGATGTCCCAGCGGAACACAGCGATACCAGCAAAGGCGGGTAGGATTTGGGGCACAATCCCGTAGGCCATCACCTGCCAGCGCGACGCGCCGGTGGCCGTGACCGCCTCGACCTGGGATTCGTTGATCTCCTCGATCGCCTCATAAAGCAGCTTGGCACAGAAGCCGATTGACCGGATCGCGATGGCAACCACGCCGGCAAACACTCCCGGACCGATGATCGCGATCAGCAACAGCGCCCAGATCAGCGAGTTGATCGAGCGGGTGGACACAATCACCAACAGCGCGATAGGCCGGACAAACAGCGCTGAAGGTGTGGTATTGCGAGCCGCCAGAAAAGCGGTTGGAACCGCCAGCGTCAAAGCGATGATCGTGCCCAGTGTGGCAATGTTCAACGTGTCCCAGATCGGGCGCCCCAATTGCGTGATGTAGCCCCATTTCGGCGGGGTGGCCCGATCCCAGATGTCCCCGGCGATACGCGGCGCGTCCACGACAAAAAACCAAGTCGTCACGGCGCTTATCTGCTGCCAGCAATACATGAAAACGGCCACGCCAATCAGCCAGCCGAACCAACGGATCAAGGATTCAGAGCGAGATCTGCGCTGCCAAACCCGCACGCCGTCTTTTTCCAGAACCGGCATTACTGAACCCTCGCTCTGATGATGCCCGACAGATACTCCAGCGTCATCACGACCACGATGATCAGAATGAGGATGGCTGCGGCGGTATCATATTCGTAGCGGTCAAAAGCTGTGTTCAGCGTTGCACCGATCCCGCCTGCCCCAACGAGGCCCAGAATGGCGCTTTCGCGAAAATTGATATCAATGCGATACATGGAAAGACCGATGAGGCGCGGCATCACCTGCGGCTGCACCCCGTAGTTGATCCATTGCGTCCACCGGGCGCCGGACGCTTTGATCGCCTCGGCCTGCACCCGGTCCATGCTTTCGATGTCCTCTGCCAGCAGCTTGGACAGGAAGCCGATGGTGGCGAAACTGAGCGTCAGAAACCCCGCCAGAGGGCCAAAACCAAAGATCGCCACCAGCAGGATCGCCACGATTATCTCCTGCAGGGCCCGGCTGATGGCAACGATGCCACGACAGGCCAGATAGACCGGCAGAGGTGCAATGTTGCGCGCCGCGCCAAGACCAATTGGAATAGAGATCGCAATGCCCACCACCGAGGCAGTGACCGTCATAACAACGCTTTCAACCATACCCTCCCAGATATCCCCGGCACGGCTGGTAAAATCTGGACTGGTAAAGGCCAGGACGAAAGCTGCCCCTCTGTCCAGCCCCTCGTAAACCCTCATCCAGTTCACCTCGATGGTCAGGAAGGCCGCAACCAGATATCCGGCAAATCCGGCAATCAACGTCCAGCGCAGCCAGGCGCGTTTGACCAGCGGCGGTTTTTGCCATTTAACTCCAATCAGGGTGTCGACTTCGCAGGCCAATGGCGTGCTCATGCCACCTGCTCCTCTTCATCGTCCTCAACTTTTTCGATGGTGGCTTCCCAATCCTCTTCGCCGTAAATCGTGGTCAGGACATCGGGCGTTAACTCCTGTGGTGCTCCGTCGAATTCGAGCGCTCCTAGGCGCAGCCCGACCACACGGCTCACGAACATCTGCGCCAGCGCAACATCGTGGATGTTGATGATTGCCGCCAGCCCGCGTTCGGCGCAAAGCTCGCAGATCAGGCGCATGATCTGACGGCTGGTTTTGGGATCAAGCGAGGCTGTCGGCTCGTCCACCAGAAGCAGCTTGGGGTTCTGGATCAGCGCCCGGCAGATGCCAACGCGCTGGCGCTGTCCGCCAGACAGTTCGTCGGCGCGCTTGTCTACCATCGACAACAGTCCAACCCGATCCAGCAGACGATAGGCTTCATCAACATCCGACTGGGGAAATTTGCGCAGAAAGCTGCGCCAGAATCCGACATATCCCAGCCGACCGGACAAAACATTTTCCATCACCGTCAGGCGTTCCACCAGCGCATATTCCTGAAAGATCATACCCATCTGCCGACGCTCCTGCCGGAGCGCACCCGAGGACAGCTTGGTTAGTTCCGTGTCATCCAGCCAAACCTCGCCACTCGTTGGCTCTACAAGGCGGTTGATGCACCTGATCATGGTAGACTTGCCAGCGCCAGACGGTCCGATAAGCGCCAGCACCTGACCGTCTGGCACTTCCAGATCAATGGATTTGAGCGCCTCATCGCCGGTCTTGTAGGTCTTGAGAAGTTTCTTGAGCCTCAGCATGGCTGCCTCTTTTTGGTGTGAGGCGGGGCCGCAAAGTCCCGCCTCGTTCTGTTGTTACTTGCAGGCGTAGCTGACGTCGTTGGCGCCGTCGATCTTGCGGATCACATCCCAGTATTCTTGGTAAGTAATTGGAATGAATTGCGCTTCACCGTTCTTGCTGAACTCTTCTTCCAGGCTCGAACCTTCCCAGTTAAAACTGAAGAAGGCATCCTGAATGGCGCTCTGAAGTTCAGGCGTCAGGTTGTGGGCCACCCCGTATCCGGTGGTCGGAAAAGTCTGAGACTTATAAAGCGACACAAGCTGTTCTGCCTTGACCACGTCACGCTTGATCATCCGTGCAAGAACTGAATTCGCGATAGAGGCCGCTGTGTAGTCCTTGTTGGCCACACCAAGAATGGAGTTGTCATGCTTGCCCGAAAAGACCGGCTCAAAATCACGCTCAGGGATCATGTCATAATCCGCCTTGAGGATCGCCGATGGTGCCTTGAACCCCGAATTGGATGTGGGGGAAGTAAAGGCCAGTTGTTTGCCCTTGATATCCTCAACCGATTCAACCCCGGATCCGGGGAAGGTAAGGATCTCCATTTCATAACCGAACGATCCATCTGCAGATGCCATGATGGTGAACGGGCGGAAGCCGGCACAATTGACCGCCAGCGGGTTCGAACCGGTGTTGAAGCCTGCGATGTGCAGACGCCCCGATCGCATCGCTTCAATCTGTGCCGCATTTGACTGCACAGGGAAGAAGGCGACTTTTTTCCCGGTCTTTTCTTCAAGATAGGTCAGAAAATCAGACCAGGCTTCCTTATAGACCGCCGGATCTTCGACAGGAGTAAAGGCAAAAACCAGCGTGGACGGGTCGACATGCTGGCCTGCGTCCGTAGGAATATCCGCGATCAGGTCGCCGTCCGCATCGCAGTAGCGCGTATCCAGGTCTCCGCGCTCACAATCGGCCTGCGCCGCACCGGCAACAAGCGTCGCCGCAGCGGCCAGAGCTGCAAAATATGTAGTTCTGATTTTCATTTCGTTTCTCCCATTTTTGGTTCTTGTTTTGGTTCTCCGGTAACGAGAACCCTTACTCTGGATTGATCCAGAACGTCTCGCAGTTCACCCTCAGGCTCCTCGTTAACAACCAGGCTGTCGACTTCATCCAGCAATCCGATCCGCCGAAAGCCGGTCCGGTCAAACTTCTGAGAATCGATCAACAGATGCTTCTTATTGCTCTGTTTCAGCATAGCCTTTTTAACGGCGGCAAATCCTGGAACAGATTCAAACATTCCCTCATCAGTAAGTGCCGAAGCCCCAATAAAACAGGCATCCGTCTGGAACCGGCCCAGGAAATCAACGGCTTCATCGCCAACTGTTGCGGCTTCTGACGGCAGAAAATCACCGGGGCACAGGATCACTCTGGCCTTTTCACTCAAGCCAGCGACCATCGCGATTTCAAGTGAGTTGGTGATGATCGTGCATCGCACTCCTACAAACGCAATGTATCGCGCCATCTGGAAGGTGGTAGACCCGGAATCGATCATCAGGGTCTGCCCCGGCTGAACCAGAGCAGCAGCGGATTTTCCAATTGCTTCGCGCTCTGCCAAGCGTGCCCTGTTGCGTTCGCCGAATCCCGGTTGATGCCCGTAGGTTGGTGCTGAGGCTCCGCCGTGTTCGCGCTCGATCCGCCCGGCCCGACCCAATTCGTCCATGTCTCTTCGAATGGTTTCAGACGAAACATCGAACCGCTTCACCATCTCAGAGATGCGAACATGCGGCCTCAGTTTCAGTTCAAGCACGATCTGCTCGCGACGATCTGATTTTCTCAACCGTAACGGCCTTTGTCCCAACTCACTGCCAGTTGCGATCAATTTGGTGCCCCGCGTGAAGTTGCTAAAACAGAATCTCACAGACCATCCTGTGGGATATCTCAAATTTTTCAACCTAAATGTTGGGAATTCCAACAATATTGGAGTCCGATTTTCGGACTGAAATAGGGAGTTGCCATCGAACTGCAGAACCGGGCCGGTAGATTCTTGTGTCCTGGCAGCGTTCCGGCCATTGGTTCTTCCACGTGAACCGATTTTGCGACTTGGTAATCGTCAGGCCAAACCTTCGGCAAAAGACGTCTTACGACAATAATCGTTGCATTGTCCTCGATCTGCATCGAAAGTTACTCTGACACACCAGACAAGAAAGTCACGGCCCAACCATGCCCATAAGAAATCGATATGCCGAAATGCACCCGGAAATTACCAAATGGCGCCGTGATTTTCACACTCATCCTGAACTTCTTTTCGAAGTAACCAGAACGGCTGCAAGGGTCGCTGAATTGCTGCGCGATTTTGGATGCGACGAAGTTGTCGAAGGGATCGGAAAAACAGGCGTAGTTGGCGTCATTACGGGGAAAATCTCGGACAGCGGCAGGGTTATCGGGCTGCGGGCAGACATGGACGCGCTGCCAATTCACGAAAACACCGGCCTGGAATACGCATCACAAATACCGGGCATGATGCATGCCTGCGGGCACGATGGCCATACTGCGATGTTGCTGGGCGCCGCGAAATACCTCGCTGAAACCCGGAACTTTAACGGCATCGCAGTTGTTGTATTCCAGCCCGCCGAAGAGGGCGGCGCGGGCGGTCTTGCGATGTGTCGCGATGGATTGATGGATCGATTTGGCATTCAGGAAATATATGGAATGCACAATATGCCTGGCCTCTCGGTGGGTCAGTTTGCCATCAGGCCCGGAGCTCTGTTGGCATCCTCGGATGAATTCGATCTTGTGGTAACCGGCAAGGGAGGGCATGCCGCAGTGCCTCATGAGGCTGTGGACACGACACTGGTAGCCGCTCAAATCCTTCTGTCACTTCAAACAATCGTGTCGCGCAATGTGAACCCAATTAAGCGTGTCGTTTTGACCGTAGGTACTTTTGAAACCGACAGCGTCTCCAGCAATGTGATCGCACACGAAGTACGCATGGGGGGAACAGTTCGCACCCTTGATGCCGAGTGTCGCAAGCTTGCTGAAATCCGCATTCGTGAAATTGCCGAAGGCACGGCGTCCGCGCTTGGCGCCATCGTCAACATCACCTGGAAGCCCGGATATCCGGTCACCGTAAACACCCCTGAAAATACTGGTTATGCGGCAGATGTTGCCAGATCTGTGGCCGGTGGTGTGGATGACAACGTTGACCCGATCATGCCCGCGGAGGATTTCAGCTACATGCTGGCGGAGCGGCCTGGTGCCTATATCTTTTTAGGCAATGGCGACACATTGATGTGCCACCATCCCGGTTACAATTTTGATGATGAGGCCATCCCGTTCGGATCCAGTTGGTATTCTGGAATGGTAGAGGCGCGGATGCAATTAGAGACGAAATAACCTCGAACGACAGTTTTGTAGATTGCTCCAGACTTCGTTGGAACGGCCATAAGCGGACCTAGAGAGTTTCGGGTTTTGTTTGACTCACAAACGAAACCCGAAGCTTCAACGC
The DNA here is from genome assembly GCA_024227475.1 of Paracoccaceae bacterium. Classification (GTDB taxonomy): domain Bacteria; phylum Pseudomonadota; class Alphaproteobacteria; order Rhodobacterales; family Rhodobacteraceae; genus Amylibacter. The sequence goes on along the minus strand of JAAEUI010000364.1, from coordinate 7,069 downwards.
TAAAGCGCTATGCGTTTTGTCTGAAACAGATAAAACGCATAGCGCCGTATTAAGCCTGTGATGTTGCTGCGTTATGAGGTTTGTTGATGGCTCCAACAAACCTCATAACGCTCTAACAGCACCATAAACCGGTGATTTCTACATCAACTTGTCTCAAGTTAATGTAGAAACGCTTTAGCTGGGTTTCTGAGTGATTGAAATCCCGTCCCGTAGCAGCATTCTGACATCGGTCCCTGATGCCCTGCAAACAACATAAACCAGATGGTCACAGATTTCGGGAAACAAACAAGACTTTGGCATCTTTTGGCTGTAATTCCCTTTATCATGTCAACTTCACCGGTCTTGCAGCACAATTTCACCGTTCAACTGGACCAGCGGCGATACATATACTAGCGTTTGAATTGGTTGGTTAATTTGAGGGTATGGCAATGGCCAGAGGCGGTCAGGACGAGAAAAGTCAAAGTGAGGTTCATTTCTCGACGGACCCGCGGGATTTTGGCTGGGTCCGCGAAAATGTTCCCTGCCAGACAGCGTGTCCGGCGGGTACCGATATTCCGGCCTATATCTGGGCGATCATGGAAGGCGACCGGGGCCTGTCCTATGAGATCAATCGTGAAGCAAATGTGCTGCCAGGTGTTCTTGGACGAATTTGCTCAGCCCCGTGTGAGAATCAGTGCCGACACGGGTGGCCTGGAAACGGCGAACCCGTAAGCATCTGTCATCTGAAGCGGGCCGCGGCCGATCTGAAAGACCGGGGGCATCGCCTGAACGAGAGCCTTTACGGACCATCGGGGAAAACGGTTGCGATTGTGGGCTCGGGACCCGCCGGTGTTGCCGCCGCGCACGATCTATCGCTGATGGGTCACGAGGTCACCCTTTTCGAACGCGAGAAGGAGGCCGGAGGAATGCTCAACTACGGCATTCCCGAGTTCCGCCTTCCACGCGATGTCCTGCGCGAAGAGGTCCACAATGCTTTGCGGCTCGGGGTAAATCTGAAGACCGGAGTTGAAATTGGTAATGGTGCGGGCCAAACTCCGCTGTCAGAACTGCGCGAAACCTTTGATGCTGTTCTGCTGGCCACGGGGTGCACGGCGGCAACGGAATTGCCACTTCGCGCAGACGTGAATGGCGGTCCGGTGGAAGAATTGGCCAATGTCGAATACGGCTTTGATTTTCTGCTGGCAATGCATCGTGGCAAAAAACAGAGCGTGGGTCGGCACGTGGCGGTTGTCGGGGCCGGATTCACCGCACTGGATTGCGCACGCGTGGCTCGTCGGCTTGGCGCTGAAGAGGTGACAATTCATTTGCGCACCACCGAAGAATACATCCCCGTATCCAAACACGAGATCCTTGAGGCGAAGGGCGAAAACGTTTCTCTGTTGGGGCTGCGCACGCCGGTGGCACTCCAGGGCGACGATCAGGGTGCGTTAACGGCGGTTGAATTTATCCAAAACCGGCTTGGCGGCTGGCGCGAGAACGGGCGACGCAAGGCGATCGCCATCGACGCCTCAGAGTTCACATTCGAGTGTGACACACTTCTTGTCGCCATCGGCCAAAGGACCGACCATGAATTTCTTGATGCGCCGGTGAAACTGGATCGCTGGAAAAATGCCGAAATCGATGAAACCGGCATGACCTCGCTTTCCGGGGTTTTTGCTGCCGGAGACTATGTCAAAGGTGCTTCCACTGTGATCGAGGCCGTGGGCCAGGGCCGAGAGGTTGCAAAAAATATCGATACCTGGCTGATTGGAAAACCACGCTATCAGCAATCGGTACGAATCGAGCAGGTCACCGCTCCGTTGCGGCAACGGGCGCATGATTTCATTCCGCGCAACCACATGCCAACCGAAGGGATCGAAGAAAGAAGCGGTGATCTGGAGCTGGAAGTTGACAAGGGATACAACGGAGACCTCGCCTATGACGAGGCAAAGCGGTGTTACCTTTGCAACCTCAACTACCGGATCGACGTTGACAATTGCATCTATTGCCGGGCCTGCATCGAGGTCGCGCCAAAGAACTGCATCAAGATGGTCGAAGGCATCGCGATCAACGAGGACGGCACATACGGCGAATTGCTCGAAACCGGAGAATGGGATCAGGTCGGTGCGATCTGGATCGACAACAACGAATGTATCCGCTGCGGCGCCTGCTTCAACGTTTGCCCGACCAAATGCATAACGATCACCCGTAACCAGCTTGTCTCGCGGGAGTACAAAGAATGACCACCACGCCGCATTACGTTATTATTGGCAGTGGCAGTGCCGGTTTTGGGGCCGCAAAAACGCTACGGACGGGCGACGCAGACTGCCGAATAACGATGGTCACCATGGACAGCCTGCCGTTTTACAACCGTTATAATCTGCCACAGGTTTTTCACGGGCGTCACGACTGGCGTGATCTTATGGATGTTCCTCCGGCCCAATATGCCGAGCTGGGCATTGAACTTCGCCGCCGCAGCCGGGTTGTTGATGTGGATGGCGCTCAGCGGTTCGTCTCGCTGGCGCATCAGGAACATGTTGCCTATGACAGATTGCTCGTCTGCGCCGGCGGGCGCGGTTACTTGCCTGAAAACCTGACGGAGTATTTCGGGCTGATGCACGGATTTGGTTCATTTGAGGCAGCGATGCGTCTGCACAAGGATTTACCAAAGGGCGGAACCGCCATCATGATTGGCGGCGATATGACCGGTATCGATCTGGCCATGACCCTACTGGAGACCGGCTATAACGTCACCCTGATCACAACTTCGCAGACCTTTTGGCCCCACAGGGTAACGACCCAGGAGCGTGACCGGCTGCTTGCGGCGCTGGAAGCCGCTGGAATGAAGGTTTTGAAGGATACCCGCGCGGTTGGGGTTTCGCGGGAAAACAGCGGCAAACCTGCAGCCTGCGTCACGCTGGAGGACGGAACCGAAGTGCGCGGTGATGTGGTCATGCCGTTCTGCGGGCTTGCCTCTTCGGTGGAATTCATGCTGCGCGCTGATGTGGACATCGAACGCGGCTTGCTGGTGACCCCGGAACTGCACACCTCGAACGAAACCATATGGGCCGCTGGGGATGTCTGCCAGATCTGGCACGACCAGGAAAAAGCCTACAAGTTCTTTCACGGCTGGAAAAACGTCCGCGTCATGGGAGAGCTGGCGGCCCGCAACATGCTGGGTGCAAACGAGATTTTTGACGTCAACATCGAGGACAGGATTGATGTCGATGCGGATGGAAAGATTAGCTCAACATTCTGGATTCACTGATGATAAAATCAAACGACACTGACATTCAGATCGCGATTTGCGGCTCTGCCGGGGATGGCACAATCGCATCGGGCGACATCATGAAACGGGCAGCGGCGGCAATGGGCTTCAACGTCATTGCCTTTGATGTTTACCCGCCGGAAATTCGCGGCTTCGGCAAATGTATTTCGCGCATCAGGATTTCCAGTAAACAGACCTATTCGCTGAAGCAGGAAAGCGATGTTCTGGTTTCATTGAATGACAGTCATGCCATTCCCCACGCAGCCGAGGTTCGTGATTTCGGCGTCGTGATCTATGACGACAACCTGGTGGCCCGGGTTGCCGAGGGGGGACACATCAGCGCTCATATCGACGCTGCGCAAATCCCCTATGGTTTCAGCATCCGACAGATATCGGAACAGGCGACAAATTCATCTCGATCACGCAATGTCGTAATCCTTGGCTGCCTGGCAGGGTTGTTTGACCTGTCCGCCGAGAATTTCCACGACATCATCGCAAAGAAGTTCGCAACCAAGGCACAGAGCGTCATTGACGACAACACCAAGGCATTCGATGCCGGCCTCAAGGCTGGTCGGACGGTGTTCAGGCTTGATGATATCAAAGTGCGGGCTGGGAAGATAAAATCAAACGGTGCAGAGGCGGTCATGATGACCGGCAACGGCGCTGTGGTGCGCGGATTTCTGGAGTCTGAGATCGAAAGCTACTTTGGGTATCCCATCACACCGGCCACCAGCATCATGGAAAGGCTTGCCGTAGAAATGCCGCCAAGAGGCGGCAAGTTCCTGCAGACAGAGGACGAAATTTCAGCGATCGCAGCGACTATCGGTGCGGCATATACCGGATCGCGTGCGGCCACCGCAACATCCGGACCCGGGCTCGCGTTGATGGCAGAAATGATCGGGCTGGGCGTGATGGCAGAAGTGCCTTCGGTTGTTGTCGTCAGCCAGCGTGGCGGGCCATCAACCGGCCTGCCGACGAAGACCGAGCAATCCGATCTTAACCTTGCTGTTTTCGGGGGCTCCGGCGATGCCCAGCGTATCGTTCTTGCGCCAACCAACGTGGAGGGGTGCTACCGCTGTGCGGGTATGGCCTTTGACATTGCCGAAATCTATCAAACCCCGGTTATCCTGTTGATAGATTTGTACCTTTCGAACAGGTACGAAACCGTTGTTCCGGCCGATGCGGGCACCTATACACCAAAACCTCGACCGCAGATCAATCTGGAAGGCGGCGAAAACTACAAGCGGTTCGAGATGACGAAAAACCACATCTCGCCGCGCGCGCTACCCGGCCAGCCCGGGCTGATGTACACAGCGACGGGATTGGAGCACAACGAACAGGGCCGACCCAACGACGACGCCCACATGGATATGAGCATCAAACGCCATGAAAAGCTGAAAGGCGCGGTGCACTATCCCGGGCTGAATGTCAGCAAACGGTTCGGCGATAAGGGCAAGGTGGACGTCGGCATCCTTGGCTGGGGCTCGACCTTTGGCGAGATTCTGGAAACCATGTACCAGGCACAGGCCGAAGGGATTTCCTGTTCCGCGATGAAAGTGGTCATGTTGTCGCCGCTGCCGCTGCAAAGCATTGAAGACTTCTTTGACGATTGCCGCGAGGTTCTGATCCCCGAATTGAACTACGAAGGCCAGTTCGCCGGGCTTGTCTGCGGCGCGCTCGGGCGGCCGGTCACCCGTCTGAGCCGGGCCACCGGATCGCCCATGGTGGTCCGGGAAATACTGGACGAAGTTAGGCGCCTGTCCGGCCGGGAGCCAGCCCCGGTTCAGGCTGTGGGCGCGATGGGAGCGAGATCATGAACGAGCGTGTCCAACCTGTCTACCTTGAGGAAAAGCTTGAGGAGATCCGCGCCGACGGCCATCTGGAATACCGCTCGAAATCTTTGCCGACATGGTGTCCGGGCTGTGGCTATTTCAGTATGGTCGAGGGGCTGACCACTGCGCTGAAAAGGCTTGAAATCGACAGCAAGGATACGGTTGTGGTCTCGGGGATCGGCTGTGCATCTCGGTTTCCGTTTTTCGTCAATACCTACGGCTTTCACACCCTGCATGGGCGGGTTCTTCCAGTCGCCACCGGCGTCAAGATCGGCAACGACGCCCTGACCGTTGTGGCAGTGGGCGGCGACGGCGATGCTTTCGCAATCGGCGGTGGCCATATACCCCATGCAGCGCGGCGCAACGTCAACCTTACCTATCTGGTGTTCGACAACGGTATTTACGGCCTGACAAAAGGCCAGACATCACCCACCTCGGCGCTCGGCTTCAAGACCTCTTCAACGCCTTATGAAAACCGCGACGCGCCGCTTCATCCGCTGATGATGCTCCTGAGCTACGGTGCAAGTTGGGTCGGGCAAGCCTATGCCGGGCGTCAGCATCACCTGGCTGATATGATCACTCAGGCCGTGTCGCATCAGGGCTTTTCGTTTCTGCGCGTCCTTTCGCCGTGTGTAACATTTGACAAGACCAACAATACATACGCCAACCTCAACACCACTGTGCGCGACCTTCCCGATGACCACGACAACAGCAATCTCATGGCCGCGATGAACCAGGCTTCGCGCGACGACCACCCTGCGCTTGGTCTCTACTACAAAGAGGATCGTGAAACCCTGGAACAGGTGATGAAGGCAACGGCCAGCAGGTCAGTGAAAACTGGCACTGGCCGGGCCGATAAACAGTGAACAAAGAAGGGAGGACAACCGTCGGCATCACTGCAGTGGCGAATTCGGTGCCTTGGACTTAAACCCACAGTGGCAAAAGTTTGATATCCCTCGCAGCAGCCGCGATCCCCACACCGTGAACACTCCAGTTTTGTTTCGGAGCTTTTCACGAATTATTGGAATCGCCAATGAATCGTGAAAAGCTGTGACACCAGATACTTAGACCAGCGTTCCTCGGTCAATCGTTACCCTACCCCTACTCTGCCTCCAGCGCGCGGCGATATAAATGCCACGTCGCATGCCCCAACACCGGCAGCACCACCACCAGCCCGGCAAAGAAAGGCAGCATGGCCAGCACCATCAGCGCGGCCACGATGGCGCCCCAGACCAGCATCACAAACAGGTTTTCCAGCACAAACCCGACGCTGGTGATCATCGCGGTAACAAAATCCACCTCCCGGTCCAACAACAGCGGGACCGCCACCACCGTTATCGAAAACAGGATAAAGGCCAGAACCGCGCCAACGGCTGAGCCGACAACCAGAAACATCACCCCTTCGCTGGTGAACAGAATGTCAAAGCCTGACATCACGTTGGTCATCCGGCTGAGGCCAAAAAACAGCGCAAAGATCAGATGCGCCAGCCAGGTCCAGACGCCAAAGAAGAACAGTACGACAAATGCTATCCACGGAATTTCGCGGCTTTTTTGCAGGTTGATCGAGCTCAATACCGTAGCCCAGTCGGGCTTCTGCCCCTTTTCCAGCTCACGGCTGACTTCATAAAGCCCGACCGCAACAAAAGGCGCGAGCAGAGGAAAACCGACCGCAACCGGTAAAATCCGCCAACTCTCACCCCACACAGCCAGCTGCAGATAAATCGCCAGCCCGCCAAGAAAAAACACCATGCCGAAAAACAGGCCAAACATGGGAGCGCTAAGGAAATCCTTAAACCCACTGCCCAGTACCCGGGACAAATCGCCTAACTGAATGGTTTTGATAACCGGCATCGGTGCCGGTGGGGTCACTTCTGTATCCACTTGTTCCTCCTGCTGTTTTTAGCCTTTAACCTTCCCACGGTATGTACAGGTTAAAGGGTGATGCCCGCCTTTTAAAGAGTGAAGTCCGCCTTATAGTTGTCCGGTACTA
>JAAEUI010000363.1 GCA_024227475.1 Paracoccaceae bacterium | reverse complement strand
GTAAAAGACGGTCGGGGCAATCCGAAAGCCCTAAACCCACCCCTAACCCCTCCCAGGAGGGGAATCTGGCGACTTCGTCGCGAAAAAACCTACCCTTGAAAGGAGGGGGATCGCCGGGCATACCCTATGAGCAGATCGAACGACTGTTGGCTTTGCCGGGAACGACCCACAACGCGGCAGGAATCCGCTTTTCTGAGGAGGTGTTGAAAATCTTGCGGCAGGGTTTCCTCACCCGCCGCAGTGCCGAGGAACAGAAACGGGTCATGGAATTTCTGCTGCAACAGGTAGAACAGGCCGAACCTGACGCAGAGGGCAGTCTGGCGTATCTGGCCTGGGAAGCGGTCAGGGAACGGGTGCGGTTGGAATTGGAACCTGATAACGATCTGCGCCGTCTGGCGCAGTTGGCGCAAACACCGTTGGGAACCTCCATCAACACAGAGCTTGAAGGCTTTGGCTTTCCCGGCGAAGCGGATAAAATCCCCTTGCGCTTCAAGCTGCACAACCAGTATGGGCTGCAACGCCTGACTCGCATCTGTGAAGGCTTCAATATCCCCAAATTAGAGGCTTTGCCTTTAGGATTCAAGCATTGGCTTGCGTTTGGAATGCTTGTGCTGGCACTTCTGGGAACGACCGGGTTCAGCGTCACGCGCTATCTCGATCCCACCGGTCAATGGGAGATTTCCGGTCTGCCGGAGGTTCCCGCGCGGCTGGAAATTTTCGATGGCGCAACATGGCAGGTCGAACGGGCCGGTTTGACCGGTTCCTTGAGCAACACGCCGTTAATTCCCAAACAGCAGTATCGCTTAACCCTCTATGCCAAGGGCTACAGAACCATCAACGCGTTTACCGCCGCAGAGGAACAATCCACTCAAATCCTGCTGGCAAGGCAGGATGTCGAACAGCCCTGTCAGGCAGAATATCCTGAAATCGGGCTGAGCGTCGAGCATTGCCCGCAAAGCGCGGAACCCGCCGGTGCGCCGGTCAAACTGTTGACCTGGAAAGAGACCTTAGGAGAGCAGGCTCCTGCAAACCGGCAGATGAGCATCGGATTCGAAATGATAGGCAAGTCCCCTGAACATCCCCGCTTGCGCCGTTTACGCAATACCTTCCTGCAAACCCGCTCCGTTGATCTGCTCTACAGCATTCGTCCTGATGAACAGGGCGCATGGCGGATTGAAGAGGCATTACAGCAGATCACACGCGCTGCCGGCCCTTTGCTGAACCAGAGCCAGATTATCTGGTGGACGCGAGGCGATGTTCCCGGTTTTCTGCCGGATAACGAAATTTTCTCAAGCTGTGACCGCGCCTTGCATATCGGCAGCAAGGAGGATCTGGCATGGATCAACAAACTGGAACCCATCTTCGAGTCAGGAGAAACGATCCTGGTGACGGAACAGAACATTTTGGAGGCGTTAAACAGACAAGCCGTGCAAGCAGCCGCGAACCCGGTCGTTATGCTCCGCCCGGCTCTCATGCCAGCCCCAACCACAACGCCGGCAGTGACGCCAACGCCAACACCAACACCGACGCCGACGCCGCTTCCAGTTGAGCCGACAGCAACGCCGACAATAACGCCGACGGCAACGCCTTCCGAAGATCCGGCTATTGCGACTCAAATTCAGCAGGTTCAGGCGAGTTTGACCCCGACGCCGACACCGGCAAATTGCTGGTCGCGTCTGACTGCCGGGAATGTCTGCCGGGAAGAGGCTACCGGCATGGAGTTTGTCTGGATTGAAGGCGGAACCTTCTGGATGGGCTGCGGCGAGCAGGAAACAGAGTGCAGTAGTGATGAAAAACCACGCCATCAGGTAACAGTTAATGGCTTCTGGATGGGCAGAACCGAAGTGACCAACGCGCAATATCGTCAATTCATTCCAAAACATGACAGTCAGGATTTTAAAGGACATTCCTTAAACGCTGATGAGCAACCGGTCGTGTATGTAAGTTGGGAGGAGGCGACGAACTTTATAGACTGGTTGACAAAGTCAAATAAAGGGAAAGACGAATTCAGGCTGCCCACAGAGGCGGAATGGGAATACGCGGCGCGGGCCGGAACGACAACCGCCCGTTATTGGGGTGATAATCCGGATGATGCGTGTCAATATGCAAATGTTGCTGATGAAACCGCTAAAAAAGAGATGTCGGATTGGACAATCCATAATTGTGATGATGGTTATGCTGTAAGCGCTCCGGTCGGAAGTTTTCGTCCCAATGCCTTCGGATTGTATGACATGCTGGGCAATGTTTGGGAGTGGGTTGCTGATCCCTGGCATGATAACTACGAAGGCGCGCCGTCGAATGCAAAAGTTTGGGAGGAAGGTGATGCTAACTTACGTTTGTTACGAGGTGGCTCCTGGGGGAGTGACCCTCAGTGGGTGCGCTGCGCCCTCCGTCTCAGGTACAGCTTCGTGGTCAGGCTCGACGGTTTTCGTGTGGTGCGTGCGGCTGGTCGCCAGTAGCCCTTCTGGATGCTGGATT
>JAAEUI010000362.1 GCA_024227475.1 Paracoccaceae bacterium | reverse complement strand
GGCGGGTCTACGATGAAGAAGGGCAAAGAATGCTGAACCAAGGTCTCCCGGCATCGTTGGTGGGAAATGCGGGCTGGGCTGCGGGCATGGAAGATGCGCCGGCAAACCTGGCTGAAGCGCGGCATTCTCCCGACCCAATGAACATTGATTTTGACTTTGAAACACTCAAGCAACGCCTGCTGGCCATTCAGAGCCTCGCGGCCGCAGAACTCTGGGCCGCGCACCAACTGGACCCCGTTGTCGCGGACCTGTCGACGTTGCTGGGCTGGGGCTATCCGTCCTACACCGGGGGCGTCTTGTCCTACGTAGACACTATGGGTCTGGCCAGCTTTGTCGCCATGTGCGATCGGTTCGCTGATGAGTATGGCGATCATTTCCGGCCGTCCGAAATATTGAGCGCGCGGGCCGACAATAATGAGAGTATTTACGCACATGAAGCTTGACAGCGATCTTCATCGCTATCTGACGGGAGAGTGAACTTGGGTAGAGTAGACGGAAAAGTTGCATTGATAACGGGGGCCGCCCAGGGC
>JAAEUI010000361.1 GCA_024227475.1 Paracoccaceae bacterium | reverse complement strand
GCGTTGGTGCCGTGCAGGATGGCGGCGTCGATGGTGACGGCGATGGCTTCTTCGACGAGTGGCCGGACTTCGCTCCAGATGGGGTAGTCGGCGTCGTCGAGGACGGATTCGGGGATGGGGACGATGCAGGCGATTTCTTCGGCGTTGAGGTATTTGTTGGCCCAGTTGACTTCGGTGGTTTGTTTGAGTCCGGTGTCGCCGTCTACGAAGTAGGCGGTGGGGAGGATGGAGAGGACGGGCATGCGGCGTTGGTTGGTGGTCATGTTGGGCAGGCGGCGGGCGAGGTTGAGGACGGCGGATTGCTCGGGGACGTGTTGGATGATGGTGCGGCTGACGGTTTCGGGAATGAGGGCGTCGGTGTCGGTGCGGGATATGAGGTTATTGAAAGGCATTGTTTGCTCCTTTAAGCTGGTGTGGCTCGGCGGGACGCACGGCCACAGTGGGGGCATGGCGACACCATGCCCCTACGAGATTATTGTCGTCCGGCTGCGCGGCGGATGAAGGTGTCCATGTCGGGTTCTGAGTTGGGGGCGGGGTGCTGGGTGCCTTCTCCGGCGTTTCCTGCGGGGGAAACGGGAACCGTGAATAGCTCTGGGAATCTCTCCTTCATCGCTTTCATATCGGCCGCGCCGTCGTCGCCTAATAGCTGGGCTTCTCGCGCTGCAACATAGGCAAGGGGGAGATTTTTTACACCCGCTCCGTGGGCGGATTCGTAGAAGCTGCTGCGGCCGTTGGCGGTGGCGAGGTCATTGGCCATTGTCTCAAGCTGCTGGCGCGTCTCGCTGCCAGCCTCTAATTGTTTGGCGGTTTCTCTAACCTGCTTCTCCAGTTTTTTACGGTCGCTGCGCTCTGTGTCGAGTGCGGACTTGAGGCCGGTGATATGGCCGTTGATCATGGATTGGGTGGCTTCATCTTGCTCGGTTAGCCAGTCGGTAAAGTTTACTGTGTTGTTGGATTCGTTGTTTGTTTGTGTGTCACTCATAATTCGTCTCCTGGCGGCTGTTCTCCAGCCGCTGCTATTCTCTAGCTTGGTATTTCATTAACGGCCGTCTTGGCCGCTGTAAGCATTTGGTAAGCGTTCAGACCCTAAGGGTTTTTAAAACCCTTAGGGTCTCTCTCCACGCGGAGCGTGGAATGAGTTAGATAACTTTTTTGAATCGGCAATCGCAGCGCCAGCCTCCACATTCAAGCCCTGGGCCTTGGGGGTAGATTTTCTTTTTGATGGCGAGTTGGAACCAAAATTGCTTGCTTTTGATACGGCCGTTATTGCCGAGGCAGGTGTTGCAATGTTTTTCTGTTTTGCCGATGAGCCACTGCAGTTGATACGTGAATTTTTTTGCAGAGGGGGCGATAAGGCCAAGATGCCAGACGCGGCCGAGCGAGTGTGTCCAGAGGTCGAGACGCGCTTCGACAAGCTCAGTGACCGGGCGGTTCTTGAGCTTGTCGAAGGAGTAACGGCCGTTGGCAACGTCACGGGCAATCTTCCATGAAGAGGCGTTGATGATCCGCTGCTGCTCTTTCCAGAATTCTTTGACGAAGGAATGAGACATATCTGCGCCGGAAAGCAGCAGCGTGGCGTGGGTGGTGGCTGTGGCAAGCTCGGCCTGTGCCTGGCGGTAGGTGGATTGGGAGAAACGGCCACTTCGACCAGCGACTTTTGGTCGCCGCTCAGTGCGGGCGTTAATGGCTGCTGTAGCGAGTGCCAGCATGTCGGCATGGTATTGGCGGGAAATCGGGTCAAAGATTGGATCATTGGTTTGCAGCATCCGGTATGGTTAATGCTCCTATTTCTTGCTCTACGTCTGTTGTTAGCTGGTTGATTTCCGCCTGTGTCCATCCTTCGCGGCGTAACTGGGTGACGATGGGAATTCCTGCCGATTTATTCATGCTGCGGGTTTGTGCCTGGGTGAACGGTTGGACGGTTGCGCTTGGTTGGAAAATAGGCTTGATGTCGGATGATTTGATGGGGTGGCGGCGCAGCTGCATGAGGAAGGTGAAGGCATCGCGCCATTCAGGCGTAAAGCGGTCGATGCGCTTGTTGACTTTGCGGGTTAGGGGGCTTTCCATTGTTAAAAGAGCTTCACCCGAAATGGCTCCCTGCTGCTTGAAAAAGATGTGTTTGGGGGTGCGGGTGATGGTGGCGAGGGCGGCGGCGAAATGCTCAATGGCGGCGATGTAGGTGTGGGGGTCGCTGGTGGCGAACTGGCCTACGCGGGCATCTTGGCCTATGCCGGCACCTGCACGGAGCTGACCGAGTCCGTTGGGTGCCTTTTTGAGCTTCTCGAGCTCGTCTACTTCCCTGCTGCTGCCCCGCTGCTTG
>JAAEUI010000360.1 GCA_024227475.1 Paracoccaceae bacterium | reverse complement strand
AATAAAAACGCTCTCAGGGAAGAGTTCGACACGTTAAAGGTGCAATTCGAACGCCTTTCAGCCGACGGCAAGATGGCGGCGGAAAGCCGCGCCCTGTTCCGGGCCATGCTGATGCTGTTCGAGGTGTTGATGGCCGTGTTCATGGAAAAGCACACACAAAAAGACACCACTAACTCCAGCAAACCGTCCTCTCAAACACCCAAGGACGATACCGCAATCACCCATCCAGGCGCCAATGGCAAGGGCAAGGCGCAGAACGATGCGCGCTCCGGCAACACCCGGACGGTAGAGACTGTTCAGGTCGCCGAAGTCAATCAGTGCGAAACCTGCGGCGAAGACCTGAGCGACACACCTTGTCACGAACACGAAAGACGCACCCGGATCGACATCATCTTTGAAAAGGTGGTGAGCCACGTTGACGCCGAGATCAAGCAATGCCCCTGTTGCCAGGCGCAGACCAAGGGCCGGTTTCCTAAAGACATGCCCGGACCGTTGCAGTACGGCTCAGGCATCAAGGGGTATATCCTGAACCTGCTGATCGCTCAGATGATCTCGCTGAAGCGGGTTCAACAATCGATCCGGACGCTGATCGGGCAGGTGATCTCCGAGGCGACCATTCTGAAATATGTGATACAGCCTGCATCAGGCATTGGAAACCTGGGAGCAAACCGCTATTGAACAGATCCTGGCCATGCCTGCGATGCATGTGGACGAGACCTCATTGCGGGTCAACAAAAAGAATCACTGGATCCATGTCTGCTCGTCAGGCGACATCACCCTGAAATTCCTGCACCCCAAGCGAGGGTT
>JAAEUI010000359.1 GCA_024227475.1 Paracoccaceae bacterium | reverse complement strand
GTTCACTTTGTAGTAGTGAGAAAGATGCTCCCACACCTTGCGGTCGTAACCTGTGGATCCCGATGAAATGAAGCCGTCGGCCACGCCGGTTGCCAGCGCCTGCGGAAGTTCCGCTGCTTCGATCTGCACAGGGACCATACCTAACATTTCCGCGACGGTAGCAGTTGCGGCGTTATAGGAGCGGAATTTTATTCCCTGAATGTCAGCTGAGGAGTTCACTTCCTTTTTGAAATAAAAGCCCTGACCCGGCCAAGGGCACGTGTACAGCGCAACTAGGTTCTGATCTGCCAAATGGGCATTGACTGTTTCCTTGGCTGCACCCCACAGCTTTTCACTATCCACATAATTCGTGGCCACAAATGGCAGGTTGTCCCAGTTAAACAGCGGGTCCTCGTTGGAATGGGCGGACATTATCCGCTCGCCAATGGGCACCTGTCCGGTCTGAATGGCGCGCTTAATCTCGCCACCTTTGAACAGCGAGCCGCCCGGATGCACGGTGATGTCGATGCCGCCGCTGGTGTATTCACGCACCTTGTCGGCGAATACCACACCCAATTCAGAATGGTAATTGGTAGCCGAATAAGCCATCGGCATGTCCCAGCTCTCTGCGCTGGCCGATCCTGCGATGGCCACCGCAACAGCAGCGGCGCTCAGTATGTTTGCATATTTAGTCATGTCATCCTCTCTTGTTGAATTTATTTTTCTTTTTCATCGACCCGGTGCATAAGCAGACAGATCAGCGTTTGTTGGCTGTCCGGAGGCCAGTTGCGCCAACCATCTGCCGGTTTTTGGCCCGCCTGTCAGGCCAATATGGTGATGCCCGTAACCCACTAACACGTTCTCGGCCTTCGGGCTTTTGCCGATCACGGGAATAGAATCTGCTGTTGCCGGTCTGTGCCCCATCCACTCTTCAACCCCGTCGTAGGTCAGGTCGGGAAACAATTTCGCAATGCTCCGTTTCAAAAATTCCGCCGGCGCTTTGGAAGCGGGTAAATCGAGCCCGCCAAACTCGACAACTCCAGCGCATCTTAGACGTCCCTCCATTGGTGTGGCAACAAACTTACCTGCTGCCACCATGATCGGTGCCCGCAGAGTGATGGAAGGATTAGTAAATTCAACATGATAACCGCGTTCAGATTCCAGCGGCACCGTGATCCCCAGAGCGTTGGCCAATGGGCCGCTCCACGCCCCCGTGGCCAGAATGTAGGTATCGGCTTTCAGCGTTCCGGTGTTTGTTTCGATACCGCAACACCGGCCCGCAGAAATGTCAAAGCCGCTAAGTTCCGCCTGAAGGACTTCCCCACCCGAGGCTTCAAAATGCCCGGCCAGCGCTTCAACATAGGCTCCGGGGTCAGAAATATGACCGTGATAGGGGCAGTGGACGCCGTAACCAAAACGACCTTTTAGTGACGGGTCAAATTCTGCAAGCGCTTCAGCCTTCATTTCCGTGTATTTGACGCCGAAGTTTTTTCTGAGATTCCAAACAAAACTGTCCGCTTCAAATTCGGTTTTGTCCTTGTATCCAAACAGATAATCATCTGTTGTTATGTAATTCTCCGCCGGTGTACCCTTTGCCAGAGCCACATGCTGTTCGGGTGAATCGTGAAGTAACTGGCTCAGGGCCTGCGACGCTCTGTCCACCGACCGGGCATTTGTATTGGCGAGGTATTTCAGAAGAAACGGAACCAGTCTGGGCAGATAACGCCACTTCAGAAACAGCGGTTGATCCCTGCTGAACAGCATCTTTGGCGCTTTCCAGATCAGGCCGGGAACAGTTACCGGAACAATTGCACAGGCAGCCAGGATACCGGCATTGCCAAAGGACGCACCGGCAGCCGGACCTTCCCGGTCCAGCAGAGTCACCCGGTGACCAGCCCGCTGGAGCCAAATCGCCGTTGACACGCCGACAATTCCTGCGCCGATAACCATGATATGCTCTGGATTTGCGCTCAAAGCAGCCTCCCAAGATGTCACACTGGCTTGACTTACCCATAATATCAAATACTAATAATTTCCCTGTCCATCAGAAAAAATGATAACAAATGCGCTTTCGCCCCCTGCAGGCCCTGCACGCCGTCATCGAAACCGGCACAGTCACCGCCGCTGCGCAAACACTGGGTGTTTCACAACCCGCGGTCAGCAATCTGCTGGCGCAACTGGAAGCCCAGACCCGGCTCAAACTGTTCCACAGGAAAAGCGGGCGGCTGATGCCAACGCCAGAAGCCATGGCGCTGTATCAGGAGGTTGATACGGTGGTCCGCGGACTGGATCACGTGTCCCAGGTTGTGACCGATTTGCAGAACCAGCAGGTCGGGCAGTTGCAGGTTGCCGCAACGCATGCGCTGTCATTTGGATTCCTGCCCGATCAGATCGCCGGATTCCTGGAGTCCCGGCCAAACCTGTCGGTTTCGTTTCAGGCGCAGACGTCGAACAAGATTCAGGAATGGGTGCTGGCTGGGCTTTTTGAAATCGGAATTTGCGAATTACCGATCCTGCACGATGCTCTGACTGCGGAAATCATGCATTTTGAAACCATCTGTGTCCTGCCCGAACAAAGTATTTTGGCGAAACACGCAGTACTGACGCCTGGATTACTGGACGATACGCCATTTATCGTTATGGGGCTGGATCACATGACGCACAGGCGGACACGCGAAGCTTTTCAAGCAGTGAGCGCGCGTTGGCGGACGCAGATCCACACCCATTTGTTTCACAACATGTTAAGCTTCGTCAAACTTGGGATGGGCGTTTCGCTGATTGATCCCTTTACACTGATGTATGACTCCGGTGACGGATACACGGAGCGACCTTTCAAACCACCCGTCCTTCTCGATATCGCGATTGTCACCTCCAAAAACAGGCCATTATCTGCGGTCGGCCAACAGTTTTTGCAGCATATTCGCGGTGAACTGCTTCGTCATGCCACCCATTCCGACACCGGCGCTGCTGCTTCGTGAAGAGGTTGTGAAATGATGTCGACCAATGTTGGGCCGTCATGCGCAAACGCTTTCGCCAGGACGGGTTCCAGATCGGCGGGTTCCGACACGGTCCAGGATTTGACACCAAAGGCGCTGGCGACCGCGGCGTGATCGGTACGGTTGAAATCAACGTTGTAAAACCGCTTGTCAAAACCGCTGTTCTGTCCGGCTTTTATCCAGCCAAAACTTGCGTTTGAAAATACTATGGCCGTTATCGGCATGTTGTGGCGCACCATGGTTTCAAACTCCCCGCAGCAGAAACCAAAAGAGCCGTCACCCATGACGCTGATGGTTTTTACTTCGGGCCGGCCAACATGGGCGCCCATCGCCGCGCCCAGAGACCAGCCAAGCGCCCCGTGCGCCCGGTTGGTGATGAAGTGGCGCCCGGCACGTGGCCAGCGGTAATAGGCCGAGAAATAGGGGCACGGCGTACCGGGGTCGGCGACAATGGTTGCATCGTCGTTAAGAGTATTCATCAGGGCGGCCATGACCCTCGCAGGGCGGATGGGGGTATCTTCATTGCCTGACAATTTGTTGAAATCGCCTAATTTCACGTCCCAGGCGGTTCTGGCCTTTGCGGTTCCGTTCTGACTGGGCAACGCTCCTCGGCCTGCAAGCTCGGCTGCCAGAGCCTCCAGCGCCAGTCTGGCGTCCGCACAGATCGCGACTTCGGTTTTATAATTCGCGCCAATCACCATCGGGTCGCTGTCGATGTGAATGATGGTCCTGCCTCGGGGCGGCGAGCGCCAGCGTTCGGTGGTCACAGAACCGGCGCGGCAGCCAATGAACAGGATGACATCCGCCTCGTCTATCACTGCCCGAGTGGCCGGTATTCCGCCGTTCGAGCCAACAACCCCAAGCGCCAACGGATGGGTTTCGGCAATGGTGCCCTGCCCGGAAACCGTTGTGGCAACCGGCATATCCAGCGCCTCGACAACCTGCTGCAGCGCGTCAAATGCTCCGGAAATGACAGGGCCGCCTCCGCAGATCGCCACGGCGGATTTTGCTTTGACCAAGATATCAACCGCTTGGGTAACCGCCTCGGGGTCAGCCGCAGCCCGTTCCACGGGAAACGTCCGGTGCCGCCGATCAGCCCAGATTTCGTCACCATCGGTCGGGTTCTTCTGCGTGTCATAGGGCAGCGCAAGATGCACCGCCCCGGGACGCCCGGTTGTCATCGCCCGGAACGCCTTGCGCAACATCGCCGGCAGGCTGGCGGCGTCATCAAGCGAGGCGTTCCATTTTGTCAGCGGTTCAAAAAGCGCAACCTGATCAAGCTCCGTCAAAGGGTATTTCCCACGCGAGGTGGTCGCAACGTCGCTGGTAATCGCCAGAATGGGAATTGAGCTTTCGCTGGCCTCGATCACACCGGGCAGAATATAGGTTGCGCCGCCACCCGATGGCCCCTCGCACACGCCCGGTTTGCCGGTCACCCGGGCATATCCGTCAGCCATATAGGCTGCGTGACGTTCGTCCCGGGTCAGAATATGGCTGATGCCGTGATCCAGCCGCGCCATGGCATCGTAAAACGGCAACGTCGTGTCACCGCACAACCCGAAAATATGGGTCACACCGTGGGCTTCAAGCATGCGAACCAGGGCTTCGGCACCGCTCATCGTGTTTGATCTGTCTTGTCCCATTTTGCGGTCTTTCCAGTTTTCCCTTGATATATCCGTTCGCCCGGGCAACGTATCGGTGGCTGTCGGCTCTGTCAGCACCAATCTTTGGAGGTCGAGGATTTGCAAGAAACCGGCGGTAAATCAATTTACGGCGCTGCTGTGGGAGTGCTGATGCTGGATGCGCGGTTTCCCCGAATTCTCGGCGATATGGGTAATGCGCAGACGTGGCCGTTTCCGGTGTTGTACCGGGTTGTGCGTGACGCATCGCCTGAACATGTGGTCACCCGCGGTGCCGATGGATTGCTGGGCCGGTTCATTGACGCGGGGCGCGAATTGCTCCTCGACGGAGCAGACGGGATTTCAACCAATTGCGGATTTCTTTCGCTGTTCCAGGAAGAGCTGGCCGAGGCTCTGGGTGTTCCGGTGGTAACGTCATCCCTGATGCAAGTCGAAATGGTGAACCGGATTTTGCCAAAGGGCAAGCAGGCTGGAATCCTCAGTATCTCGGCATCCACACTGAGCCAAGCGCATTTGAAACAGGCAAATGTTCCACCGGGCACTCCGATAGGGTCAACCGAAGGCGGGGCCGAGTTTTCGCGGGTTGTCCTGGGGAACGAACCGTCGCTGGATGTGGAACTGGCCCGCAAGGACAATATTGAGGCAGCTTTGGCGTTGCAGGCGGCGCATCCGGACCTCGGTGCTATTGTGCTGGAGTGCACCAACATGCCGCCCTACGCCGCAGATATTGCCAAGGCAACCGGCCTGCCGGTCTATTCAATTGTCAGCCTGATAACGTGGTTTCAGTCTGGCCTGAAGCCAGCCCGGTTTTCCTAAAGCTTTTCTGCCAGAATGCGCCGCTGGATTTTACCCGACGGGCCTTTGGGCAGTTCAGCCATGAAGTGAACCCGGTCCGGTGATTTGAATGTGCCGATCAGATTGTGACATGCCGCTATCAATTCTTCTTCGGTCACTTTGGAACCATTGCGCAGCACCACAGCTGCCTCGACCCGCTGGCCGTAGGTATCACAAGCCTGCGCAAAGGCACACGCCTCAACGACATCGGCCACCGAATACAGGGCCTCATCCACCTCACGCGGGGCAATGTTCTCGCCTCCCTTGATGATCAGCTCTTTCAAACGGCCGGTTACAAAGACGTAGCCGTCCTCATCCCTGTGGCCCAGATCGCCGGTCAGCAACCATCCGTCTTTGGTCAGAACCCGGGCGGTTTCTTCGGGGTTGTTGAGATAGCGCTGCATGACGTTGGGACCGCGAACTGCGATCTCTCCGGTTTCTTTTGCAGCGCAATCTACACCGTCCGGCCGCCTTATCTCCACCTCGTTGCCAACAGCGACACCCGGAGAACCGATTTTACGCACGCCCGGCGGCAGCGGGTTTGACAGGATTTGAGCAGCTGCTTCCGTCAAGCCCATGGTTTCGATGATCGGCACATCAAACCGGTTCTCGAATGCCGATTGCACGTCGGGTGCCAGCGGCGCCGAGGCGGAGCGGCCAAATCGGAGCCGGGCCTTCACCGCGCCTGACGGTACGCTCTCGCTGTGAAGAAGGTGGGAAATGACTGTAGGCACAACTGAAAACCAGGTGGCCTCATGATTTTCGCAGTCCAGCCAGAACCGGCTGTTGGAGAAACGTTCAGCAACGATGACAGAGCCACCGGAAACCAGTGGGCCAATCAATGTGACGCACAGGCCGTTGATGTGGAAAAACGGCAGAACGCAGTAAGCCCGATCATCCGCGCTAAGTTCGTGAGCAAGCGCCGTGGTCCAGCCCCCGGCCAATATGCTTGACTGGGAATGAACGACGCCCTTGGGCTGGCCGGTGGTGCCCGATGTGTACATCAGCAAGGCATCGTCGCCCGCGCCGACATCGGCCAGGGGCCCGGTTTGCCCGCCGTTTGGCCAGCGGATGTTCTGATCGACAATAATTGGAGTGGCAGCACTATCAGAGGTTGCCTGCGCCTCGTCAAGCACGTCGGCTTTGTCGGCTGCGACAAAAACAAATCGCGCGGCACTATGGCTGAGTGCAAAGCCAAGCGCCGATGCTCCGGCAATCAGGTTCAGCGTCGTCGCCCTATAGCCACCGTAAAGCACGCCCAGAAGGCAGGTGATGCCCATTTTTCCGTTTGGCAGACACAGGCCGAC
Organism: Paracoccaceae bacterium; assembly: GCA_024227475.1. GTDB lineage: Bacteria > Pseudomonadota > Alphaproteobacteria > Rhodobacterales > Rhodobacteraceae > Amylibacter. Next base: position 41,061 of record JAAEUI010000359.1, on the reverse strand, counting down.
ACTTTCGCCTTTTTCAACCCCGAGACCGGCCAGATGTTCAGCGATGCTGCGGGCGGCATTGCGCATGTCAGACCAGGTAGCCTGTTGGTTTTCCCCCGGGAAAACATGGCTGATCTGGCCACCTCGTTTCTCTGCCTGAAAGTCGATCCAGTCACGCAGAGTCCCTGCTGGCGGAGTGTTGGCGTCCGATTTCATTTTCCTGCGGAAGCCCAGTAGTCACCAAATATCTGGTCCAGTTCCGGCGTGCTGTCGGGCAGTTCACGCACAACTCGGGTTATGTTCATGAAGTGCTTCCAATGCAAGTTCTCGTCAATGGAGTTGCCACCCCAACTGCCGCAACCCATGGACAGGGAAAACGGCAAGCCATTTGTGAAAGATCCACCAGTGGCAAAGCAGTGCGCCTGATTGACGATGACCCGGCAACTGGGCATTTCGTGACCCAAAGCAACCGGTCGATCCACGTCGGTCGTGTGAATGCCAACCGAGTGCCCGGCCCCCTGATAGGCCAGAATTTCAGATACAAGGGCTTTGGCCGCGTTATAATCGGCGGCACGGTAAAGTGCGACAACTCGCGAGAGCTTTTCGCCGGACAAGGGATGCTGTTTGCCAATCCCGGCTGTTGGGACGACAAGGAATTTTGTGTCGTCAGGCACCTTCCCTTTGAGGCCTAGAACGTCAATCAGCACATCGGCGTCTTTGGCGATGGCGTGTCGACTTAGCTTTCCATCGGGCCAGAGGTTCGCGACGATTGACCGTTCGTCCTTGACTAATGCACCGCCAGCATCCGCCAATGCGGCGATAAAATCATCATAGATTGTGTCAACGACAACCAGCGCGTTTTCCGACGAACAGGAGGTTGCGTTGTCAAAGGTCTTGGAAGCGGCAATCTTTTCTGCCGCGTCCTGCATATCTGCGGTTTCGTCAACGATGACCGTTACGTTGCCCGCTCCCACACCAATCGCCGGAGTTCCCGAAGAATAGGCGCGGCGCACGTTGTCCTGGCTGCCGGTGACTACCACAAGGTCTGTGACCTCAAGCATCCGTTGAGTCTTCGCCTTGGTCCCAGGGGCCGGGATCATCAGAACAAGGTCCCTGTCGATCCCGAGCTTGTCGAACTCGGCGTAAATATGTTCCATCAACCGCTCGCATCCCGCAATCCCCTTTGGCGAGGGCGACAGGATAATCGCGTTACCGCATTTGAGCGCGTTAATGATATTGTTGGCAGGCGTCGCAATCGGGTTGGTCGAGGGTACAACGCACCCCACCACGCCAATGGGGCGGGCAATTTCTGTGATCCCGTTTTCGGGATCTTCGCGGATGATGCCTGTGGTTTTCACGTCCGAAATATCGCGCAGCAATCCCAGTGTTTTTCGGTGGTTCTTGGTGATTTTGTCTGCGACGTTGCCAAGCCCGGTAGTTTCCACCGCTAGTTCTGCCATTTCGGCGTTGCGTTCGGGTTGCATGATCGCCCAACCGACAGCCAGCGCTGCCTTATCGTAGCGCTTCTGCGTTGCGTCTTTGGCAAAGCGTTCCTGAGCCGTTCGAGCCCTCAGCAGCAAGGCGTCGACGATGTCCTGATCGGTGAGGTCAGTCATGGAATTTCCCGGAGTTGTACGGGGGTGGCAGGTTTTGCCACCCCGCCGCCTGTTTAAAGACCTGCCAACAGTTCTTCGAGGGTTTTCTGGCGAGCTTCCCACATCGCCAGAACTTCGTCGCGGGTCATTATGTGTAGGGGCGATCCGCCTGCTTTCATCCGCTGTTTCACACGTTTATGCTCGAACATTTTTGGAACCACCGCGGCAAGATTGTCGATAATCTCCTGCGGTGTTCCCTTTGGCACCATGATGCCGCGGAAGTTGACCGAGGAGTTGTCCACATCCAACCCCTGCTCTTTCATCGTCGGGACGTCGGGCAAAAACTCGTTGCGCTCAAGATCGGCCACGCCGAGGATTTTGATGTTACCCGCTTCGCGGGCGCGGAAGGCGTCAGACAAATTGTTGACCCCGCCCAGAACGTCACCCGCAATCACGGCTTTCATCGCCGCTGCGCCACCGCCTTTGGTCGGGATATAGGCCATCTTCACGCCAGCTGCCTTCTCGATCTGTAGCGCTGCAATGTGGTGACCCACAAACAAGCCGGCGCCTGAGAAGGTCAGCTTGCCGGGGTTTTCCTTGGCGTAGGCGACAACATCAGCCATGGAGTTAAACGCGCTGTCCTTGCCGACAATAAACACCGCCGGATCGGCACCCCAGTTTGCAATCGGCTCAAAACTGTCTTTTGAATAATCCACGCCGCCCTTGATCGACTGGGCGATGAAGTGCGGGATGTTGTAAGCGCCCAGCGTATAGCCATCGGCCTCGGCCTCGGTTGCAAACCAGTTCCAGCCAACACGGCCACCGGCACCCGGCTTGTTGATGATCGCAATCGGCATGCCAAGCTGATCTTCATTGCCCGCTGGAATGGTCACGATCCGGGCCTGAAAATCCGTGGCACCCCCAGCACCGTATGAGACCATCAGAAGCACCGGACGATCCGGATAGTCTGCAGCGGCCATCCCGCCAAAGCTCATCAGCGATATCGCCAGAGCTGCCAGTAGTTTCTTCATCTTTGTTCCTCCCTTAAGACTGCCGCCGTTGTGGCGGCTACAAAAACATCCCCCGCGGCGTGTAGACTTTCAGCACAACCGCAAAGAGTGCATAGATGACGGCGATAAAGCCGACGGTGATAACTGCGCGTTTGACCCACGACCCGATTTTCCCGTGCGGTGCCGGATCGTAAATCGACACAAGAATGAAAAATGTCAGGGTGCTGGCGGTGTAAAAACCGAACGCCTTCGCTGCCCAGAAGATGTAGATCACCGACACCAGCAGCCCCGGTGCCATTTTTACCGCCATGTCATAAGACAGGCCCACACCGGTATTGGAACGGCCCAAAAGCGCCTTGCCAAAAGTCCAGATCGCAAAGGCCAGAAAGAACACGGCGATGATGCGCGGGAACAAGTAGGCTTCAGCGGGGCGTTCGGTAAAGCTGAGATAGCAGACCCAGATGGCAAGCAGGGTGATGACACCCGATGATATGCGATGCTGCTGCATGTTCATGAAGCCGCCCTCCGGGCCGAAATTTCCGACCACAGCGAATACCCAATCGACACAACTGCGATTGCGATCAAGGTGAGGTTGAGAGTGCCAGTGAGGAAATAGACCGCTGGCCCATCCTGAGCCAAAGATATCTGATTGCCAGTGACGAAATTGCTTTCAGCAATCGGGCCAAGGATCAGTCCAAGCACCAGCGGTGCGGCTGAGAACCCAAAGCGTTCAAGGAAAAACATCATCGCGCCTAATGCTGCCATGACATAGACGTCGTTCATCGACTGCTGCACCGCAAAGGACCCGTAAACCGCCAACCCCAGAACAATCGCTGCCATAACCGATTGCGGCACCTGTGCCACCCTCGCCGCAAACGAGGCGATGTAAATGCCAAAGACGCACATCAGAATCTGGCCAAGCAGCATCGAATTGATAAAAGGCCAAATTACTTCGGGGTAGGTATCAAACAGTTTGGGGCCGGGAAAAATACCGTGAATGATCAGGCCGCCTAGCAGCACTGCCGCGGTCGGGCTGCCAGGGATCGAAAGGGTCAGAAGCGGAACCAATGATGGGCCGACCATCGCGTTGTTTGCAGATTCTGCCGCGATTACGCCCTCGGAATGGCCAGTTCCGAATTTGGCTTTTTCCGGTGAGAACTTCTTCGATTGGTCGTAAGCAACCAGCCCGGCGATCTGCCCGCCAACGCCCGGGATCAGGCCGATAATGGAACCGACAACCGTCCCGACGCCAAGAGCGCGGAATCGCCGGAAAACCTCCCTAAAGGCTTCGCCGATCGGGTGTTTTTCAACCGTAATCTGCTCAACAGAAGTGTCAAACCGTCCCTTGGCGAACATCGAGATCACCTGAGGAATGGCAAACAGGCCAATCAGGGCCGGAATGATGTTGATGCCCCCTGACAAGGCGGGATGAAATACAAAGCGCTTGGCACCCTGAATATCATCAAAGCCGATGGTCGCCAGCCACATGCCAATACAGCCAGACAGCAACCCTTTGACAACCGAACTTGATTCCAGTGATCCGATAACGGCCACCCCGATGATCGCCAGCCAGAACGTGTGCGAATAGCTGAACGCCAGCGCCCACTGGGCCAGAACCGGTGTTAGAAATATCAGCAGGAATACTCCGAACAAGCCACCGAAAAGTGAGGCAATAAAGGACAACTGAAGTGCACGCGCCCCTTGGCCCTTTTTCGCCATCGTGTGCCCGTCAAGGGTTGTTGCTATATTTGCCGGCGCTCCTGGTATCTTCAGCAGAATGGCACTGACAGCGCCACCCGCTACCGTCGAAGTATAGGCCGCCCCCAGCAAAATCAGCCCGTGAACAGCTTCCAGCTGAAAGGTAAATGGGATCAGCAGCGCCACCGCCATGGTCGGCGACAGGCCTGGTGTTGCTCCAAGTATCAGACCGCCGATGGTGCCTCCGATCAGCAGCAGCATTGAAGTCAGCGTGAAGACCTCGCCGAAATGAAACAGAAACTCCATGCGCTGTATCGCCCTTTCGTAGTGTTGGTGATTAGTAAGGCTAGCCAATGAAAATAGTTATGCAAACGTTTTCATTTCTGGTATTTTCACCCTGGTATGAGAAAGAAGTATGCTGATATTATTGACGTTGCGATTGCTGCAGGGGTGTCTGCGGCCACGGTCTCACGCTCGTTCAACCACCCGGACAAAGTGCGCGCTGACACCAAAAAACGAATCAATCAGGCCGTCGAAAGGACCGGATATATCCGCAATCGGGCGGCGCAGGCCATCCATGGCAAGCGCAGCGGAATGATCGGATTAATCGTACCGACTTTGGACAACGCAATTTTTGCCAACCTGATTCAGGCGTTTACCTCAACTTTGGCTGAACATGGGTTTACCATGCTGGTCACAACCCACGGCTATGATTTGAAGAGTGAATACCAGCTGCTACGTTCGCTCCTCAGTCATCGGGTCGAAGGGATCGCGCTCATTGGTCTGGAACACAATGCGGAAACCTATGACCTTCTGGAATTGCGCGAAACACCCTGCGTCGCGATCTGGAATTACAACCAGTTGTCACGTATCCATTGCGTTGGCTCGGACAATTTCGAAGCCGGACAGCAGATCGCCGATCACATCCTGTCCAAAGGACACAAAAACATCGGGACTATCTTTCCCCAATTAGCTGGCAATGATCGGGCGGCAGCTCGTTTTGCCGGTGTGATTTCAAAAATCGAAGAAGCAGGGTTGAAGATTCCCAACGAGTTGCGCTCCCAGTCCATCTATTCCATTAAACACGCGCGGATTTGTTGCCGCGCGCTTTTGCAACGAGACACTCCCCCCACCGCTCTGATCTGTGGAAACGACGTCATCGCTCAGGGCTCGATATACGAAGCCCAGGCCCTTGGCATGAAGATTCCCCAAGACGTTGCCGTTGCTGGCATTGGGGACTTTTCCGGGTCGGGCGAGATTTATCCCAGCCTCACAACAGTACGGCTGCGCGCCAACAAGATCGGAATCGAAGCAGCGCAGTTGCTGGTCGGTGTCATCAATGGGGAAAATACCCAGAGCCTGACGCGGATCGCGGTTGATCTGGAATTACAGGAGCGCGAAAGCACCAATTTTCAGATCAACGCCGAGAACGCCTGATCCAGACCATCCGCCACGACTTCAACATCCGCTGCACTCAGACACAGCGGCGGCACCATACGCAGCACTGACTGGTGTGGGCCTGATTTTGACAAGACCAATCCGGCGTCACGGCATTTTTCAAAAACTGCTGCGGTGGTTTCCCTGTCAGGTTCTTTCGTCTTATGGTCCTTTACCATCTCAATCGCCAGCATCAATCCCCGGCCCCGGACATCACCGATTGCCCTGTGTTTACGCTGTAAATCCTTCAGACGCTCTAACAGCGCCGCACCTACGGTCTTTGCATTGTCCTGCAACCGGTCTTCTTTCATCACCGACAGCACGGCACGACCAGCCGCACAGCAAGTGGGGTTAGCGCCGTAGGTGTGGAACATGAACTTTTCGGCCATCGGTGCGGCTACGTGCTTTTGCGCAACAACAGCACCAAGCGGAAAGCCGTTGCCGATCCCCTTGGCCATGACCACTATGTCCGGGATGACGCCATCGGCCTCAAACCCCCACATGTGATCGCCGGTGCGGCCAAACCCGGATTGCACTTCATCTGCTATATACAGCCCTCCGGCTGCGCGCGCCCTCTCGGCCGCCCCGGTCATATATCCCGGCGGCATTTCAACGATCCCGCCATAGCCCTGAACCGATTCAACAAACATTCCGGCCACCTTGCCCAGCGTCGCTGATTGGATCGTGCGCTCGATTTCATCAAGGTAAGGCCCGGTGCCCGCACCAAAGATTCCGCGATACTGATTGGGTTCAGGAACAAAGGCGACGCCGCCGGGCATGCCAGGATGGCGAAACCCGGCAATCCCGGTGATCGACTGCGCTCCGGAGGTCGGGCCGTGATAACCCGAGCGTAGCGCCAGCAAATCAACATTGCCGGTGTAAGTGCGGGCCATCGCCATAGCCAGATCAACCGCCTCGGAACCGGAATTGGTGAAATGCACCACCCATTCGACATCACCCTTATCCCCCTTGGGCATAGTTACGGCCAACTCCTCAGCAAAATGCGCCGGGATCGGGTGGTGAAACATGGTCGTGCAATGGGTCAACTCCTGCGCCTGCTCCATTGCGGCGGCAACCACTTTGGGATGCGAATGACCGACAGAAATGCACACGTTCATGCCCAGAAGGTCAGTGTATTTGCGACCCTCAGCATCCCAAAGGTATTGCATTGACCCCCTGCGAAATACCATCGGTTCTCTGAACGGCACAAACTTACGTTGTGAGGCAGCGTAAAACTGCTCACGGCGCGCTGCTGTCCCTTCTGTTGACCAGTCAATCGGTTGTGGCGCCTTCTGTTGCATAGTTTCCTCCTGCAAAATCAACTTTTTAACCGCATATTCATCGGATCAAAGGGCGGTGTGTCCAGGACGTTTGAGGGATGCCCCCGGCCCAGAATTTCAACCGACAGCCCCCACCGCAAACTCCGTTTTCGCAAAAAGGCCAGCGCCAGCGCCTTGCCGGTCCGGTGGCCATAGGCACCGGATGTGACGATCCCAACCACATCTCCGTTTACAGTAACGGGATGGGCATAAAATGGGTCGGTCTGGTTCGTTTGCACGTCCAGCAACACCATTTCCCAACGATCATCGCGCGCATCACGCTCCAGCATGCTGTCCCGCCCGGTGAATTTCCGACCTTCAGGTTTGACCAGAAACCCAACCCCGGTTTCCTGCGGCGTCCGTTCGCTGGTCAGATCACTGCCCCAACTGCGGTAGCCTTTTTCAAGCCGCATCGAGTTGGCAGCGTATGCGCCATAGCACCCAAGCCCCAGATCTCGGCCAGCCGCTTCCAACGCCAAAAAAAGCGCCACCATCTGTGAAATCGGCGCGTGCAACTCCCACCCAAGTTCCCCGAGATAGGACACCCGCAAAGCTCTGACACTTTGGCCGGCAACCGAAATTTCCTTTGCTGTCAACCACGGGAAGTCTGGCCCGAGATTGGCATCTGTCAGTTGGCTCAACAGCGCCCGCGATTTGGGACCCATCACGCCTATCACACCCAATTCCTCGGTCAGATTGGTGATCTGAACCTCATACCCCGCCGCATGGGCCGCCAGCGCATCCCGGTCAATTTCCTCTGCCGCCGCTGCAGAGGTCAGGTAAGCGTGATCCTCTGCCAGCATTGCCACGGTGAATTCAGAAAGAACCCCGCCCGCCGGCGTCAGAACATGCGTTAATCCGATACGCCCACTGGCAGGGGCGGCATTGGCCCCGAGGCCCTCAAGGAACGCACGCGTTTCAGGGCCTTTGACATCAAATTTCGAGAATACCGACAGATCGGCCAGACCAACATTGTTGGTCACAACATCAACCTCTTTTGCCACGCGGGCAAACCAGCCTGGCCGCCGGAAACCGGGCATGACCACATCGCCGGTTCTGTCTGAAAACCAATTGGGACGCTCCCAGCCATGGGCCTCCCCCATAACCGCGCCCCGCTCAAGCATCAGGTTGTGAAGGGGTGACAGACGCTTGTTTCGCGCTGCCGGTCTTTCCTCGTGTGGATAGTGAACGCCGAACTGCAAACCAAAACACTCTGTTGCCTTTTCAACCTGATAGTCCCGGTCCGCCCAACGTCCGAAGCGGCGGCTATCTACCGCCAGCGCATCCATCGGTGGCGCGCCATGCGTCATCCAACGGGCCAGGAACCAACCGGCACCGCCACCTTCCATCACCCCCATCGAGGACCCGGTCAGCAGCCAGGCGTTCTGTAGTCCCGCCGCCGGACCAATCAGCGGGTTGGCATCCGGGGTGAAGGTAATTGGCCCGTTCACAACCGTCTTCACGCCGCCATTTCCCAGTGCTGGAATACGGACCATGGCAGCCTCGATTATATGCTCGACCCGGTCGAGGTCCGGCGGCAGCAGGTCTGCGCCAAACTCTGGCGGAACGCCGTCAATAGACCAAGGCTGAGCCTCTTTTTCATAGGGGCCAAGGATCAAGCCATCGCGTTCCTGCCGGACATACCAGCTTTCCTCCGGATCGCGGATGATCGGCAGTTCTGCACTGCCAGCGGCAATGCGGTCAGCGACCTCGGGAACCGTGTCCGTTACCAGATACTGATGCAGAATCGGAACCGATGGAATATTCAGCCCCATCATCCTACCGACTTCCCATCCCCATGTTCCGGCAGCATTAACCAGATGCCTGGTTCGTATCGCCCCGTTGGCGCATTCAACCCGCCACAGTCGGTTCTCCCTTGAAATGGAAAGAACGGGATTATAGCGTTTGATCGTTGCGCCGCCCTGAACAGCCACCTGCGCCATCGCATTGGTCGCCAGCGAGGGGTCTACGTGGCCGTCATCCGGTTCAAAGATTCCACCGATCAGACCATCCGTATTCGCAAGCGGAAACAGGTCTTTGATCTGGTCCGGCGTCACAAGTTCCAGTTCGTATCCGGTGAATTTCGACAGCCCGGCAACATGGGCCAACTCGTCCATCCGGTCACGATTGCGAGTGATCCGCATGGCGCCGGAACGGTGGAAACCGACATCCTGCCCGGTCTCCCCCGGCAGAATATCGCGATACAGCCGCACGGATGTGGCCCGCAATTCCTGAATCGTCGCGTTATGGGCAAAATGCGTACACAGCCCGGCCGCGTGCCAGGTCGAACCATGGGTCAGATCATTTTTTTCCACCAGAACAACATCCTGCCAGCCCTCTTTGGCCAGATGATAGAGGAGCGATACACCCATCACCCCGCCGCCGATGATCACCACCTGCGCCTCGCTCATGCCCGCATCCTTTCACCGCCTGGATCAAACGGCGGGCGACGCAACGCCGTGGCGGGATAGTGCGTTCCTGCAACTTCAACGGAAAACTGCCTTTCAACGGTTTTCCCGATGGTTTCCCCCGGCCCGGTCTCAACAATCCCAAACGCCAGATTAAGCCCCGTGCGCGGCCCCCGCGCGCCAGAAGTCGTCAGGCCGACGACGCGCCCGTTCTCCCAGATCGGTTCATCATGCAACATCAATGCATCGCCGCCGATTTCCAACAGAACCAGACGCCGTGTCAGACGACTGTTTCGCTGTTTCAGCAGGCGGTCCTTGCCAAGAAACTCTTTACCCCAGTCAACAACAAACCCAAGCCCGGCTTCCAACGGAGTTATTTCCGGCCCCAGATCATGGCCCCAGTGTTTGAAACCTTTCTCAACCCGGCAGCCATCCAACGCAAAATGCCCCATCGGACGCGCCCCGGCATCGCTCAACGCCTCAAACACTGTTGGTCCGTCAACAGCCGTAATGCTCAATTCCCAACCAAGCTCGCCAACAAAGCTCAGGCGGGTCGCCCGGCAGGACATGCCCGCAACTTCAACCATCCGCGATGTCGAAACCCCGAAATTCACCCAATCATCCGACGACAGCCCTTGCAGCAACTCGCGTGTCTGCGCCCCCATAACACCAACCACGACTTCTTCTTCTGTCCGGTCCGTTACCCGTAAATCAAAGCCCTGCGAATGACGCCGCAGATAGGCCAATTCCTTGTGCCAAGTGGCAGCGCCGGAAGTTATCCTGAAATGCTGTGCTCCATATCGGCTAACCGTCACATCCGCTTCGATTCCCCCGATCCGGTTCATCAGGGGCGTATAAACAGCTCCGCCTTCAGCAACATTAATCTGCGCGGCACAAATGTGATTTAGGAACGTAAGCGCGTCGGTCCCGACGACATCAAATTTCCCAAACGGGGACAGATCAAGCAAGGCCACGCCATTGGTCAGAACAGCCGCCTCGCGCTCCGCTATCGCCTGCCAGGGCTGTGTCGCAACAGAATAGGGCAGGTCATTTTCCGTTTCACTCTGTGCATACCAAAGCCCCCGCTCCCAACCCGCTGTTAGACCAAAATGCGCCCCAACTGATGCCCAGCAGTCGTGCAGCGCGGATTTCCGCAACCCCCGCCCCGCAATTGGCTGCTTGTAAGGCCAATGCATTGAAAACTGGTCTGAAACTGCCTGTTTCATCCGCGCCCTGATGTGCCCGTTCTGCGCGGTCTTTGGGTCCACCCGCGCGATATCCACCTCCCAGGGGTCCATCGGCGGCACGCCATCCACCATCCAGTCTGCCAACACCCACCCGACACCGGCTGAAGACATGATCCCAACCGAATTCAGGCCAGCAGCAACGAACAGCCCGTCTACCTCCGGGGTTTCTCCAATCAGCGGACGCGTGTCGTTGGTAAAGCTTTCCGGCCCGTTCATGAAATGCTGAATGCCGGTTTTCTCAAGGTCCGGTATGAGGTTCAGCGCAGCCTCCATGAACGGGGCAAACTGCTCCCAGTCCTCGGCCAGTTCCAGAAACGGCCGGTCACCCTCCGGCCCAAAAGCGTCCCAACATTTCGCATCCGGCTCGAACCCGCCGATCACCAGTTTCCCTGCATCTCCCTTTACGTAAATACCGGTTTCCAGATCACGCAACACCGGGAAAGGCTGCGCCAGTTGCGGCATGGGTTCACTCACCACATACATATGTTCAACCGCCTGCAGCGGCAGCGCGACCCCCACAGAATCCGCCAGCCTTTTGGACCATGCACCGGCGCAAAGCGCCACCTGATCAGCTTGCATGATTTCCCCATCTGCCAGCCTGACACCCGTTATGCGCGAACCGGATGTCCGCAGAGATGCGACATCAATCCCTTCCCGAATATCCACCCCCAACCCTCGCGCCGCCTTGGCATAGGCCATGCACAAATCGACCGGGTTCACATGCGCATCCTCACGCACCGTCAACGCTCCGACGATCCCATTGGTATTCACGTCGGGCAGCAGCTCTGGGAGTGTCTCTGGCGCAATAACTTCCGCGTGCAGCCCGAAATACCGCCCCAATGCGGCGATCCGCTGCAACTCATCCATCCGCTCAGGCACCCGCGCCAGCCAGTAGCCGCCTGTCACGCGGTACCCCGTGCTCTGCCCGGTTTCCTCCTCAAGTCTTGGAAACAACTCCCCCGCATACATCGCCAGCCGGGTCATGTTCGGCGTCGAGCGGAGCGGCCCGACGATCCCCGCTGCATGCCAGCTGGTGCCTGATGTCAGTTGGTTGCGCTCCAAAAGCACCACATCATCCACACCACGCTTTGCCAGATGATACGCAAGGCTCAAGCCAATCGCGCCGCCACCTATGATGATGACCCGTCCCATCAGTAGTAGTTCACATCCGGTTTTTCGGCTTTGCGCACGGCAACATAGTCCTGCAACTCTGAGTCAATATTCGGGTCTAGCCCCGGATCCTGATACTCTTCAAGCCTTTGTTTCCACAGTGCATTCGCGCGCTGCGCCGCATCATTTCCGCCATCGGAACTCCATTGCTCGAACGAAGAATTGTCTGCTGTATCCGGCATGAACATTGCCGCCATGAAATTGGCCTGGGTGTGCTCAGACCCCAGAAAATGCGATCCCGGCCCGGTTGCGGCTATCGCCTCCATCGCTTGGGCATTTTCACTCAGGTCAATGCCATCAAAAAACCGCCCAATTTTGCCGCAGATATCCGCATCCAGCATGGTCTTTTCAAAACTCGTAACCAGCCCGCCTTCAAGCCAGCCTGTCGCGTGGTTGATCACATTGGCCCCGGCAAACATCGACATCATCAACCCCCAGACCGCCTCCTGCTGGGACTGCCCGTCCGGCAGTTTGGAGGCCGACAGAGACCCAACCGTGTGCATCGGCACCCCTAACCGTCGCGCCAATTGGCCAGCGGCCAGCACCAATTGCCCGGCTTCCGGCGTGCCAAATGTCGGCGCACCGCTTTGCATCGACATGGTCGAGGCGAAACTACCTATCAAACAGGGCGCTCCAGGATTGATCAGCTGCACCAACGTCAGGCATGCCAGCGCCTCAGCGAGCACCTGAGTGAGCGCACCGGCAACCGTACACGGGCTCATCGCGCCGGTAATGACCCAGGGTGTTGCAGCCACCGGCTGGCCCGCCCGAGCATAAGTTTTCAACGCACCTGACATATGCGCATCCATCACCAGCGGCGCATTGGTGTTGGACACGCAATAGAGCACGGGATTGCTTGCAACAAATTCCTCACCAAATAAAATCCGGGCCATATCAAGGGCATGGCCCGCACGCTCCGCCCCAATAAACGCTCCCATAAACGCCCGGTCAGACCAGCGGATGTGCTGATACAGCATATCCAGATGGCGTTTGTTGGCCGGCAGATCAACCGGCTCGCACACCACCCCTCCGGAATGATGCAGATAAGGGATGGTGTGGTGCAACTTCACCAGCCGGGTGAAATCAGCGAGTGTCGCATAGCGGCGGCCCTGATCAAGGTCATGTACAAACGGCGGGCCCCAGGACGGGCACAGCACCGTATTACGACCGCCAATTTTCACCGTGTTTTCAGGGTTGCGGGCATGTTGCAAAAATTCAGCCGGCGCAGTGGCCTGAACTGTCCTGCGGCAGAACCCGAGCTCAAACCGCACCCTTTCCCCGGCAACATCACATCCGGCGGTGCGGAAAAAATCCAGAATTTCCGGGTCGCCGTGAAATTCCATCCCGGTTTCCTGCAGCAGCACATCCGCATTATGCTCAATCAGCGACAATCCCTCTTCGCTGAGAATTTCAAAACAACCGATTTTACGCTGGATGAATGGCGCACGTGAAGGCCGGGCCTGCGCGCGGCTATGGGAGCGCCCGTCGCGCCCGCCTGAACGGCGTCTGGTTTTATCATGCCCCATTTTCCGCCCCCTGATCTGACCCTATCAGAGTTCGCCAAACCAGGAAGTAAAACAAATGTAAAATCTGGACAAGCTATCCAGAAAAGTTCACTGCATACCCGGCCCACCACAGGCAGGGTCCAAACCCTTGGAGCATATCCAATTTTTGAGGCGCAAAATCATTTGATTGAAAACCGCTTGCGGTAATCACCTGCGCTGAGGCCGGATACGGACTTGAAAAGACGACTGAAGGCCGACACATCCTGATAGCCAACACGCCAGCAAATCTCAGCTACCGTCAGGGAAGTCCGCTCCAGCATGCCTTTGGCTTTCTCCACCCGAAGCTGCTGAACGTATCGACTTAGGGTGAGGCCGGTTGCATTGGTGAATCGTCTTTGCAGCGAACGCCCGGACATAGCCGCGCGTTGCGCCAACTCAAAAACTGACAGGTCAGCATCTGTGTTGCCCTCGATCCAACGCTGCAACCCACGAATTGCAGCATCGTTATGCGTCAGCCGGGGTCGGAAACTACGATAATTTCTTTGCTCACGCCCTGTCGGGTCGATCAACATCTGTCGGCAGGTTTTTGATAAGATATCCGCGCCAAGCCATCGTCTGATCAGGTACACACCCAGATCTATCCAGGCCATCACCCCCCCGGCGGTAACAATGTCGTGGTCATCGATCAACAGATGCTCCGGGTTCAGCTGGGTATTGGGGAAGGTCTTGCGAAACTCGTCTTCCAATGCCCAGTGGGTCGTCACAGGCCGTCCATCCAATATGCCTGCATAACCCAACCAAAACGCGCCTGCACATGCGGAACAGATAGTAGCGCCCGATCTGTGCTGAGTATCAATCCAACGGTGGAGTTCCAGGTCGGATTGACCTCTTGCAGCCTCAAGATTCGGTGGCAGGACAACGGCATCGAATGTGCGATCGTTTCGGATATCGTGCGTTTGCAAAACTTCATGGGTGATTGCGGCGACATCGGCCTCGGCTGCAAACCTGTTCGCGACTTCCAGAATGTCCTTAAGACCCAACACGGCCGACATCTGAACACCCTCATAGGCGATGAGGGCTATGAATGGCGTATTTTGCACAACATTGGTCATATCCGCCAATCGTAAACACGGTGCCTGACCGTGTAAACCAGAAAGCCGGAGGTACAATTCATGAGCACATCAGCACTGATCTTGATCGACATTCAGAACGACTATTTCTTAAGTTTCCCCGACTGCAAGATGCCGCTGCCCGATATGGAGAACGCGGCCCGGAATGCGGCCAGCCTGCTCGAAGTGGCCAGGTCAAAGGATACAAGGGTCGTCCACATTCGCCACGTCGCGGCATCCGCAAAGGCCCCTTTTTTTCATCCTGGAACTGAAGGAAGCGAAACAAACATAATCGTTTCCCCGATTGATGGCGAAGTGGTGATTAAGAAACAAAGGCCAAACAGTTTCATGGGAACCAACCTGGAAGCTGTTCTGCGAAACGCCAACATTGAGAACCTCACGCTGTGTGGTGCCATGAGCCAGATGTGCATCGATGCAACGGCGCGTTCTGCCGTTGATCTTGGCTTCAAGGTCACAATCGTGCATGACGCGTGCGCGGCGGCTGGTATTACCCATGCCGGTATCGAAGTCTCCGCGGACAAAGTGCACGCCGCAATTATGGCTCCTCTTGCCTCCAGTTACGCCAAAGTAGTGACCACCGCTGATTACCTGTGAGTGGTCATTCTGAGCGGCGGGTCGACGGCCATCCAGGACATGGCTCGACCTCTGCCACCCAATTTCACGCGACCCAGTAAACCAGCCCTCAAGTTCCGCCCGTCTCGATCCCGCTGATCCAAAGAGCATCGCGTTTTTCTGTTCCGGCGCTGGCAGTGGCCTGCCTCAAACAACGCCGTTGCTGAAAAGCATGTCGCGGCACTACTTTTGAACCCGTTTCAGCGCGCCGGGTTTGGCACTTTCTTCCCGCACCCCTTTTGGCCTATCATGACAGCCTTTTGCGCGGTGAAAGCGATCTGAGCATAGCAGAACGGGAGCTGATTGCCGCTTACGTTTCGGGGTTGAACGCCTGCTCGTTTTGCCATGGTGCTCATAGCGTGCACGCCAAAGCACATGGCGTTGATGTCGAAACCATCGAGGCGCTTGTGGATGACCCGGGCACCGCCCCCGTCAGCCCAAAGCTGAAGCCAATACTAGAGAGTTTCGGGTTTAACTTGAACCACAAGTGAAACCCGAAACTGCTACGTTATCAGCACCATAGACCGGCGATTTCTACATTAACTTGTCTCAAGTTTATGTAGAAACGCTTTAGCCTATGTCGCTAAATTGACTTTGACGCCAACCAAGATGGTGGAGGCAGATGCCGCTGCAGTCTACGACGCTGGCTGGTCCGAGGCCGCACTGTTTGACGCAGTCCAGACCTGTGCGTTGTTCAACATGATGAACCGAATACTGGAAGGTACTGGGATCACGTCATACTATCTTGAACCAGAGACCGTTGACGAGGCGCAACTTGTGCGGTTCCGGAGCAAGACCTGCTATACAGATTTCGGCCGCAGCCTGGGTATTGTGGACTGAGTGGCTCAACAACTCTGATCATCATTGAGGGTAAGAGTTTCTCTGTCGGCCAATTGGCGCGGTCGCATTCGCTGTTTACGGCCGGCCCATCTCAATCCCGCTGATCTCAGCCCTCGCAACCAGCGCGTGGCTGAACCGCCGTGCCGCATCAGCCCAGGCGGCTTTCTCCAGAGCTTCTTTCAAACGCGGTCGCACGGTTTCAAACGGCAATGCCGCACCTTTCGCCACCGCGTCCAGTCGGATGATGTGAAACCCGTAGCGGCTGGCCACCGGCTCCGAGCTGATCTTGCCCTCCTCCAAAGCCGCCAGCGCCGATTCAAACTCGGGCACCGTATCGCCAGGGCCAATCTGGCCCAGATGTCCACCGGCCTCGCGAGAGGGACAATCGCTTTCGTTTTTCGCCAGATCAGCGAATGCGCCCGGCTTCTTTGTCAGGATAACCAACGCCGCTTGTGCACGCTTCAGCGCCTGTTCCCGGTCACCCGCATTCTCTGGCGCCGCGGCAAACAGGATGTGTGCCGGTTCGTACAGTGCAGGGGCGCGAAACCGATCAGGATTAGTGTCGTAGGCGGCGCGAACGGCCGCCTCGTCCACTGCGTCCGGGGTTACCCCGGTCTCCATCACCGCGCGGATCAGGGCCTCTTCGTCGGTCTCAACCTGGCCCTTACGCAGCTCTTGCGGCGTGGCCCCAACTCCGGCCTTGTGGGCCTCTTGCAACAGCAGCGTCCTGATCACCAATGCCTGCGCTGCTTTTCGCCACGCGACGCCGGGTTTACCCGCCGGAGCCGTGTGGTTTTGTGCCTCTGCCGCCACCTCGGCAGCAGAGATCACTTCGCCATTGACGGTCACGTCAGGGAATAAAGGTTTGTTCAAAACCCTTACCCCTATTCTTTGCGTCGCGAGCGTACGATCTGATAGCCCGGCCGCGTCAGATAACGCAGCGGCACGGACAAGATATGAACCAGCCGCGTGAACGGAAACAGCAGGAAGATCGTCAGCCCCAGGAACAAATGCAGCCTAAAGACGATGTGAGCATGCTCAATATAGCTCGCGGCCTCCGGATCAAAGGTAAAGATACCCTGCGCCCAGGACATGAAAGTTGTCATTTCGTGCCCATCAAGATGCTGTAGCGATACGAATATCGTTCCAACGCCCAGCACCAGTTGCGCCAGCAGCAAAGACAGAATACCGGTGTCTGCGAATGTGGTCGTGGCCAGGATACGCGGATCGGTCATCCGGCGGTGTAACAGCATACCGCCCCCGATCAGCGCCATAGCCCCGGCAACTCCGCCTGCTGCAATCGCAAGAATCTGCTTTGCACCATGGCTGATCCCGAGCGCGTCAAAAATGGCGATCGGCGTCAAGAGGCCAATGAGGTGGCCGAAAAAGATGACCAGCACACCGACGTGAAACAGGATCGATCCTAAAATCAGCTGTTTGCGCCGCAGTAATTGGCTTGAGGATGATTTCCAGGTGAAAGGGTCACGCTCGTAACGGGCAACTGACCCAATTACCAAAACCGACAGCGCTATATAGGGATATGTTCCGAACAGAAATTCGTGCATCTGTGCCTCCATTATTCAGCTGCAGCCGGTGGGACCGGCGCAGCGTTGATAGGTGTATCCATTTTGGCGAGCATGTCGCGCACCTGCGGGCAACCAGCGTTCGGATCAGGACCAAATGTGACCTGGGATTCCTCCCAAACTGCATCTAGCGCCTCAAGATCATCGGGGTCGTCGTCGTCTTCGCTCAGCAGTTCAGCAACGGCTTCTGAATCAACGGTGAGGTCCGCAAACTGCATCAGTGCCTCCAAAACCCCGGCATAGGAACTCTCGCGCCGGGACAGGCGGACATTCAGCGCTTCCAGAATATGCGAGGCCTCTCCCAGCAGTTCCTTTGCTTCTTCCAATGGCCGGGTCGACAGGAACTCCAGCAGCATCGGCAGATGATCCGGCAATTCGGTGGTGTCAGGCTCAAACCCGCCAGCGCGATAGGTTTCCAGCAAATCAACCATCGCCCCGCCCCGGTCCCGGCTTTCGCCGTGAACGTGCTCAAACAGGTTAAGAGAGAGGGTGCGGGAACGATCAAACTGAGCAACAAACCGTTCCTGCAGATCATAAAGATCGTCTTGTGCCAATTCACGCAGCAAAGGTGCAAGGCCTTTCTGTTCGGAATCGCTGAGAAATCCCTCTGCTTTCAGCACAGTTTCGATTTCCTCAACCGCCGATTTCAGCTCAGCGGTCGGGTAACACAACAGTGCTGAGAATGCTCTAAGTGTTTTGGTCATCAGAACGTCTCCGACGGCAGGGTCAGGGGCTTTTTCTTTTTCTTGCCGCCAAACAGCGAACCTTCGCTGATCCCCGGCGAGCACCCATTACCGTCCGTAAAGCCGCAGCCACCGCGCAGGTCAAATGCCTCCTCGACGTGCTCACGGTGAGTGGTTGGAATGACAAACCGGTCCTCATAGTTAGCGATGGCCATGGTTTTATACATGTCCTCGATCACCCGACCCGACATACCTACGCGTGCAGCTATGCCTTCATCGATGGCACCATCCACGGTTTTGCTCCGCATATAGGCCCGCATCGCCAGCATCCGTTCCAGCGCACTGACCACCGGGGCTTCATCTCCTGCAGTCAGCATGTTCGCCAGATAGCGTACCGGAATGCGCAGCGACTTCACGTCCGGCATTTCGCCGTCATGCCCGATCTTGCCGGCCTCTGCAGCGCTCTGGATCGGTGACAATGGCGGGATGTACCAGACCATTGGCAAAGTGCGGTATTCCGGGTGCAACGGCAGGGCGACTTTCCAGTCCATCGCCATTTTCCATACCGGGCTGTGCTTGGCGCTTTCCAGCCAGTCCTGCGGAATGCCCTGATCGGCAGCCTGGCGCTGAACCTCGGGATCGTTTGGATCAAGGAACATATTGATCTGGGCCTGGTACAGGTCTTTCTCGTTCTCCTGATTTGCCGCCTCTTCGATCATGTCAGCGTCGTACAGCATGACGCCCAGATAGCGGATCCGGCCAACGCAGGTTTCCGAACAGACCGTCGGCATACCGCTCTCGATGCGCGGATAGCAGAAAGTGCATTTCTCGGATTTACCGCTTTCCCAGTTGTAGTAGACCTTTTTGTAAGGACAGCCCGAGACACACATGCGCCAGCCCCGGCATTTTTCCTGGTCAATCAGGACAACGCCGTCTTCTTCGCGCTTGTAAATCGCACCTGATGGGCAGGATGCTGCACAGGCCGGGTTAAGGCAGTGTTCACACAACCGCGGCAAGTACATCATGAAGGTGTTTTCAAACTGACCGTAAATGTCCTTTTGCACACCCTCAAAGTTATAGTCCTTCGACCGCTTGGAGAATTCACCGCCGAGGATTTCCTCCCAGTTCGGGCCCCATTCAATCTTCTCCATCCGCTCGCCGGATATTTTGGATCGCGGGCGCGCAGTTGGGAACGCCGTCATTTCCGGTGCGGATTTCAGGTGATCATAGTCAAAATCAAACGGTTCATAGTAGTCGTCGATTTCCGGCAGGTCCGGGTTACCAAAGATATTGGAAAGGATACGCCATTTCGCGCCCTGTTTTGGTTGCAGTTTGCCGCCCTTGGTGCGGATCCAGCCCCCGTTCCACTGGCTTTGGTCTTCCCAGTTCTTCGGGTAGCCGATGCCCGGTTTGGTCTCAACATTGTTAAACCACGCGTATTCAACACCTTCGCGGCTGGTCCAGACGTTTTTACAGGTAACAGAACAGGTGTGACAGCCGATACACTTATCCAGGTTCAGCACCATTCCGATTTGCGCGCGAATTCTCATTGTGCTGCTCCTTCCGTTGCAGGCTCATCGAGCCAGTCGACGTTCTTCATTTTACGAATGATCACGAACTCGTCACGGTTGGAACCAACTGTACCGTAGTAGTTGAAACCATATGATTGATGGGCGTAGCCACCGATCATATGCGTTGGCTTCAGTGTGGTACGGGTCACAGAGTTGTGGATACCACCCCGTTTTCCGGTTTTCTCGGAACCCGGCGTGTTCACGATCTTCTCTTGCGCGTGATACATCAGCGTCATGCCCTCCTTCACCCGCTGAGAAACAACCGCGCGTGCAGTCAGAGAACCGTTCACGTTATAGGCTTCGATCCAGTCGTTATCCACAATCCCGGCTTTCTTGGCATCAACTTCCGAGATCCAGACACAAGGTCCGCCCCGGTTCAGCGTCAGCATCAGCAGGTTGTCCGAATAGGTCGAGTGAATGCCCCATTTCTGGTGCGGGGTGATGAAGTTCAGCACCACGTGCGGCTGGTCTTCCTTGGCCGTAGTGGTCTTGAGGTCAACCGGAGGACGATAAGAACAGAACCCTTCGCCGAATGCCAGCATCCACAGGTGATCCTGATAGAGCTGCTGACGGCCTGTCAGTGTTCGCCACGGGATCAGCTCGTGAACGTTGGTGTAGCCCGCGTTATAGCAAACTTCCTCGCTCTCAATCCCGGACCATGTTGGCGACGAAATGATCTTGCGCGGTTGGGCGGCAACATCGCGGAAACGGATTTTTTCGTCCTCTTTTTCCTTCGCCAGGTGCGTGTGATCGATACCCGTCGCATTGGACAGCTGTTCCCAGGCTTTCACGGCCACTTTACCGTTGGTTTCCGGGGCCAGCATCAGGATCATCTCTGCTGCATCAATCGCGGTTTCAAGTTTCGGCATTCCTTCGGAGATGCCTTCATCCTGCACCACGCCGTTAAGATCGCGCAGTTGCTGCACCTCTACTTCGGTGTTCCAATTGATGCCCTTGCCGCCGTTCCCGAGCTTGTCGAGAAGCGGACCGATCGATGTGAACTTCTTATAAAGGTTGGGATAGTCGCGCTCTACAGCAATATAGGCCGGCGCGGTTTTACCAGGAACAAGATCGCACTCACCTTTCTTCCAGTCACGCACCTGATCCTGAGCAATTTCTGCAGGAACATCGTGC
The DNA here is from genome assembly GCA_024227475.1 of Paracoccaceae bacterium. Classification (GTDB taxonomy): domain Bacteria; phylum Pseudomonadota; class Alphaproteobacteria; order Rhodobacterales; family Rhodobacteraceae; genus Amylibacter. The sequence goes on along the minus strand of JAAEUI010000359.1, from coordinate 20,140 downwards.
AACAGAGGCAATTGCACGATGTCAGTTTCAGTGTCCAGGATTTCCGGGGCAACTTCGCTGAACTTGCGCGCAATGGTTTTGAAAATGTCCCAGTCCGACCGGCTTTCATAGGCCGGATCAACCGCCGCTTGCAGCGGGTGGATGAACGGGTGCATGTCCGATGTGTTCAGGTCATTCTTTTCATACCAGCTTGCAGTTGGCAGAACGATGTCAGAATAAACAGCGGTGGTCGACATGCGGAAATCAATCGTAACCAGCAGGTCAAGCTTGCCTTCAGGCGCCTCGTCATGCCATTTCGCTTCTTTTGACTTCTGCTTGCCTTCTTCACCCAGATCCGCGCCCATAACACCGTTGTCGGTGCCCAGCAGGTGCTTGAGGAAGTACTCGTGGCCCTTACCGGACGAACCCAGCAGGTTTGAGCGCCAGATGAACAGGTTGCGCGGCCAGTTGTGCGGATCGTCGGGATCCTCGCAGGACATTTCCAGATCGCCGGACTTCAGCTGTTCTGCCACGTAGGCCGGAATTTCCTTACCTGCCGCTTTGGCCGCCTTGGCAACCTCGAACGGGTTGGTTTTCAGTTGAGGCGCAGATGGCAGCCACCCCATCCGTTCTGCACGGATGTTGTAGTCGATGATGCTTGCGTCCCAATCACCCTCCGGTGCGGTAGGTGACAGAATCTCATCTGCAGTCAGAGTCTCGTAACGCCATTGATCCGTATGAGCATACCAAGCAGAGGTCGCGTTCATGTGGCGTGGCGGACGCGACCAGTCGAGCCCGAATGCCAGTGGTTGCCAGCCGGTTTGTGGCCGTAGTTTTTCCTGACCAACATAGTGGCTCCAGCCACCCCCGGATTGACCGACACACCCACACATCACCAACATGTTGATGACACCGCGATAGTTCATGTCCATGTGGTACCAGTGGTTCATCGCCGCGCCGATAATGACCATCGATTTACCGTTGGTTTTTTCCGCGTTCAGCGCAAACTCGCGTGCAACGGTGGAAATCTTCTCTGCGGAAACACCGGTGATTTTTTCAGCCCAGGCCGGGGTGTAGGGGATGTCTTCGGAGTAATCCGTTGCAACCCATTCGCCACCCATGCCGCGATCCAGACCATAGTTGGCGCAGAACAGGTCGAACACGGTTGCGACCAGAACATCGCCATCGGCTGTTTTGATGCGCTTGGCGGGGATGTTTTTCGTCAGAACGTCAGGGTGTTCGCATTTGACGAAATGCTCGGATGCCTGACCGCCGAAATAAGGGAAGTCCACACCGACGATATTGTCGTGGTCCTCTTCCAGAATGAACGACATCGACAGTTCCGTCTCTGCCTCCGCCGCGCGTTCCTCAAGGTTCCATTCTCCGTCTTCACCCCAGCGATAGCCGATAGAACCGTTCGGTGAAACCAGACCCTTGGACTTGCCGTCCCAGGCCACTGTTTTCCATTCCGGGTTGTTGTCTTCGCCCAGCTTGTCCTTGAGATCACCGGCACGCAGGAACCGGCCAGGTACCAGTTTGCCGTCTTTCTCGTCCAGCTTCACCAGCATCGGGAAGTCGGAATACTTGCGGCAGTAGTCTTCGAAATACTCGGCTTGCCGGTCTACATGGAACTCGCGCAGGATCACGTGCCCCATGGCCATCGCCAGCGCCGCGTCGGTGCCTTGTTTCGGGTTCAGCCAGATGTCACCGAATTTTGCAGCTTCGGAATAGTCCGGAGTAATAACCGCTGATTTGGTTCCGCTGTAACGTGCTTCGGTATAGAAGTGTGCGTCCGGCGTGCGGGTTTGAGGAACGTTAGAGCCCCAGACCAGCAGGAAACCGGCGTTATACCAGTCAGCCGATTCCGGAACGTCGGTCTGCTCGCCCCAGGTCATGGGAGAGGCCGGTGGCAGATCGCAGTACCAGTCATAAAAACTCATGCAAACGCCACCGAGCAAGCTCAGGTAGCGCGAGCCAGCTGCATAGCTGACCATCGACATAGCCGGAATAGGAGAGAAGCCAAATACCCGGTCCGGACCGTATGTTTTGGCCGTATAAGCATTTGCAGCCGCGATGATCTCGGTTGCTTCGTCCCATGACGCACGAATAAAGCCGCCTTTACCCCGGGTTTTGACATAAGATGCGCGCAGGATTGGATCCTCTTGCAGCGCCTTCCACGCCGATGTCGCATTCATGGTTTCGCGCATCCGACGCCATGCTTTCATCAGCCTGCCGCGGATCAACGGGTTTTTCACCCGGTTGGCGGAATACAGATACCAGCTATAGGACGCACCGCGCTGACAACCACGAGGCTCGTGATTCGGCAGATCGGGCCGGGTGCGCGGATAGTCGGTTTGCTGAGTTTCCCAGGTCACAATCCCGGATTTCACGTAAATCTTCCAGCTACACGACCCGGTACAGTTAACCCCATGGGTGGAACGCACGATTTTGTCGTGGCGCCAGCGGTTACGGTAGGTGTCTTCCCAATCACGGCTTTCTCGGGTTGTTTGGCCATGGCCATTTGAAAACCGGTCCAATTCTTTGGACTGGAAAAAATTCAGGCGGTCGAGCAGATGGCTCATGAGGTTTCTCCTGATTGAGGATTTGTCGCCGTGGCCACGGGGGTCTGCAGCCCGCGCTCGACATCATAAAGAAGGCTACCTGGTCGAGTGTAGACCAAGAAGGTTATCACTGTACAGATAGCATAAAAGGCCAAGAATGCCCAAAGCGCCAGCTCAGGTCCACCAGTCATGGAGATCGACGAGCCATAGGCTTTGGGTATAAAGAACGCCCCGTAAGCCGCCATTGCGGAGGTGAAAGCGATGATCGCCGCCGACTCCCGCTCAGACTGCCGCAACATCGCCTTGGCCTCCAGATCGGGCATCAGACGCGGGATTTCCTTACGCATAATGCTCGGGATCATCTGGAACGTTGACGCGTTGCCAACACCGGTCAGGAAGAACAGCGCCATGAAGCAGGCAAAGAAGCCCCAGAACGCGGCTGGCTGTTCCTTGATCGACAGGAAGAACAGAACGCCTCCAACAGCACCAAGCATGCCAAGGAAGGTCCAGAAAGTAACGCGACCACCGCCAAACCGGTCCGAAAGTCCACCCGTTGCGGCACGGCTGAGCGCGCCAACAAGGGGCCCGAGGAAAGCGTAGCTGAGCGCGTCAATCGCCGGGAACTGGGTTTTCATCAACAGCGGGAAACCAGCCGCATAGCCGATGAAGCTGCCAAAGGTACCGGTATAGAGCACACACATGATCCAGTTATGCTTGCGCTGGAAAATCACCGCCTGCTCTTTGAACGATGCCTTGGCATCGGCCAGGTCGTCCATCCCGATCCAGGCTGCCGCGGTGGCGGCAAGCAGGAACGGCACCCAGACAAAGCCAGCGTTTTGCAACCACAGCTCGCTCCCGTCAGACAAGACCTGCGGTGCGCCGCCAAGGGCCCCGAAGACACCGGCGGTAATCGCTACTGGCACCAGAAACTGCATCACCGAGACACCGGCATTGCCGAGCCCGGCGTTCATAGCAAGCGCGTTGCCCTTCTGCGCTTTTGGGTAAAAGAAGCTGATGTTGGCCATCGACGAGGCAAAGTTACCGCCGCCAAAGCCACACAACAGTGCCAGCAGCAGAAAGACCACAAACGGTGTGTTCGGATCCTGCACCGCATAGCCAATGCCAAGCGCCGGAATCAGAAGCGAAGCCGTCGACAGCGTCGTCCACAGCCGGCCACCAAAGATTGGCACCATGAAGCTGTAGAATATCCTGAGCGTCGCGCCCGAAAGACCGGGCAGCGCAGCTAGCATGAACAACTGATCGGTGGAATAGTCAAATCCAACCGACGGCAGTTTTGCGACCACAACCGACCAGACCAGCCAGACCGAGAACGCCAGCAACAGGCAAGGTATGGAAATCCACAGGTTGCGCTTAGCGACACGCCGACCTTTTTCCTCCCAGAAATCGGCATCCTCGGGATGCCACTCGGTGATCACCCGCTCAGGTTTAACGGCCAGTTCTTCGTGTACAGCCTGCAGTTCAGGGAAAGCCGGCAATTCATCCAGCGTAGCTCCGGCAGCCTTGCGTTCCATGACCCGGATCGACATATGCATCCAACCCGTGGCTGCAGCAACGATCACGAACAACAGCGCGAAACAGCTAGTGTAAACGCCCGTCGCGTCGAGCAGAATGCCAAACACGATCGGCAGGACAAACCCGCCAAGACCACCGATCATACCCACCAGACCACCTACAGAACCGACGTGGTTCGGATAGTAAACCGGAATGTGTTTAAACACCGCCGCCTTGCCCAGCGACATGAAGAAGCCAAGCACAAAAATGGTGAGCACGAAGGGGAACAGCGTCATTTCAGTCGAAAAGGTAATCGGGCCTTCAACGCCATGAATTACATAATCTGCCTTTGGGTAAGACAGCATCAGCAATGCCACCATAGAAAACCCGAAAGTCCAGTACATCACTGTCCGGGCACCGAACCGGTCCGACAGGTGGCCCCCATAAGCGCGAAACAGGCTGGCAGCGAGCGAGAAGGAAGCGGCCAGCATGCCTGCCATCTTGATGTCGACCTTATAAACGTCGATCAGATAATGCGGCAGCCATAGTGCCAGGGCGACAAACGCGCCAAAGACAAAGAAATAGTAAAGAGAAAACCGCCAGACCTGCTGATTCCTGAGCGGCTCTAGCTGCGCCATCACGCTTTGTGGACGTTCACCTGCCGCGCGGCGGCGCTGGTGTTCGGGATCCTCTTTGGTTCCGAACCAAAAGATGCCAGCCATTATGACCAGGGCCAGCGCCCAGATTTCAGCTACCGCTTCCCATCCATAGGCAACCAGCACAAAGGGAGCGCAGAATTTGGTGACTGCCGCACCCACGTTGCCGACGCCAAAGATACCAAGAGCCGTGCCCTGTTTGCTGCGTGGATACCAGCGCGATACATATGTGACCCCGACGATAAACGAACCGCCCGCCAAACCGACCCCAAGGGCCGCAACCAGGAACATTGCGTAGGTATTAACGAATGTCAGAAGCCAGACAGCCAGCGCGGTCAGCAGCATCTGAGCAACGAATACTTTTCTGCCACCGAACTGTTCGCTCCAGATACCAAGGAAAAGACGGCTGACCGAACCGGTCAAAATCGGCGTGGCGATAAGGACACCGAATTGTGTTTCAGAGAGCCCAAGTTCCTGTTTGATCTTGATCCCGATGATCGCGAAGATCATCCAAACCGCAAAGCAAACAGTGAACGCAACTGTGCTCAGTCCGAGTGCCCGGGTTTGATCACCGGACGTGACACCGTCAATATTTTTCATTTGTTTTTTCTCCTAACAGGGGCAGGATTTTTCGTTGCCAGATAGGTAAAGCGAAGCAGTGGGATGATTGTTTGACTTAGATCAACAAATAAGACGAATCTGAAAATATGGGCTGTTTTGCCCTAATATTCTCGAAACCAATTTACAAATGCCAAAAACGCGGTTGACCAACCCCGGCCTTTAAGTTGACACTAGCAGCAGAGGAAATTGATAATTGTCAAATGGAAGGAAGCCGACTCACCCATGCGCCCAGACGAACATCCCGAGATCCGACAGTTATCACTGTTCAAAAATATCGCAGAAACCAGCTTTGCCTATCTGATGCGCGGTGCCTACCTGCAAACTTTTCCACCCAAGGTTGATCTGATTTTGGAGGGCGAAAACTGCGATTTCCTTTATATTGTGGTAGAAGGTGGGGTTGAGCTGTTCTCAAGCTGGAACGGGCGCTCAACCACCATGTCGGTTGTCCGCCCGCTGTCGACATTTATCCTTGCCGCGGCTGTAAAGGACGCGGCCTGTCTGATGTCAGCACGCACATTGAAAAAAACCAGGCTGATCCTGTTGCCTGCTGTCGATGTACGCCGGGTTCTGGAAACCGATGTTGCCTTTTCCCATGCTGTGATCACCGAACTGGCGGAATGTTATCGCGGTCTTGTTACGAACACCAAAAACATCAAAATGCGAAGTTCGTTTGAACGCCTTGCGCACTATCTTTTGCGGAGGCTGGCAGAATCCAACAGTGAATGCATCGTGACGCTCGAAATCGAAAAACGGCAGCTGGCGTCTTACCTTGGGATGACCCCGGAAAACCTCTCCCGTTCGATCAAGAAACTGGAAGCCCATGGTGTAAAAACCAACGGAACACAGTTTGAAATTACCGACGTCGATGATCTGCGAAAACTGGTAAAACCGGGACATGTGATCGGTGAGTTCAAAAGCTCTGCGCAGGGCTGAACAAATTTTCCTGACAGCTAGAGTACAGGCTTAAGCCTTTGAAGTCGCTGTATTTTACGTTCACCTTGTGTTTCGAGAAAAACGCTGATCGCTCTAGCGCTTCAGCAATACCTGCGCTGCTGCCAAAGCCTCGGATGTCACAACGTCTCCGGACAGCATTCGGGCGATTTCTGCCACCCGAGCCTCTCCTTCAAGCATCCTAACCAAAGAGCGTGTATCATCACCTATGGATGACTTTGAAACCTGCCACTGATGCCTACCCTGCGCCGCAACTTGCGGCGAATGGGTGACAACAAGGATTTGCGCCTGTTCTGACAAATCCGCTAATCTACGCCCCACCGCATCCGCCGTCGCCCCACCGACACCCCGGTCGATTTCGTCAAATATCAACGTAAGCCCGGAACTGCGTTCCGTCAGACAGACCTTCAGCGCCAGCAAAAACCGGGACAGTTCGCCACCCGATGCGATCCTGTTGATCGGGCCAGCGGGCGATCCAGGATTGGTGACCACCTGAAACACCACATCATCAGTTCCCTTTGGCCCGGGGTCTGACGGCACAATCTGGGTGCTGAACACGGCCCGTTCCATCTTCAGTGGGGCCAATTCCTTAGCCATGGCCTTGTCCAGCCGTGCTGCGGCCTTTGACCTCTGCCCCGACAGTTTTTGAGCCGCCGCGAGATAAGAGCCCTGTGCTTGCTCGACCTTTTTGTGCAACTCGGCAATCTGATCCGCACCGCTTTCAATCGCATTCAGCCGCTGCCTCAGGTCTTCCGCCAAAGTCGGCAGCCCCTCCGGTTGCACATTGTGTTTCCGTGCCAACGCCCGGATCGCGAAAAGCCGCTCTTCAACCGCTTCCAGTTCGAAAGGATCGAAATCCAGTTGTTGCAGACAGGTTTCAATACCCTGCTGTGCCTCAGACAATTCCGCATAGGCCCGGCTCAGCGCGGCGATGGGTTCATCAAGCCGCCCCTCGGCGCGATCAGCAACACCACCAAGCCAGCGGCCGGCATCTGCAATCGCACTTTCTGCCATTTCCGGCCCCAGGGCGGTTCCTGCCTTAACGATATCGGCCCTGATCCGCTCTGCTGCCTGCATCAGCCGACGTCTGGCATCCAATTCGGCATCTTCTCCGGGTACCGGAGCCAGATTATCAAGCTCTTCCACTGCATGACGCAGGTAGTCTGTATCTTTCGCAGCCTGTTCCAGGGCCCGCTGCACCAAAATCAGATCGTCCTTGGCTTTGCGCAGCGAACGCCATCTGGTCCTTGTTTCCCCACCATTGGCCCCACAATAAACATCCAGCAAATCACGGTGCCCGCGTGGGTTTAGCAATCCCCCGTCATCCTGCTGGCCATGCAGTTCAACCAGACATTCCGCCAGCGCCCGTAAAGCCTCGCCTGAACAGCGCCGGTCGTTGACATAAGCGGTTTTGCGTCCGTCCCGCGCGTTGGCTCGGCGCAACAGCAGTTCATCTTCTGCGGACGGCAATCCCAAATCTTCCAACAGCTTGTGGGCCGGATGACCCGCCGCCAGTTCAAAACTGGCCGTCACTTCACCCTTTTCCGCCCCCTTGCGGACAAGGTCAGCCCGGCCGCGCCACCCAAGCACAAACCCAAGACTGTCCAGAAGAATTGACTTGCCTGCCCCGGTTTCCCCGGTCAGCACATTCAGACCGGGCTGAAACTCCAGCTCCAGCCGGTCAATCAGCAATATGTCCGTGATACTAAGTCCACGCAGCATCAGGCTTCCTTAATCAGAGCCACTGCCCTCTGATAGATTGACGCCAAATACGTTTCAGCCAACCTTCGCCCTTCTGGCTGGCTTCCTCGGTAGAAATTCCGCGACCGGTCAGCAAGACATGACTGTCTTTATACCAATCGGTTCCCTGAAAATTGTGACCCAGAATGGCACCGGCTGTCTGCGCGTCGTCATTCAGCCCCAACGACAGATAACTTTCTACCAGCCGGTGCAGGGCCTCGGGAGTGTGCGTGGTTGTCTGGAAGTCTTCAACAACCACCCGGAACCGGTTGATCGCTGCACCAAAATGGCCAAGTTTCAGATAGTACCGGCCGATATCCATTTCCTTGCCCGCCAGATGGTCCAGCGTCAGGTCAAACTTCAGAAGGGCCGAGGTTGCATACTCGCTGTCCGGATAGCGCTCAACCGTGGCGCGCAAGGCCTGCAGCGCTTGAAAAGTGACGCCCTGGTCGCGGCTGACCTGATCAATCTGATCATAGAAACTCAGCGCAATCAGGTATTGAGCGTAGGCCGCATCTTCATCTGCCGGGTAAAAATCCAGATATCTCTGTGCCGCTGCCCGGCTTTCCTCATAGAGTTTGGCCTGATGATAGGCAAAGGCCGACATAATAACAGAACGTTTTGCCCATTCCGAATAAGGGTACAAACGCTCGACTTCAGTAAAAGTCGTCGCGGCACGCTCAGCACCACGACGGCCCGTCAACTGTGCCTCTGCGCGTTTGAAGATGGCTTCCGGCGGCAGCCCGTCAAGCGAGGCTTCTTGTTTGCCGCGACCGCTACAACCTGCTGTAGCCAACATGGCCACCGTCGTCGCCAAGAGCACAAAAGTTCTGCCCTGTAATGCCATTATCGCTACTACCCCAATCGGTCCCACGGGGTCACTCAACCCCGGTTATGCCGGTTATCTAGCATATTTTCAGGAAAGGAAAAACGGATTCGACATGAATTTTTTCAGTGTGTGTCAATGGATTGCGCGGGCTCCACGCCTACGCCGGTCTTACGCAGCTACAGACCATGGTGGTATAGGAAAGATAGTCGGTGAGGAAGGATCAGGCCCGTGCAAGATCTTCAGCACGGATATTCGCGCCCGGCAGGTCTTTCCCCTGCGCGGCCGTGCAAACGATCATTTCCCAGGCTTCTGGCTGTGAGAACAACTCACGCAGCAAAAGGTTGGTTGCTCGGTGACCGGCCCGGTTGCCCCGGTAACGCCCGATGACCGGCGCACCTGCAAGATAAAGATCACCAAGAGCATCAAGCATTTTGTGACGTACACATTCGTCTTGCCGACGGAACCCTTCCGGGTTCAGAACCTCTTCGCCATCGATAACAATTGCGTTTTCCAACCCGCCGCCAAGCGCCAGCCCAGAAGACTGCATCGTTTCAACATCATCCCGGCGGCAGAAGGTACGGCAATTGCTGAGTTCGCGCACGAAAGCACCGTTTGACATCTTCAGTTGCTTGGACTGGCGACCAATTGCCTGGTCCGCGAAATCAATTGAGAAATCAATTTCCAACCCATCGGCTGGTTCCAGCGAGGCTGTAAACCCGTCCACTTTAACCGTTACCGGTTTCAGAATACGGATAGCCCTCACCGGTACTGCCAGTTCTGTCAGACCGGCGTTTACGATTGCTGACACAAACGGATCAGAACTGCCGTCCATGATCGGGATTTCCGGCCCGTCAATTTCAATCAGCGCGTTGTGAACGCCGGTACCGGCCAGGGCCGCCATCAGATGCTCAACGGTTGAAACCTCAACCCCGTCATCGTTCGCCAGACGGGTACACAGTCGGGTATCGCTAACCTGATCAAAGAGTGCAGGAATCAGATTGTCGCGACCGGTCACATCAACACGGCGAAACCAGATCCCATATTCAGCCGACGCAGGCAGAACCCGCAACTCAGCCTTGCGGCCAGAGTGTAAGCCCTTGCCGGTGATTTTAATCGGTTGTTTGAGCGTGCGTTGCATGCAGGTCCTGATACAATTTTTCCTTCGCCTGGAAGGTAAGCATTGAGTACCTAATTATGCGCGCAAGCTCAATTCACGCTTTGTGTCGGTTTGTGACAGTCCTGAAACATAAAAGGACGCGGGCTGTCCGCGTCCTTTCTCCTGCCTGATTGGCGGGTGATTTTAATTCGCCTGACGGCGTAAAAACGCTGGTATTTCAATGCGTTCCTGCTCCGCATCCATTTCCTCGTCTTCTGGATCGCCTGCCTGGGGGGCAGAACTGACTGGCGGCTGCTCGCGGCGCACTGGTGCTGGTTCGGCGGCCGCCTCGCTGTGTCCCGTCATCCGCGAGATCAGGCTGTTGAGCCGGAAGCCCTTAGGTTTTTCCTGCGGCTGGGTGTCAGCAAAGAATCCCGGAGAGCCACCGTCAGCGCTCTGACCCGATGCGGGTTGCCTTGTACCCGGAGTTTTTGGAGCTTTGGCAACGGCTGCCTGCAGGCGCGCCATGGTTTCGTTGGTCGGACCACCCGCAGCCGGAGCCTGCGGCGCCACAAAACCTTGGCGCTCATCTTCCATCGGCTCGGCCTCAACCGATGCTGCGGGCGCAACATGGGGTTGGTACGCCGGGGCTGGCAGGCCGTCATCAGCAGCTTCGGTCGGTTGCTCAAAAAACGCTTCCGCTTCCTCTGCCGGAGCCCTGCGGCTGGCAAACAAGGAAGGTGTTTCTTCAACTGCTTGGGCAGCTTCCGGCTCGGCTTCAATTGTCGCCGCTGCCGGGGCTTCCTCGACCGGCGCCGCTTCCGTGGTGGCCGTGTCTTCGGTTGATGATTCCTCAGCAGATGCCGCTAGTGGGGCCTTCAGGCTGCGGCGCGGTACCGGGATGTCACCGGCACCCTCAATTGCATCAATGCCAGTCGCCACAACAGACACACGCATTGCGTTTTCCATGCCCCCGTCAAGCGTTGAGCCAACAATGATATTTGCCTCCGGATCGACTTCTTCGCGAATGCGGTTCGCAGCTTCGTCGAGTTCGAACAGCGTCAGGTCGTGACCACCAGTGATGTTGATCAGCACACCCTTCGCGCCTTGCAGCGAAATCTCGTCCAGGAGCGGGTTGGCAATGGCTTTTTCGGCGGCCTGAACCGCACGATCTTCGCCGGTTGCTTCGCCGGTGCCCATCATGGCTTTGCCCATCTCGTCCATCACTGAGCGAATGTCAGCGAAATCAAGGTTGATGATGCCCGGACGCACCATCAAATCAGTCACACCTTTAACACCCTGGTAAAGAACGTCATCCGCCAGCGAAAACGCTTCGGTGAACGTGGTCTTTTCGTTGGCAATGCGGAACAGATTCTGGTTGGGGATGATGATCAGCGTATCGACAACCTTCTGCAAGGCGTCAACACCCTCAACTGCCTGGCGCATCCGGCGCGAGCCTTCAAACTGAAACGGCTTGGTAACAACACCGACCGTAAGAATGCCCAGTTCCCGGGCAGCCTGTGCAACGATCGGGGCGCCGCCGGTTCCGGTGCCCCCACCCATACCGGCGGTGATAAAGCACATGTGGCTGCCTACTAGATGATCAACAATTGACTCGATACTCTCTTCAGCCGCGGCCGCCCCTACTGAGGGTCGCGCGCCAGCGCCCAACCCTTCAGTAATCTTTTCACCAAGTTGAATTTTGCTGTTTGATTTAGCCGACTGCAAAGCCTGCGCATCGGTGTTGGCAACAACAAAATCGACACCATCCAAAGCCTTGTCGATCATGTTGTTAACTGCGTTGCCGCCGGCCCCGCCGATCCCAAACACTGTAATACGTGGTTTAAGGTCAGCCATTTCTGGCATACGCAAGTTCAATGTCATGGTACCATCCGCCTGTAGTTTTTAAACATTCGCCGCTTTTGCGGTCGCATTCGCTCTGATTCGATATCGTAGTGCACCGATTCGCAGAGGTCACGAAAAATCGTCAAAATATCGGAATATATGGTGTTTTCGATGTTCCGCGCGGCAATATCTCGCTCACATGGCCACATTTCGTTCACCAATTGTCCCTAAACCACTGCATAGCGCGTTTTAGCGGCTGCCGACCCGAAGAATTTGCCGGCAGGTTGAAGTCCCAGCATTCGTCCTGAGGATGCGCCGCGTTCAGCGCCAGACCAACGCCTGCTGAAAAGGCCGGTCCGGTTGCCGCTTGTGGAAGCCCTTGTATTCTCAACGGCTTACCAAGCCGTACCTGCTGGCCCAAAACCCTGCTTGCCAAACCTTCAAGACCTGGTATTTGGCTGCCTCCTCCCGTCAGGACGATCCTTTGCCCCGGCAGGTGGTCGAATCCTGCCCCATCAAGCCGCGCTCGCACCTCTTCCAGGATTTCCTCAACGCGCGGCCGCATGACCCCAATCAGCTCAGAGCGGCTGACGCTACGCCGGTCATGGTCAAAGTCGCCTGTGTCACCACCAATTTCGATGATATCGCGGTCGTCCATCCCCGTGGCGATCACACCGCCATGAAATGTCTTGATCCGCTCCGCCTCAGAGCCAGGCACATGCAGGCCTTTGGAAATATCTGAAGTGATCAGATTGCCACCCATACGGATGCTGTCTGCAAATATCATATGCTTTTTCATAAAGATCGACACGCCGGTCGCACCGCCGCCAAAATCGATACAGGCACCACCTAATTCCTGTTCGTCCTCAACCAGCGCAGAAATTCCGCTGGCATAAGCCGAAGAGGCAAACCCTGCGAGTTCCAGATCACAGCGCTTGATACATTTCAGCAGGTTCTCAATCGCGCCGGTGTCTATCGTCAGAAGGTGCATATCGACCGCCAAGCGATTGCCAATCTGTCCGCGCGGATCGGACAGTCCACTGCGGTGATCCAGTGCAAAATTTACCGGCATGGCATGAACCGCCTCGCGCCCCTGACCGTAATCCGGCACGTCACAGGAAGCCAACACCCGACCGATGTCGTAATCCATCACCGAGCCGTTTTCCAAATTCACCGAGCCGGTCACCCCATAGGAGCGCGGCTCTGCCCCGGACAGGGTGGCAATCACATAATCCACCCGCGCATTGGCCATCTTCTGTGCCGCCTGAACCGCGGTGCGAATGGCGCGTTCGGTTTCTTCCATCTTTGCAACTTCGCCAAACTGCACGCCGCGTGAGCGCGTGGTTGCCACCCCCACCACCCGGAACGATCCATGGCTGGCCACCGTTGTCATACCTTCCTGAGCATTGAACTGAACCGAAGGATCAAACTGCAGGATCATACAGGCAATCTTTGAGGTCCCGACGTCAAGAATGGCAACCAGCCCTTTTTGCAACGCAGCCCGGCGACGCTGGCGCATGGCTTTCTGAGTTTCATAGAGGTAAGTCATCAGGTATCCTCCCCATCGGCAATCGCCCGCAATCTGTGTAATTCGTCCACCGCCGCAGCAGTCATTCGCAAAATCGGGCGTCGCCCGTCGCGCACATCCACCACCAGAACATCCCGGCCCAGAAGGTCCCGCGCGCGGTGAAGCGCCAAAACACGCTCCAGCGCCTGGACCGGGTTTTCTACCGGCAACATGATTGTCTGATCGCGGTCCAGAACAACATCCCACCGCCGCTCACCCACCCGGCGCAGGCCGCGAACACGTTCACCAATTTGGCCAGTGACCGCCAATATCCGCAAAGCCTCGGAGGTATGGTCCGGGGCGCCTTTCCCAACAATGAGCGGCAGGTCGGCCCGGGTCATTCGCTTGTCCACCTGCCCGGCCTTTACCCCGCTGCCGTCAATCAGTTCCAGCTGTTCACCGTTGCGCCAGATCAGCTTTGGCAGGCGTTCTTCGATTTCGATGTCCAGCACGCCGTTGCGCAGGAACAAGGCAGCATCCCTGACCGCGTCCACTGCCTCGATCCGCTGTTTCAGACCACTCAGGTCCAACCGCATTGAACTGACTGGGAATGCCATCGGAACTGCTTCGCGTACCTGTTGCGCCACATCATCAGTGGCCCCCTGTATATGCATCAGCTTAACGGCGAATTCAGGCCGCTCCTCAAACCTCACCCAGGCATTCTGGACACTGGCGGCGAGCTTCGCCTGTGTTTCCGGCTCTTTTAGGTAATTCGCCAAAACCGCCAAACCAATCGCAATCGGCAGCCCGGTACGGATCATCGCCCGGTAAACCGGAGTCAGCCACAACCGTTCGATCCGGTATTTGATGCGGCTCGGTGCCGGGTCTTTCCGTTCTATCGCTGACACGACGCATCCTCCACCATCCAGCGCACCATTTCGCCAAAACCGATGCCGCAATGTGCGGCCTGTTCCGGCGCCAGAGAGGTCGGAGTCATACCGGGCTGAGTGTTGGTTTCCAGCAGGATCAGCCCCGCCAGCCCGGCACTTTCATCCCAGCGGTAATCCGTGCGGGTCACACCCCGACAGCCAAGCGCGTTGTGCGCCCGCAGCGCAAAATCAAGACAGGCTTGCGTAATCTCCTCCGGCAATTCTGCAGGCACCACATGCCGCGATCCGCCGGTTTCATATTTGGCCTCGTAGTCGTACCACCCGTCGGTCAGGATATCCGTCACCGCCAGGGCGCGGTCGCCGATCACCGTTGTGGTCAGTTCCCGCCCCGGAATGAACTTTTCGACCATAACCGTTTCCGGCATGTCGTCGCTTAGCTGCGCCGGGCCATTTGCTGATTGATGCACCAGATGGACACCCACCGAAGACCCCTCATTATAGGGTTTCACCACATAGGGCGGTTGCATCGGATGCGCTGCCAGGGCTTCTGCCTTGGGCACCAGAATACTTTGTGCGACCGGCAACCCCGCAACCCGGTAGATTTCCTTGGAGCGTTCCTTGTCCATCGCATTGGCCGAAGCCTGAATGCCCGAATGAGTGTAGGGCAAACCCATCCATTCGAGCACACCCTGCACACAGCCGTCTTCGCCCCAGCGGCCATGCAGGGCATTAAACACAACGTCTGGATTGATCGCCCGCAGGTCTGCAACAAGATTTGGACCTGCGTCCAGTTCCGTCACATCATAGCCTTCGTCGCGCAATGCAGCCGCACATTCGCGCCCCGTAACCAGCGAGACTTCCCGCTCGGCTGATGGGCCGCCCTTCAGGACTGCTACGCGGTGGAATGCCCTGCTCGACATAAACCGCCTCATACTCGTGCCGTTCGGCCGTTTATCGGCTCTGTTGGCTTATTGTTTACCGCTTCTCATACTGACGCCGGTTTGCCGACGCGCATAATTTCCCACTGTAATTCTATTCCACTGTTTTTGAAAACCTTTTTTCGGACCTCTTCGCCCAAATTTTCAAGGTCTGCGGCAGATGCGCCACCCTTGTTGACCAGAAAGTTGGAATGCATCTCAGACATCTCGGCCCCGCCAAGCCTAGCACCGCGCATTCCGGCGTCATCAATCACCTTCCAGGCCTTCAGATCATGCACATCATCATCCCGCCCGGTAGAGGAAAATCCAGCCGGATTGCGGAACGTCGAACCGCAGGACCGCTCCTTCACGGGTTGTGTCGCTTCGCGCTTGGCCAATGCATCGGCCATTTTGGCTTCAATCGCTTGCGGATCGCCAGCGGTGCCTTGCAACAGCACTGAAGTAATAACCAAACCCTCGGGAAGCTCGGTCGAACGATAGGCAAACCCCATATCGGCCTTGCTCAGGGTCACTCGCTCCCCCTCCCGCGTGATCGCCTCAGCCTCAACAAACACGTCCGCGGTATACATACCGTAACACCCGGCATTCATTTTCGCCGCCCCGCCGATGGCTCCGGGAATGGTGCGCAGAAACGCCAGATTAGTCCCGGCAACAGCAGCCTTCCTCGCCACATGCGCATCCAGCGCCGCCGCCCCGGCCCGCACCCGGTTGCCCTCCAGAACCTCGATCCCGTTGAACCCGCGCCCGAGCCGGATCACAACGCCATCAACACCGCCATCACGGATGATCAGGTTGGAACAAACGCCGATGGGGAAGATCGGGATGTCGGAGCGAAGGTCGCGCAGAAAGGTCTGCAGGTCATCCGGATCGGTCGGCTGAAACAACACCTCCGCCGGCCCGCCGACGCGCAGCCAGGACAGGTCCGCCAGAGGGCGGTTTTCAGTGTACTGACCAGCCACCTGCGGCAACCGGTCCAACAATTTCTCACTCATATCCAAACCAACGAAGTAATCATCGCCGCGCCCGAAGCCAGGAACCCGACCCACGGCACAAGCGCAGGCACACGATAGGGCGCCTCCGGTTCCTGCCTTTTCAGCGCGATAAGTGCAAGGTTCATCGATGCAAAAATCGCCAGCAGCAGGATCGAGGTCCATTCCGCCAGCGACACCAGCGGCAGATAAAGCGCACAAAGGATCACTGCAACACCGGCCAGCACGGTCGCCAGAATCGGTGTGCGGAACCGTGGATGAGCGTGGGTGAAAACCGAAAGCCACGCAGCGTTCTCGCCCAAACCAAACAACACCCGTGCCGCCAGAATGATTTGCGCCAGCACCCCGTTGGTCGCCGCAGCCACGGCAATGATCACCAGAAACGCAGCACTGTTCTGCGTCGCGGTTTCATAAACCAGCGCCAGTGGTTGACGACTTTCTCCCAAAGCCCCGCTGTCCACGGTTCGCACCGCTGCCAGCGTCACCAGAATATACAAAACCGTGGTGATCCCCAGCGACCAGTAGATCGCGCGTGGCAACGTCCACTCAGGCCGTTTGGTTTCCTCCGCCATATTCACGATGTCCTCAAACCCGATGAAGGCGAAGAACCCCAGTATCCCGGCAAAGGCCAGCCCGCTCAGCCCGCCATGTTCGGCAATCGGCGCCAACGCCGTCCAGTCCAGTGCCACCGGCCCGGTCAGCCCGACAAAGGACACGATCAGCAGCCCGGCCACCTCGGTCACGGTGAACAACGCTGCGACAATCAGCGACTCCACCACGCCGAGAATGGCGATCGCAGTCAGAATGCCACCCATCACAATGATCAGCACCTGCACATCCAGCGGAACCAGAACCCGTAAATAGCCAACCCCACCCTGCAAAACCACCGCCGCGGCGATTGTCCCCGTCACAACGGTCAACAATCCAACAGCCTGCGACAGCACCGGAGATTTGAAAGCCCGCAGCAGATAGGCCGCCTCGCCTGCACTTGTGGGAATACGGGCCGACAGTTCGGCGTAACTCATTGCAGTGGGCAGCGCCAACAGGCCTGCCAGCGCAAAGGCCAGCGGCGCATAAATCCCCGCTGCCCCGGCCGCCACCCCGATCAGCACATAAATTCCAGCCCCGACCATGATGCCCACACCGTAAAACACCAGCAGGCCAAGCCCGAGATTGCGTTTGAGACTTTGTTCTGACATGCCTGACACCTTTTGCGTTCAGGCCAATATGGGCGCGATTGCTCAAAAAAACTCTGATTTACATCAATAGCGTCTGCGGTAGTTATTTCGCTTTAACAGCGTCGCCCACCGTTCTTTGAAGACTTGCGATCCATCATCCGGTAGCCTGACGCTTCAAATCTGTCTTTTTCTACGTTCACGCCAACCTGACGCAATACCATCCGGGTGATGTAAAAAAACGGCCAGCGGAGAATTGATCCGACGCCCAGACCGAACATAACAGCCAGAAACGGGTTCCCGGCGATCCAAAGATACGGCACCAGCAACACTGCGGCGGCTAATAAGGGAATTGCAAAGCGAGGGTGAAACCGGCGCGGCATTAACGCTACAATCGTGCCGGTTACGATCCAGACTGCCGCAAGGATGATCGCTGTATTCATCCGCCCTCCGAAACCGGCAGTGCGTTCGCCCAGGCAGAAATCGTCCCCGCCCCAAGGCAAACCAGCAGATCGCCCGGCCGACATTCCCGCTGCACAAATTCCCGGAAATCCTGTTCATCCCCAACCGAAAGCGCCCGCCGGTGGCCATGCGCCGTCAGCCCGGCCACCAGAGCATCCCGATCCGCGCCTTCAATCGGGTCCTCACCGGCTGCATAAACCTCGGAAATCCCGACCACATCGGCATCATTAAAACAGGAGCAGAACTCCTCAAACAGATCGTTCAGGCGTGTATACCGGTGCGGCTGATGCACCGCCACAACCCGCCCTGTTGTCGCCTGTTTGGCTGCCGACAGGACCGCCGTAATCTCCACCGGGTGGTGGGCATAATCGTCAATAACCGTCACGCCATCAATCTCGCCCACCCGCGTAAACCGGCGGTTAACCCCGCCGAAATTCGCCAGCGCGGTGCGGATTTCATCACCCTTCAGCCCCAGGTGCCGCGCCACGGCGATCGCCGCCAGCGCGTTAGACACGTTGTGATCCCCCGGCATCGGCAAAACCACGCCCGGAATATCAACACCCTCTGCCTGCAGTACCACATCAAAACACGCAGACCCGTTTTCACAGCGCAGATTCTCGGCCCTTACATCCGCCTGTTTGTTGAATCCATAAGTGATGACGCGCCGGTCGTTGATCCGCCCGACCAGCGCCTGCACTTCGTTATGATCGGTGTTGCAGATCGCCACGCCATAAAACGGAATGTTGGAAACAAAGGTATGAAACGCCTCGCGCAGCGCGTCAAAGGTGCCGTAATGCTCCATGTGCTCGGGGTCGATATTGGTCACCACGGCAATTGTCGCGGGCAGCTTGTTGAAAGTGCCGTCACTTTCATCTGCCTCAACAACCATCCACTCGCCGTTACCCATCCGGGCGTTTGAACCATAGGCGTGGATGATGCCGCCGTTCACCACCGTCGGGTCAATGCCGCCCGCATCCAGCAATGTCGCCACCATCGTTGTGGTCGTCGTCTTGCCATGGGTTCCGGCGATCGCCACGTTGGAGCGCAGCCGCATCAACTCGGCCAGCATTTCAGCGCGCCGCACAATTGGCAGGCCCGCCGCCCGTGCCGCATCCAGCTCCAGATTGCCCGGCTTGATGGCCGAAGATATCACCACAACCTCGGCCCCTTCGATATTCCCGGCCTTCTGCCCGACAAATACCGTTGCACCCATTTCCGCCAGCCGCTCGGTGATCTTGCTGGCTTTCAGGTCAGACCCCTGAATGGTATAGCCGTGGTTGATCAGCACCTCGGCTATGCCCGACATGCCAATCCCGCCGATACCGATAAAATGGATGGCGCCAAGCTGGGTGGGAAGTTTTGTTGCTGCGTTCACGGTGTTTGCTTCTCTGTTGGTGCCAGACTTTCGACAAGATCTGCCAGTTCCTGTGCCGCATCCGGCTTGCCCTGAGTCAATGCCGCCAGGGACATCTGCAGCGCGCCTTCACCGTCGGTCAACACGGTTTCGATCTGGGCAGCCAAGGCTTCGGCTGCGAGCTGACTTTCCGGCAGCAGGATCGCAGCCCCGGCGTCAGACAGGCCCCGCGCATTGACGGTCTGTTCGTCGCGGATGGCTGCGGCCAGCGGCACAAGGATGCTCGGCCGCCCGATAATCGAGATGTCAGCCACCGAAGACGCGCCGGATCTGGAAATCACCAACTGGCATTCTGACATGCGGACCGGAATGTCGTCAAAAAACGGGGAAACCTCAGCCTCCACACCCGCAGCCTCGTAGGCCGCAACCGTCGCTGCGATATCTTCATCCCGCGCCTGTTGTGATACCCGCAATTCAGATTTGATTGCGTCTGGCAGCAGCGCAATTGCCGCTGGCACAGTTTCCGACAATACCCGCGCGCCTTGGGACCCACCAATCACCAGCACCGACATCGGCCAATCACCGGGAGAAATATACGGAGCCCTGGCTTTTTCCAGAACCAAAGCCCGCACCGGATTGCCCGTGAACCGCCCCTCGACCCCGTCCGGCAACACCGTGGGCCAAGTTCCGCAGGCCACTGCATTCACCCGTTTGGCGAACAACTGGTTCACCCGCCCCAGCACGCCGTTCTGTTCATGGATCAGCCGTGGAGTTCTACGCAGAATGGCAGCAATCATCGCGGGTAAGGCAGGGTAACCACCAAATCCGGCGACCACAGCAGGAGGGTCTTTGCGCATCTGCCACCATGTGGCAAGCGCTCCCCTTAAAATTCGAAACGGCACGCCAATTTTTGCCGACAGTCCACCCCGGGCGAAGGTTCCGGAATTTACCACTTCAACTATAACGGAAGCAGGAAACCCGCCGGTATACCGCGCCCCGCGCGGATCAGTGCTCAGTTTCACCCGCCAACCGCGC
>JAAEUI010000358.1 GCA_024227475.1 Paracoccaceae bacterium | reverse complement strand
GGCACCTGTTATCGGGCGGCCAACTGGCAGTGTGTGGGTCAGACCACCGGACGCACCCGCAACGACCGCTACCAGCGCATCCGCACCAGCCCCAAAGATCTCTACGTCTATCCGTTGCTGCGCCAGTATCGAAACCGGTTGTGCCATGAAGCGTGAACAAGCCATTGCAATCTATCGGGCGGGACAAGAACCCGTTGTTGAGAAGCTTTGTGAGTTGAGTTCCAAGGTTGACGAGCAGGCAAAGAAAATCGCCAAGCTGGAAAAAAACTCGTCAAATTCCAGCAAGCCGCCCTCGTCGGATATCACCAAACCGGTAAAGAGGAAAACCGGCAAAGACAAGAAAAACAAAAAGGGTGGCCAACCCGGCCACCCCAAACATGAACGCACCCCCTTCAGTGAAGATGAGATCGATGAGCACTGGGAATATCATTGTCCATCCTGTCCGGAATGCGAAAGCCACGATATCACCTTGCTGGATAAACCACCGAAGATCATTCAGCAGACCGAGTTGATCGAGGTGGTCACACACACCCAGGAGCACCGCGCCTATGCCTACTACTGCGGGGCGTGCGACAAAATCCATTATGCGCCCTTTCCGGATGAGATTGTCAAGGAGGGCCTGTTCAAGGCGCGACTCACCGCATTG
>JAAEUI010000357.1 GCA_024227475.1 Paracoccaceae bacterium | reverse complement strand
TACGTCGATGGGAATAACTTTGCTGGGGGTTCACCGCCGGTTGAGGAGTAGGAGAGGCGCATCAAGGTGGGTTGCGGCTTTTCATGCTCCGGGTCCTGCCTCGGTAGTCCGCTCTGTCCGCGACAAGGAGAAATCGTATGACACCGCACCTTACAGATATCCCGACGCTTGAAACGGAGCGCCTGCGCCTTCGCGCGCCGGTTGCGTCTGATTTTGAGCCGTTCGCCGGGTTCCGGATGTCGGAGCGGGCGGCGGGTGTTGGGGGGCCGTACACGCGGGTGGAGGCTTATTCGCAGTTCGGGGAATTGTTTGGCCATTGGGTTCTGCGCGGTTTCGGGCGCTGGATCGTCGCTGATCGCACCACGGATGAACCCTTTGGAGTGGTCGGGTTGTGGTATCCCGAGGGCTGGCCGGAGCCTGAGGTCGCCTGGTCGGTCTTTGCAGAGGGCGAGGGCAAGGGCATTGCTTTTGAAGCTTCACTGGCGGCCCGCGAGTTTGCCTATTCCGCTCTCGGCTGGAGCACGGCAATCAGCCTGATCCTGGAAGACAACCCACGCTCTTTCGCGCTGGCTCGCCGTCTGGGTGCCGAATTCGAAGCCCCGTTTCAACACCCGGCACTGGGAGGGATGCAAGTCTGGCGCCATCCCGGGCCGGAATAAACCGCGAGACCCGCTCCTGACGCAAAACCGCGGTTCAATCGGTAGAGCCGGTGCCTTCGAACACCGTCTTGTAACGTCGCAATCTACGGACCAGAAAACTGGTCAGTGCGGTGACCCGGGCGGTTTTCCAAAGGTCGGTTTGGGCCGGTATCCACAACTGGCTCTGAATGGCCTCAAAGGGCTCGCCAATCCGTGTGCAGGCAGCGGCTTGCATCTTGAGATGCAGGAGGTGGCGTGTGATTGGAAGGAACGTAAGCTGGATTGTTGCCAATGGCTGCTGAGCGGACCTTCCGGCCATTTGCTGCGATTGCATAGCATTATTCTTTGCATGCGGGGCACCTTGCAAGAAGGGCGGAAGTGCGACCTTCGCCGCGATCTGTGCCAACGTCGACAATGCGCAGGAGACGGTCTTTGCAAACTGTGGCGAACAGCCCGAACCGGCTCGTCGCTTATCAAGTGGCGATTGACCGGTCCCGGTCCAAACGCCTGGTTACCCATGAGTCTTTAAAGGTTCCCAAATCTCCGTCGATATTCAGCCGGTGTAATGCTTGTGCTCTTTTTGAAGATTCTTCGGAAAAAGCTCACGTTCTCGTAACCGGCCTTGAGTGAGATTTCCTCAAAAGGAACGCCGGTGTTGACCAGATCGGCTTTGGCTGCTTCGATCCTCACCAGTTGCAGATAGCCGTTAAAGGTTTCCCCGGTTGCGGATTTAAAGCGCCGATTGAATTGACGCACACTCATTCCCGCGTCCGCCGCTATGGCTTCTACATCCACATTGCTGTGAAATGATTTTTCC
>JAAEUI010000356.1 GCA_024227475.1 Paracoccaceae bacterium | reverse complement strand
TGACAATCCGGAAGCAATGCAAAGAGTGGGACAGCCCAATGCACGCGAGGGCAATTGCGCTGGGCGTTGTAGTTGCCATATTGTTAGGCATTGGATTGATGACGGACCTGGCTGCGGCAGACGAAGAGGCAACCTGTCTCTCAGCAAGCGGGCAGACCGCAGTCTCTGCCTGCCAAAAAGCATTGCGCAAGGATCCATCCAACATGGATATCCGAATGGCCCTGGGCGAGGCGCTGCTGAAGTTGCGCCATTACCGGCCGGCCGTGGATGTTTTTAAAGCCGGCCTGGAGATGGAACCGGGCAACAGGGCTTATAAGGAGCAGTTGGCTTTGGCCGAAAGTTTGCTGAAAGAGCAAGCCTGGATCGAAAAACAGCAAAAGCAGAGAGCCCTAAAAACGGCCAGCGGTCAAAATGGTAAGAAAAGCGTTGCAGTCAGCCGCTTTATTCTCCGTTGTACCAAACTCAAGGGCAACACTGCTCTGGCGGCCTGCAACGAAGGCCTGGCCTTATTCCCCGGCCTTGCGGAACTACACCGTGGTAAAGGCGATGTCCTGATGGATCTGAACCGTATAGGCCAGGCCATCTTAGCCTATCGCGAAGCACTTGTATTGGTACCCGATCATCGCGACACCGAACGAAAATTATCCATGGCCCAGAC
>JAAEUI010000355.1 GCA_024227475.1 Paracoccaceae bacterium | reverse complement strand
GAACGCGCAGCGCATCAACCCGGTAGCCCCGATTTACAAAACCAAAGCCGACAAGTGGGCATCCTGTGATCCCAGATATCCCTATGTGGCCACAACTTATCGGGTGGTTGAACACTGGCAGACCGGTGTAATGACCCGCTGGCAGCCGTGGTTGCTGGAGATGCAGCCCCAGGTTTTCGTGGAAATGAGCGAAGAACTGGGCAAATTAAAGGGCATCAAAAACGGTGAGCGCGTCAAGGTGTCTTCACCGCGAGGTGCGCTCGAGGCCACGGCCATCGTAACCAAGCGGCTGCAGCCGTTTAAAATCAGCGGAGCCGTGGTTCATCAGGTCGGGTTACCATGGCATTACGGCTGGCGCATGCCGACCAACGGCTTAGAGGAGAGCGCCAATCTGCTCACACCGGCAACCGGTGACCCCAACACCCGAATTCCGGAAACCAAGGCCTTTATGGTTAATGTTGCTAAAGCATAGAAGGAGGTGATCGCGATGAGTAAATCCTTTTTAATAGATACAACCCTGTGCACGGCCTGCCGGGGATGCCAGGTTGCCTGCAAGCAATGGCATGATCTGCCGGCCGAAGAAACCGTCAATCGAGGATCATACCAAAACCCCGCCGATCTCTCCTTCGACACCTATAAATTGGTGCGCATGAGCGAAGAGGTTATCGACAGTAAACTGAGATGGCTGTTCTTTCCGGATCAGTGCCGGCATTGCATTGAGCCTCCCTGTGAGGCAACCGCCGGCGAGCCGACCGCTATCTTCACTGAAGCGGCAAGCGGTGCCGTGATTTACACGGCCAACACGCGCGCGCTGGACGCCGCCGAAATCCGCGAATCCTGCCCCTATGACATTCCGCGTAAGGCTGAGGACGGCACCCTGGCCAAGTGTGATATGTGCAGTGACCGGGTGGAAAACGGACTGTTACCGGCCTGTGTAAAAGTGTGTCCGACGGGTGCGATGAAGTTCGGCGACCGGGCT
>JAAEUI010000354.1 GCA_024227475.1 Paracoccaceae bacterium | reverse complement strand
TCATCGGCGGTTGGATCGGGGCGGTCATAGGCGATGCGCCAAGGGAGCAGCGCCCGTGGTTCGGTATCGCTTTGTTGCCGCAGGCCGGTGTTGCGGTTGGCATCGCCCTGATCGCTGCTGAGGAATTTCCAGCCTACGCCGAAACCATCCTAACCGTCACCATAGGTACCACCGTGGTTTTTGAGTTACTCGGCCCCTCCGGTACGCTGCTCGCGTTGCGAAAAACAGCTGCTGCGAAAAACCTATCATCCAAGGCTTGATCAGTGTTCGGTGCGCAATCGAAGGTAGCTTTCTAATAAGGAGATTCAACTCAACCGGCACAAATTGAGCCAGTCAATGAATTTTTCCGGTGGGTTTACTTGATAGATGGAACCACAGATGTCTGCATTGCGGAGATACGGTTGAAAAAGCCCGTTGATCTGTTGGCCAAGGCCTGATTCACTTGTTTTGAGAGTGGAGGGTGTCGTGATGATGGGACCAAGACAGGTAGCTCAAGGCGCGCTGTTTTATGAGTTTTCAATCGAAGAGTTTGTGCCGCAGGATCATCCGATGCGGGGGATTGATCGGTTCCTCGACCTGTCAGATGTGCGATCGCTTCTGGCACCTACCTACAGTTCGAAAAGCCGCCCTTCAGTTGATCCCGAGCTGATGATCAGAATGCTGCTGTTGGGCTATTGACAAGGCATCCGATCAGAACGGCGACTTTGCGAAGAGGTTCATGTCAACCTGGCCTACCGATGGTTTTGCAGGCTCGACCTAGCTGACGCTGTGCCAGATCACTCGACATTCTCAAAGAACCCTCTGCCCGGCAGTGCATGTTTACATGCGCGAGAGGGGGCATGGTCGTTTCCATGAGAGCGGCCTGTTCCGGCATCTGTTTGAGACGGTCTTGCAGCGCTGCATTGATGAGGGGCTGGTCGCGGGCGGCAGCTTTGGCGTTGATGCAAGCTTGATCCCCGCAAATGCCAATCAGACGCGTGGGATTGAGAGCAAGCAAGGCTTGCCACCGGAACTGACGTCCCGCGCTGTCGACGAATATCTTGAGACGTTGAATGACGCTGCTTTTGGCGTGTCTACCAAGGTTGTGCCCAAATATATCTCGCCGGCCGATCCTGCTATCCGTTGGACAGGTGCTGATGGCGGTGCCGCCAATTTTGCATATTGCACCAACTATCTGGTTAATTTGGATAATGCAGTAATCGTCGATGTTGAACCGTCCTCCCCGATCCGACCCGCAGAGACATTTGCAGCACGCCGGATAATTGACCGCGTGCACGACCGGTTTGGCATTAAGCCTGACAAGCTCGTTGGTGACACTGGGTACGCCTGCCGTCCACCATTCCTGCGAACCTCTCTGCTGATTGTTGAAGGCGACCGCCTCAAGCTGCCAGCGATTGAGCGAAGCGAGCGCCTGGCCACGAGCCCGAGGGAAATCTCCTCGCGTTCAAACCGAGTCAGTGCAAGCCGTCATCTGGTGCGACCGGGTGGCCGAATGCCACCAGTTCGGGCCAGATGCGGGAAAATCGACGACGACGCGTGATCAAACCTACGCCCAATTGAGCTCAGAGACTCTCCGCGCTGCCACCGGTCCCACATTTCTGACTTCTGTTTGTCGGTGTAAAACATACGCTGACGATACTTCATGCTGAACACTCCATCTTTCTCAAAAGATTAAAGTGTTGCGGCCACCCGTTGAACTCACACCCGCGACCCGGTCGTTGCCTGTTATGGTCTCGCTGCGGCTTGGATCAACGACAGCTTTCCTCGCTTCAAGGTAGCGCAGATATTCGCGGTGGCGTAGCGAAAGAAATGCCGCGAGCGCACGCAGCGGTTTTTTGACGGGTCCGGTCCGGGCTCAAACCAGCCATTCCCGCTGTGTATTCAACCTACCCACAGCACCCATCCCCCGCCTGTACAGGCGGGCATGGTACCGTTCCGTAAGAACAGAACACGCAGCAATCCCCCTTCAGCGGGCGCAGCACCTGGCCACAACCTTTGCATTCATAATACCACTGGCAGGCATCGGTTGGCATGGTTTCCGTGCTGACGTGACTGCACTGCGGGCAGGTCAGTGTGCTTTGCAGTTCAACAGTCATGGCCATAATTGGCTCCTACATCAGCGTTATCAGATAATCATTTAACGCGGCTTCTCTCAGAATGATGACGATCGCAATCAACGTAAGCAAAGACCCGGTAGCAACCATCCAGCGGATTCGGGCTGGTGCGCCGTTGCGCAGGATCATGACCCAGCTCAAAGACAGCAAAACAGCCGCCAGACCAGTCAGCCAAGGGCTGATCATCGCGATCTTGCCAAAAACGGCCATCCAGCTGCCACCGAGACCAGCCAGCATCAGCACCATCGGCATGACGCAGCAAAAAGAGGAAGCCAAGGCGACAACAGAGCCCGTAAGGCCAGATTTTGGGAGTGTGTTTGACATCTGTCGCAAAACCGGATCTGAATGATTGGCCTGATACTACTCCACTTACCTCCCTTTGCGATTACAATAAGTTGTGACCACTTATGACACCATGCGCCTGCAAACCGTTTCCATTTCGGAAACAATATTGTAATCAGATTCTGCATAGCCCATAGTGAGTTATGCCTAGATAATGACAATAGGCCGGGGACAGGAATGGCGTATATTATCGTTTTCGGAAACGAAAAAGGCGGATCGGGCAAATCCACCACTGCGATGCATGTCCTGACAGCGCTGCTGCGGTGCGGTTTCAAGGTCGGGGCACTGGACCTGGATTTGCGGCAACAAACCCTCAACCGCTATATCGAAAACCGGGCTGAATATATTAGCAAAAACGGCACCCCCCTGCCGATGCCCCAGCGCGGAGTGATGAAATCCGCCGCTGAATTGAGCTTGCCTGAAGGCGACGATGCCAAGCTGCAGGCGTTTCAGAAGGCGATCCTTGGCCTGGATGAATCCTGCGATTTCATCATTGTCGATTGCGCTGGCTCCCACAGCCAGTTGGCCGAGCTTGCCCACGCGATGGCAGATACGCTGGTCACGCCAATGAATGACAGTTTTGTTGATTTTGATCTGCTGGCTCATATCGACCCGGAATCCAACCTTGTCACCGGGCCCTCGGTCTATTCGGAAATGGTCTGGGATGCGCGCAAGGCCCGCGCCGAAACCGGGGCCCGTCCGATTGAATGGGTGGTAACCCGCAACCGGGTCGGTGCCCAGAACATGCACAACAAGCGCAAGGTTGGTGCCGCGCTCAAAGACCTGTCGCGCCGCATCGGGTTCCGCATTGCACCCGGACTCAGCGACCGGGTGGTGTTCCGCGAGTTATTTCCCCACGGGCTGACGTTGCTGGATATCAAGGACGTTGGCGGTGGGTCGCTGAACATTTCTAACGTGGCCGCGCGCCAAGAAGTGCGCGATCTGGTGGCAGAACTTCAACTGCCCGGCGTCGAGGTTACGTTTTAAAGCGTTTCGCGAAAAACCTGCAACATCAGGTTTTCGGGAAACGCAGCAACATCAATGTCTTGTCGGGACGTTTTTCGCCAAACCTGATTCAGCCGCAACGAAAACCGCGGTAGGGTCTTCTTGAGAAAGGAGACTCGACTCCGGGCCGCCTGCATCCGAAATTGGAACAAATCACGAACATCCTC
>JAAEUI010000353.1 GCA_024227475.1 Paracoccaceae bacterium | reverse complement strand
CTGAACCTCTTGAGGCAAGTTCTGTGACCTAAAGCGTTTTGCGAAAACCTGCGACATCAAGTTTTCGGGAAACGCAGCAACATCAATGTCCTGTCGGGACGTTTTTCGCCAAACCTGATCCAGGTTTAACGAAAACCGCTTTAGTTCTGCCGATCCAGAAAGCCGACGATAATGTCGGCAACCAGCTGCGCGTGGGTGTACGCCATGGCATGCCCGACGTCTGACAATTCAGCAATTTCAGCGTTCCGGTTGATTGTTCTGAGCGCCATTGAGCTGGAAATAGGGATTATCTCGTCTGTCTCACCAAACACGGCGAGAACCGGTACTTCGCGATCTGCGATCACCCGGTGCGTTTGTGAGTGATCAAGCTGTGTCACGTTGCGAACACTGCTCAAAACAGCAGAAAGGTACCCGCTGAATCGAGTTTCACGACACTGGAGTTGAATCATTTCCTGATCAACACCTTCGGATTTTGCAGTAGCCTTGGCTGCACGCCGGATCAGAAATCCACCAACCAAATTTACCGCCAGATCTCCGATTACCGGCCATTTGGCCGCCCAGTGGATGAAACCTCCGAGTTCGGTTTGAAAACCGGTGGGCGCCAGTAAAACCAATTTTCGGATTTTGTCGCGTCGTTGTGCAGCATAGCTGCTGACCAGGCCTCCTCCCATCGAGTAACCGAGCAGGTGAAATGGGCCGTTTATCTGTAAGGAAACCAGTAATTCGTCTAGTTCGCGAACATAGAACTCTGTTGTGTAAGCCTCACGGGGCCTGTCTGAAAAACCCCGACCAAAGTGATCAAAGGTTAGAACTCTGTATCCTGCCTTTACCAGAAGTGGCACCATGTCACGCCAGACGAAGCTGGGTGTCGTCAGCCCGTGGACCATCACGATAATCGGGTTCGAAGGGTCGCCGTGCCATTGGTAATGAATAGTTCCACCAGACAGTTGAGTGAATTCCCCGGGTGCCGATCGGCGGGTTCGCGATGTGAAAGGACTTCTCGAAAACCAGGCAACCATACATAGACCGATAACAAGTCCGAGCAGAATTAGGGGGCTATACATCCTGGGGTTCCCGATAACAAAACCCTGCACTGAACCAGAACAACGCAATGGTAGTACCGGCAAACCTCATAGCGCCAGAAATACCAGACTGACTCAGCCTGCGAAGCTTAGCGATATTGTTGGTTAGTCCCTGCCATGTCAGAACCGGGCTCATTTGTTCAAATCCTGTGAATGCTAGTGACATTCAAGGCTCCAAGTCCGCTTCCCTCGGCGTTAACAGCCCTTCGCTAACCAGCCTGGCTGCCCATCCTGCTGGGCCATCAAACAGATGCGTACGCCATCCCCTCAACCGGGCCGCCTCGATATTGACCTGACGGTCATCTGTGAACAACAGCGACGACGGCGCAAGTCCGCAAGACTCTTCCACCATTTCATAGGCGCGTGCCTCTGGTTTAATCACACCCATATGACCTGTGACATACAGTTGATCAAACTCCTTCAGAAAAGGATACTGGCCCTGCGCATAGGCAAAACTTTCAATGCCAAAATTCGACAGTGCAAATACCGGAATGCCTTTGATCCGGAGTGCGCGGAGCAGGGTAACAGAGTTATCAATTGAGGGTGTCGCCAGCTCAATCCATCGGTCAAACCACAAGCGGATGTATGTTTCGAATTCAGGATACTGCGCTGCAGTTTCGTATACCGTATCGCGCCAGGGACCACCGCGATCAACCCGGTCGTTCATCCCGTGCAGGTCGACGGTTTCGAACATTTTTTTGCGGTCATCTGAGCTCGGCATTACAGTGTCGTAGAATTTTTCCGGGTTCCAGGTGATCAACACGTTGCCAATGTCGAAGATTACAGCGTTGATTCCGGTCATTTTCCCAAATCCCGCTTTGCAAACCGAATTTCGCGTTCCAGCGCGTCGAGAAACCGCGACCGGTCCGCTTTGGTGAAGGGGCGCCCGCCGCCTTGCCGGAACGGATCGGAGGCGCGCAAATCCGCCATGAGGTCGCGGGTGGCCAGTTGGTTTCCAATGTTTGCGGTGGTCAACGCCTCGCCGTTGTGCCGTAAAACACGCGAGCCGGACCCGACGCATTTTGCAGCCAGGGGAATGTCACCCGTTATCACCACGTCCCCGGTTTGAGCGCGATCTGCGATCCACATGTCAGCAATATCCGGCCCGTCGTCAACAATCACGGTTTCAACAAGGGGATTGGGGTCCGGACGGATGCCGCCGTTGGAAACAACGAACACCGAAACCTTGTGCCGATCAGCCACCCGCACGGTTTCGGTACGAACCGGACAAGCGTCGGCGTCAACAAATATCCGCGTCACGGTTTTTTCTTCGCCTTCTTTCTTTCGACTCTGAATTCCTCGGGGATGGGCATCCGGTTGAACGCATCTAGCCCGGCAATCTTGTAGGCCTCTGCCAGTGTCGGGTAGTTGAATGTGTTCTCGACGAAGTAATCCACGGTTCCCTTAAGGTTTAAAACCGCCTGCGCGATGTGGATCAGTTCTGTTGCGCCCTCGCCGACAATCTGGACGCCGAGCAGTCGCCGCGTTTTAAGTGACACCAGCATTTTCAGCATTCCGTTTTTGATACCCATGATTTGGCCGCGAGAGGTTTCACTGAACCGGGAGATGCCAACCTCATAGGGAATGCCCCGTTCCTTGATTTCTTCCTCGGACATCCCACAGGTCGACATTTCGGGCACTGAATAGATGCCATAGGGAAACCACGGAGATTGCGGCAGAGTGGGGACTTCAAGTGCATGACAGGCGGCAACCCGTCCCTGCTGCAAAGATGTGGACGCAAGAGAGGGAAAGCCAATCACATCACCTGCGGCATAAATATGGGGCACAGAAGTCTGATAAGTTGAAGTGTCTACCGCCAGCCTGCCCCGATGGTCAGTTTCCAGGCCAACCTTATCAAGCCCCAAGGCATCAGTAGCGCCCATTCTGCCTGCAGCGAACAACAGCATCTCGGCCCGGACATGCCGCCCGTTGTCCATGGAAATTTCCACGAAGTCAGATTTTTCCTCGACTTGTGTAATTTTGGACCCCAGTCGCAGGTCCACCCCATTCTCGCGAATCTGCTGGGTGAATTCCGCAATAAGTGTCTGGTCGATAAAATCAAGAAAGCTGTCTCGCGGTTCAACCAGCGTCACGCGAACATCCAGCGTCGCCAGAATGGTCGCGTATTCGACACCAATCACGCCTGCTCCAACCACGATCATGCTGCGGGGTACTGAAGGCAGTTCTAAAACGTCGTCAGTATCAAAAATGGATGTCCCGTTGAAAGGGATATATTCAGGCCGGAAGGGGGTCGTACCCGTAGCGATCAGGAATGCATCTGACGTGACCGATGTGGCTTTTCCTTTTGCCCCTACAATTTCAATCTCGTGGCTGGATACAAAATGCGCCTCGCCAAAACGGGTCTCGACGCGGTTGCGGGCAAATTGGTGCTCCAGAACGTCCACCTCGTGGTTCAGCGTCATATGCAGCCGTTCCTTGAGGTCGTCCGCGTCGATCTGGTCTTTTACCCGGTAGGAGCGGCCATAAAAGCTGCGCTCCCGCCAACCTGACAGGTTCAGGGCGGTTTCCCGCAGCGTTTTTGACGGGATAGTCCCGGTGTGAACCGACACGCCCCCGACCCGCTGATTGCGTTCAACAACCAGAACCCGCCTCCCGAGTTTGGCGGCTTGAATCGCTGCTGATTTTCCTGCTGGTCCGCTCCCAATTACGACAAGGTCATACTGCGCCATTGATTATATCCCGTACAAAGTTTCGGCATGGAAACCGATGTGGTCTTCCATGAAGCTGGCAACAAAAAAGTAACTGTGATCGTAGCCTGCCTGCATTCGGAAGGTTGCGGGCTGCCGCCTTTCAGCGATTGCGTGGCTCAGAACTTCGGGTTTCAACAACTTCAGAAACTGATCGGATGCCCCCTGATCCACCAGTACATGGCCGCGATAACCTTTTTCCCGCATCAAGAGCGAGCTGTCGTGTGCCTGCCAATCGCCTTCATTGTCACCCAGGTAGGCCGCCAGTTGTTTGCGGCCCCAATCAGAGCCACTGGGGTTTGCAATCGGTGCAAAGGCGGAAACGGACTTGTACTGCTCCGGCAGGTTCATCGCCATGGTGAGCGCTCCATGACCGCCCATGGAGTGCCCGGTGATGCCCTGTGCTTCCTCGATCAGCGGAAATTCTTTCATCAACAGCGCCGGCAGTTCGCTGGTTAGGTAATCCCACATCTGAAAATGCGGGGCCCAGGGCTGCTGGGTGGCATTCACATAGAACCCGGCACCTTGCCCAAGGTCATACTCATCATCGTCAGCGACGCCCTGGCCACGCGGCGAAGTATCCGGGAACACCAAAGCGATGCCGTGCTCCGCAGCCCACCCCTGTGCCCCGGCTTTGGTCATTGCGTTTTCATGCGTGCAGGTCAGGCCTGAAAGATACCAAAGCACCGGAACCTTCTGAGTCTTTGCTTCCGGTGGCAGGTACATGCCGAAAGTCATGTCGCAAGCACAGGAATTCGATGCATGGGAGTAAACTCCCTGCAGACCATCGAAACATGCGTTTTCCGAAACGATTTTCATTTAGGCAGACTCCCTGATGCGAGTGTTTTGAATTTCCTAGAGCAAGTTGCAGGTGTTTGAAACCTCTCAAAAGAGAGGAATACAAACAACACGGATTGGATTCGCCGCCCAGGGGTCGACGCCAATGAGAAGAAGTGGCTGGGGTTAACTTTGTGCCTTTCTTTTGACCATCAGGTTTCCGCCCTCACCGGTAACGTCGAATTTTCCGGTCGCCAAAATCAGACCCTTCAGGTTCTTTTCACCGTAGCTCCGAAAATCGAAGTCCGGGTAGCGCTTCACCAAGGCCTGCCCGAGGTAGCCCAGATTAACACCTTCGCCATCAGCATCCGTGTCACTTAGGGTGTTTTGAATGAGTTGATTGGCGTGGTTTATCGGCTTTTTAGTTTTCTTGAGATCCGCACCGGTCAAGTTTGAGACATTGTTTCCACTATCAGCCGCCGAGATCAGGTTTTCCACAAAAATAAACCGTTTGCAGGCATTTCGAAATGCAGCCGGTGCTTTTTCCTCTCCAATCCCGTAAACGTCTTTACCTTCTTCCCGGATGCGATGGGCCAGACGGGTGAAATCGCCGTCTGAAGAAACGATGAAAAACCCTTCATATCGCCCAGAATGGAGAAAATCGATGGCATCAATAACTAATGCAATGTCGGTCGCATTTTTGCCGGTTGAATTAGAAGGAACATGTTGGGCGACTATGCCCAACGACACTTGTTTTTCATTCCATTTGCCCAGACGGTTATCGGAAAAATCACCGTAGACGCGACGCATACTGATCTCACCAAATGTAGCGGCTTCTTCAAAAACAGCCTCAGCATACTTCGCCGGAATATTGTCGCCGTCTATTAAGACGGCGAGTTTAGGCTCGTTGTTACCTGTGATCAAAACTCCACAACCGCCCGAATACTCTTGCCTTCGTGCATCAGGTCGAACCCGTGGTTTATCTCATCAAGCGACAGCTTGTGGGTGATCATCGGGTCAATTTCGATCTTCCCGTCCATATACCAGTCAACGATCTTAGGCACATCAGTCCGGCCTCGGGCGCCACCAAAGGCGGTTCCGCGCCAGACCCGGCCGGTAACCAGCTGGAACGGACGCGTGGCAATCTCCGCACCTGCGGGAGCCACACCAATAATGACGCTTTCGCCCCAACCCTTGTGGGCCGCTTCCAGCGCAGTGCGCATTACGCCAACATTGCCGGTCGCATCAAACGTGTAATCCGCGCCGCCGCCCGTCAGATCAACCAGATGCTCCACAAGATCGCCGTCCACATCCGCTGGGTTCACAAAATCGGTCATGCCAAACCTCGTGGCCATCTCGATCTTGCCCGGGTTCAGATCAACACCGACAATCTGATCCGCTCCAGCCAGTCGCAGGCCCTGAATAACGTTCAGGCCAATACCCCCGAGGCCAAACACAATGCCGCGCGAACCGATCTCGACCTTGGCGGTGTTCATCACCGCTCCGAGGCCGGTGGTCACGCCGCAGCCGATATAGCAAATCTTGTCAAACGGGGCGTCTTTGCGGACCTTTGCGACTGCGATTTCCGGCAGTACTGTGTGGTTCGCAAATGTGGAACAGCCCATGTAATGCAGGATCGGCGTGCCATCGAGCATGGAAAACCGCGATGTCCCGTCCGGCATCAGACCCTGACCCTGGGTTGCCCGGATAGACTGACACAGGTTAGTTTTGGGGTTCAGGCAGTATTCACACTCGCGGCATTCCGGAGTGTAAAGCGGGATCACGTGATCGCCCGGTTTCAAACTTGTTACGCCCGGGCCACATTCAATAACCACACCTGCGCCTTCGTGTCCAAGAATGGCTGGGAACATCCCCTCAGGGTCTGCTCCGGACCGGGTAAACTCATCGGTGTGGCACAAACCGGTCGCTTTGATCTCAACCAGAACCTCACCCTTGCGGGGGCCTTCAAGGTTCACTTCCATAATTTCAAGCGGTTTGCCGGCTTCAAGTGCAACGGCTGCGCGGGTTTTCATTAAGAGTCTCCCTCTTGGTTAAATTCTTTTGGAGGACATTGCAAAATTGACGGCAGTTTTACAAATGAGAAATTTGTCGAAGG
Organism: Paracoccaceae bacterium; assembly: GCA_024227475.1. Lineage (GTDB taxonomy): Bacteria > Pseudomonadota > Alphaproteobacteria > Rhodobacterales > Rhodobacteraceae > Amylibacter. The sequence goes on along the minus strand of JAAEUI010000353.1, from coordinate 24,118 downwards.
GGAAATAATCCAGGTTGGGTGAGCGCCGGTATTAGGATGTTAACCATTCTGCCAAATGCTGTCCGGTAATGAAGACCAGGCAACCAGGCCCGATTATTTACTGCAGTGCGGTTGTTGCGCTGGTCACTATCTTTTGCGCTTCTGCTCCCGACGCGGGGCCGTTTTCCGGGGTCGAAAAATCGACGCTTGTCTGGGGCAGCTTTCTTGCGCCAAATTCGGTTCGCAGTGGCGACAGCCAAAATGCCAAGTTTGAGGTTTATGCCAAAACCTCCTTCCCGTTGTTGACCATAAATGAAAAAACTTCAGTGCAGGCCTATTCCCTTTTCGCCCTTGTCAGGGATAGCCAGAAGCTTGATTTCAACAGCAAGATAAAGGCGGCGATCGGGCTGGAGTTGCGGCATCAATTGTCCAAGGCGGTGCGCCTTTCCTTTGGTGCAAAGCTTGATAACGAGCATCGGATCTATTCCTCAACGACCTATTCGGCGCCGGTGGCAACTGCTGACTTGTCCGTCTACAAATCCTGGAAACCCGCCTGGCTGAGTCATCTTTCTGAAGGCAAAGCAAGGTTGGTGCTAAGTGGCTGGTCAAACATCCGATATCCAGCAGCACTGGAACCGGCGGAACATGACAATGTGTTGTTACAGGGGGCTTTCAAGGCGGCGATTGTGTTTCCCATGACAGGAACAAAACTTAAGTTGGCACCGTTTCTTTCCGCAAGTTTCAAGAAGGACGGCAAAGGGCGCGCATGGAATAACTACGTTGAACCCGCTCTGGGTTTGGATTTGAAAATTCCAATCGGAGAGCGCGGTGAGTTGGTTATGGGCGCTAAAACACTGCAACAATATCGTTTTGGCACCGGCGAAACCCAGTCTGGAGCCATTGGGTATGTTTCTTGGTATAAACACTTCTGAATGGAGAGTGCAGAAAAGCAAACACAACATGTGGTAGCAAAATGAAGAGTCGGCGACAAAAAAGCGTGACCACACGCACAAAGTGAACTAGGTTCGCGTAAAACGGGTAAGAGCAGGCAAGAGATTGAGCAGAATGAAACGGCCATTTGACGTCATCGTGATTGGTGGCGGCGTGAAGGGTACAGCGATTGCCAGAGATGCGGTCGGCAGGGGCTTGCGGGTTTTGCTGTGCGAGCAAGATGACCTTGGCAGCAGTTGCGTTAAGAGTTTCGCAAAACGCGGGCTGGCAGAGCGATACGCACCACAACCAATAGGAAGAGTTGAGGCGCGAAAAGCCAGCAGAGAGCTGGAAATCCTTCGCAGGGTTACACCACATTTATGGCGACCCGCCCAGGAAAAAGCCCGTATTGACAGCTCAAGGGCGCTCGGCCTGTTTGAGCGAATTACCCGCCAAAAACCGACGAGCCACCTGACGAATGCTCCCCTCCAGTCTGCCTTTAATGACCATCGCTATGTCATGTTGTGCGCGCGCGACGCTGCGGACCGCGGCGCATATATTCTCCCGCGTACGCGTATACTGAATGCTGTTCGATCCCAACACGGCTGGTCAGTAAATTTTCAACCGGTTGACGGGAAGGAGGTTGCGAGCGTAACCGCAAAGATCATAGTTGATACCGCCGGAACTTTTGATGTTTTTTCAGAGTCCCAGCAAATGATATCCGACCCTGGAATTCCTAGAAAAGCAATGTTTGCAGCGGTGGCGATTGTGCGTGATTCCGCTATCCGCAAAAACACTTTTGATACCGGGACGACAGGAAATAACTACTTTTCGATTGATCATGATGACGATCACCGACTGATTGGTTGCGTAACGTTGAGCAAAAACCACCCAATAGACCTTCGGGAGGAATTGTTGACATGGGCATCGGATTCGATCGAGCAGGACCTTCAGGTGCCTGACATTATTTGGTTTCGACAGACCGGTTTTACTGCGCCGTGTGATGAAGCTCTGAAACAGGTGCCAGGATTTGGTGACTATACCATTGAGGTTAAGACCAACACTGGCGCTTTTCCAGTCCTGAGGGTTAAGGGCGGCTCTGTTTCTGTTGCCCGAAAACTCGCTGAAGACGTTGTCGGAGAAATGGCGCCCTATACCAATATGATAGGAAAAAAATGGACCCGAACCGCACCTCTGCCGGGGGGGGATTTTCAAATAGATTTGCGTGAAGCACTGGTTGAGCAACTCCAATCACAATACCCTTTCCTAGACGCTGCCCACAGCAAACGCCTATTTGAAAACTACGGAACTGAGGCGGCCACCATTCTAAATGGGGCAGTGAACTGTGATGATCTGGGTCGGGATTTTGGCGCGGGTTTGTTTGAGGCAGAAGTACGCTGGTTGCTGGATAATGAATGGGCCAGAACCGCAGAAGATATCGTTTGGCGACGCACTCATTTGGGGTTGCAGATGACTCCTGCCGAAGTTTCCGATTTGCAGAACTGGATCGTCAGGCACTAGGACGCTAAGCGTTTTATCTGAACCAAGTTTGGTGCATAGCACCATCCCAGCTCTTTGATGTTGCCGCGCTGTTTGCTTCTTTGGTGGTTCTGAAATTCGGACCGGTGCTATGGGAAAAATCTCCACTGTTTCAATGTTTGTTCAATTTGTGTGCCACTAGTCACTTGAATCCTCAAATTGACCCTATACCTGCTTATACTGACACAGAATTTGTGAATCAGAGAAGTAGGGGTCTCTATTATGCAAGTTTCCGAGTTTAGGAAATTAATTGAAACCAACAGTTTGAGGGCCATTGCCGGGGTGGTTCTATTGTCTTGTTTGACATCCGGGGTTGGTCACGCTCAAACAAAACAGGCTGACGAAAATGAAAACCTGCAACTGCCGTTAGAGGAGGTGGAAGACAGTTCCAACCGAACCAAGGTGCTTGGAGTTTTTGTGACCGAACGTGGTTTGCTGTCGTTGACGGGCGTGCAATCCGACGATTTTTCGGCCCTGTCTGGTCTGACAGATGTTCGCGATCTGATACTTGATGACTCTGGGATCATTGACCTCGCGCCGATCGCCGAAATGCGCGGCCTTGAGATGCTGAGTTTGTCCGACACTAGCGTGCGCGATCTTTCACCCTTGGTTCGGGTCAAGTCCTTGCGCCATCTTTACATCAACGGGACGCTTGTTAGCGACTTGTCCCCGCTGGCCAAAATGCCATGGATCGAGGACATCAGTATCGACGATACCCATGTTAACGATCTGTCACCACTGGCAAAACTCAAGAATCTACGTCGATTGAGCTTGCAGGGGACATCTGTGAGCGATCTCACGCCACTGCGAAAGTCGGTCGGGATGAACTGGCTAAATGCGTCCGACAGTCTTGTGTCGGATGTTTCGGTGGTTTCCAAATTTGAGATGATCCATGAACTGTCTCTGGCAGGTACAATAGTGGAGGACATTTCGGCTCTGTCGTCTTTGTCAGTGATAAAAATTCTGCACCTGGATGGAACTTTCGTCACCGACCTGACGCCGCTGGCGAAACTCGACAATCTTGTGGAGTTGAACCTGGGGCTGACGGCGGTAGATGATGTTAACCCGCTATCAAGTTTGGAAAACCTGCGGTTTCTAGACCTCAGCGTGACAAATGTTCACGACGTAAGCCCGCTACGCAGTCTGATAAAACTGCGAGAAGTGCGGTTGCAGGGAACCGGTGTGTTGGACGTAACAAGTTTGAAAGAGCTTGAAAGACGTGGTCTGAAAATCGAGCTTTAAGTCACAGACCCAAAATCCACGGTCTCAGCCGGTTTTCCAGCCTTGTCCGGGCACTGAGGCGGTGGCCTGTATGAGTCTGTAACTTAGTGCCTTCGGCAAGAGGCTGGCGTATTTTGATCTGTGATCTAATCCAGAAATGCACAAAGGTAGCCATCGTGCGCCCAGCCGTGAACCCGCAAGCTCTTGTAATTCTGCGGTGTTCCGCTTTTTGTATGGGTCCGATAGGCATCGATCACCTGCACCCAGGATCCCTGGCGATACCGGGTATCCACCTCGACGATGGCCAGCCTATTTAGTTTTCTCACTGACGCAGAATGTGATCCTGGTCCCGCCCTAATCGTCAGAAATCCTTCGGGTCCGTTTACATTGCAAACCATCGCGTAACTGGCACCCGATTGGTTGTAAGGCCAGTCAATGTCGCGGGCCAATCCCGTCAGCGTGACGTTACCGTAGTTGGCTTGCTCTGCAACTGCGGGCGTTACCACCAGAAAGTAAAGCAGTAAGATTTTCAATCTGTGCATAAGGAAAGCATAGGCGCAGATGTGTGTTTACGCCAGAGTAACCCTAACTGTAGGCTCGGGCGCCGAAGATCGCGGATCCGACTCTTATATGGGTTGCCCCTAGCGCAACTGCCCGCTCAAAATCGCTGCTCATGCCCATGGACAATCCGGTCAGCCCATTGCGCTCCGCAATTTTGCGCAACAAAGCAAAATGCAGGCTGGGTTCTTCATCAGCCGGTGGAATAACCATCAGCCCGACGATGGGTAAATCCAGTGTGCGGCATTCGGCGATGAATTCATCGGCGCCGGACGGAATGACACCGGCCTTTTGGTCTTCTTCGCCGGTGTTGATTTGTACGAACAGGTCGGGTGATTTGCCCTGTGCCTGAATTTGGTCTGCCAGTTTCCGTGCGAGCTTGGGGCGGTCAACCGAGTGGATTGCATCAAATAACTCTACCGCTGCCTTCACCTTGTTTGTTTGCAAGGGTCCGATTAGATGGATTTTTGAATCGGGATATTCTTCGAGAAAGCCCGGCCATTTTCCCTGGGCCTCCTGCACTTTGTTCTCTCCGAACAGACGGTGGCCTTGTTCCAGCACACTCAGTACACGGTGGTTTGGCTGAACTTTGGAGACAGCAATCAGCTGAGTCTCGCCAAGGGGCCTGCTGGCCAGTTCCTCGGCTTTGTGAATACGGGTGATGATTTCCAGCAAAGACATGCAGCTTGTTTGCCGCTTTGATTGAAATTCGTAAACCCCAAAAAAAAGAGCAGGCCGAAGCCTGCTCTTCCAAAACTGTGGTTCGTTTCTTCTGAATTAGAAGGAGAAACGGATACCCAGGTCAGCCATGGTGGTGTCTGCGTAGTTACGCGAGATACCGCCAGCCAGTGTTGCGCCACCCAGAGAGTGAGTGAAGCCGATGCCGTATTCGGTTTCGCTGCCAGCTGCGCCGATACCGGCCGAGCCTGCAAAATCTTCGTCGGTGTTTGCGACGAACGCAGTTACCGAAGTGTCACCGAAGTCATACGAACCGTTCAGAACAACTTTGCGTGCAATGCCGCTCAGGTCGGAGTACTGGAGGCCAATGCCGAATTCGCCGATGGTACCAGCAGCAGAGAGCGACCAGATGTCAACACCAGCGCCGGCTACGTCTGCGCCATAACCTGCAGCAACGTTCCAGTCGCCGAAGTCGTAGGAAACAGCGATTGCATCTTCAGTACCGTTGTTCAGGTGATCGCCTGTGGAGTCGGTTGACAGGGAGATGCCCAGGCCGCCAACGTTGAAATCAAGACGCACAACGTCACCTGCGTTGCCGCGTGACGAGTAGGTGTTCGGGCCCCAGCGGTTTGTACCCATGTTGAAGGATACGTTTGCCCAATGCAGACCGGTCAGGCCTACTGAGCCTTGGAAGTAACCCAGACGGGTTACCAGAGCGCCGGAGGTGTTACCTACGGTCAAACGCCATGTGTCGTTACCGATGTAAACGTTGGAGCTGGAAACACCGCCGCCACCATCGTTTTCGTCAGAACGCAGACGAATACGAGCGCCGAACTGCAGGCCGCCTTCTGTTTCGCCGGAACCGTCGATGTTGATGGTTGTACGACGCTCAACTTTGACCGATTGAGCCGCGCCGCTGTTATATACGAGGCCAATACGGCCTCCACCGCTAAGGTTGATGTCTGCAGCGGCCATACCGCCAGCAGCAACCAGTGCGGATGTTGCAAAGAGAACTTTTTTCATAGTTTTCCCTCGTTAGATTGAAAGGTGCACCTCTCTCCGAGGTATCCGGAAAGAGTGAAGGCACATTCTTATTACTGGCGGTGATAATCAAGCTGATGTGCCGGGATGGGAATGATAAGCTTTTGAATGATGTATTGATGTCACAGTGCAAAACCGAAGCTGCCACAATATTGCCTTGTCCATCAACCCGGCAAAAGGTACACGAGAGCAAGAGCATAGTAAGTATTGGGGCGGAGCGCCATGTTCAGATCGCTGGTTAGGGGGCTAATTTTAATGGTGCTGAGCGGTAGTTTAGCTGCCTGTGGTGGATTCGGTGGTGGTTCCGGCCGCAGCAGTTCCGGCATTTTTGGAGCCGGCAACGCTGAAAACCGAAAGCCCACGGATTACGATGAAAAAAACCCCCTCGATTACGAGAGGGAAATCGCATTGGGTGAAGGGACGCCGAGGACTAGAACCACTATTTGGGATCTGTTCATTTCGCCTGACCAAAACACCAATGTCCGGGTTAACAAATACCTCTGGAACGCCTCGCTTGAAACACTGAACTTCCTGCCTGTGGAATCAGCAGACCCGTTTACCGGGGTGCTTGTCATGGGCTGGGGACGCGCGCCTGGCTCCAGCCGTCAGTATAAAGCAATCGTTCTGGTTCAGGATCCTGCCTTGGATGCTCGTTCTCTCAAACTGTCTGTGCAGACCCGCTCTGGCCCGGCCAGCGCGGAAACTGTTCGCCGCATAGAAGATGCCATCATGACCCGCGCACGGCAGTTGCGGATCAGGGATAACAAACTATAACGCCCCTGATAGGGCCCGCAGAAATGACTTGAACGCCGGGCAGAACGTCCGGCGTTTCTATGTTTAAGGAAGAAGATATGTCCCGGTACAATGCGCGTGTGGTGGAGCCGAAATGGCAGGCGGCGTGGGAACAGGCTGAAGCGTTCAAAGCGGAGCGTGATGAAGCCCGTGAAAAATACTACGTGCTGGAGATGTTTCCTTATCCGTCGGGCCGTATCCATATGGGCCATGTGCGCAACTACACCATGGGTGACGTTGTCGCGCGCTATAAATCTGCCAAGGGTTTCAATGTTCTGCACCCGATGGGCTGGGACGCTTTTGGCATGCCTGCCGAAAACGCGGCGATGGACAAAGGCGTGCATCCCGGCGACTGGACTTATCAGAATATCGCCGACATGCGGGCCCAGATGAAGCCAATGGGTCTGTCGATAGACTGGTCTCGGGAATTGGCCACCTGTGATCCTGAGTATTACGGTCAGCAGCAGGCGATGTTCATCGACATGATGGACAAGGGGCTGGTTTACCGCAAAGAGGCTGTGGTGAACTGGGATCCGGTGGACATGACCGTTTTAGCCAACGAGCAGGTCGAAAACGGCCGTGGCTGGCGATCCGGTGCGTTGGTTGAGCGCAAGGAGCTGACCCAGTGGTTTTTCAAGATATCGGATTATTCCGAGGAATTGCTGACGGCGATCGACGGCCTGACTGACTGGCCCGAGAAAGTCCGGCTGATGCAGAAAAACTGGATCGGCAAGAGCCGGGGACTGCAGTTCAACTTCGAGACCATCGGCGCGCCGGACGGGCATGACCAGCTGGAAGTCTACACAACCCGCCCGGACACGCTGTTTGGTGCCAGTTTTGCGGCGATTTCCTGCGATCACCCACTGGCTAAAGCGCTGGAAACAAACCCGGATGTGGCGGCTTTCAACACAGAGTGCCGTCAGATGGGCACAACCGAGGAAGCGCTTGAAAAGGCAGAGAAGAAGGGTTTTGACACCGGCATCCGGGTTGTCCACCCGTTTGACAAAGGATGGGAAATCCCGGTCTACATCGCCAACTTTATTTTGATGGGCTATGGTACCGGCGCGATTTTTGGGTGTCCGGCCCACGATCAGCGTGACCTTGATTTTGCGCGTAAATACGGTCTGGGCGTTACGCCTGTGGTTTGCCCCGAGGATCAGGATCCGGATCAATTCAGCATTGGCCACGAGGCCTATATCGGCCCGGGCCGGATCATCAATTCGCGGTTTCTTGATAACATGACGGTTGGTGATGCAATTGCCGAGGTTAACGACCGGATCGAATCCAGGGGAATCGGCGTTGCCAAAACAAACTACCGCTTGCGGGATTGGGGTGTGTCACGCCAACGCTACTGGGGGTGTCCGATCCCGGTTGTGCATTGTGCCGAATGCGGCGTCGTGGCCGAGAAAAAGGAAAACCTGCCTGTAGAGTTGCCAAAGGATGTTGCGTTTGATCGCCCGGGCAATCCGCTGGACCGGCACGAGACCTGGCGCAATGTTCCTTGCCCGAGATGTGGCGGTGCCGCGCAGCGCGAAACCGATACGATGGATACATTTGTTGACAGCAGCTGGTATTTTGCGCGTTTTACGGCGCCGCGGGCAGAAACTCCGACGGTGGCTGCGGATGTCGATTACTGGATGAATGTGGATCAGTACATTGGCGGCGTCGAACACGCGATTCTGCATTTGCTCTACTCCCGGTTCTTTGCCCGCGCGATGAACCTGACAGGCAACCTTCCTAAAAAGGCCATCGAGCCATTCAACGCGCTGTTCACCCAAGGCATGGTTTGTCACGAGACTTATCAGAACCCGGAAGGCAAATGGCTGACACCGGAAGAGATCAGGCCGGTTGATGGCGGCTATGAGACGCTGGAGGGCCAGTCGGTGACGGTCGGCCCGTCCATCAAAATGTCAAAGTCCAAGAAAAATGTCGTCGACCCGGAGGACATCATCGACCAATACGGTGCTGATACGGCCCGCTGGTTTGTTCTGTCTGACAGCCCCCCGGAACGTGATATTGAGTGGACCGCAGCAGGGGCAAATGCAGCGTGGAAGCACATTAACCGCGTCTGGATGCTTTGTGACAAAATTGCGGAAATGGATCTTGCCACTACCGGTACCGGGGATGACGAATTGCTGCAGGCGATGCACAAGACAATCCACGATGTCACCGTGAACATTGAAAGCTTTGGGTTTAACGCAGCGATTGCCAAACTTTACGGCTTCACCAACACGCTTACAAAATCCAAGGCCAGTGCAGCGGCGCAAAAACAGGCAATTGTAACGATGGCACAGTTGATGGCACCAATGACGCCACATCTGGCCGAAGATATCTGGGCGCATCAGGGTAGTCAGGGTCTGGTGGCGCAAGCACCCTGGCCCAAGGCCGACCCAGCCATGCTGATCGATAACACCGTTACCCTGCCGATTCAGATCAACGGCAAGCGCCGCGATGAGATTGTCGTGGCCAAGACCCTGCCCAAAGAAGAGGTTGAAAAACTTGTTCTGGAAAACGAAACTGTACAGAAGGTGCTGGCCGGAGCCACACCAAAGAAACTGATCGTTGTTCCCGGGCGGATCGTTAATGTCGTTGTATAACCGAAGAGGCCTTCTGGCAGGTTCAGCAGCATTGCTGCTGTGGGGATGCGGTTTTGAACCGGTTTATAAGAAAGGTTCTGCGGCAAGCGAACTACGCGGTAAGATCGCCATTGACGTCGTGCGCGGCCGCAATGGGTTTGAGCTGCGCGAGCGGCTGGAGGAGAGACTGGGACGCGCCGGAGAAGCAGCACCTTATGTTCTGACATTTAAGTTGGATGTTACACAGACAGGACTCGCGGTGACTGCCGATGAAGGGACGACGCGGTACAACCTGACGGGTGTTGTGAAATACACCATCCGCAACAGCGCGACAGGGATCATCGTGTTTGAGGATCAGGCCAAGAATTTCACCGCCTTCAGTTCGACCACTGAGACCTATCCAACGCGGGTGGCTGAACTTGACGCCAACGTGCGTCTGGCACAGGCACTGGCTGAACAGATTGCAGCGCGTATAGCTGTGACGGCAAAGGGCTGGCACAAGTGAAGCTCGGCGGTGGTCAGGCGGCGGCGTTTTTTGCCAAACCCGACCCATCAAAGGCCGGGCTGCTGCTGTACGGTGCTGATGCGATGCGGGTCTCCCTGAAACGCCAGCAGGTTATCCGCGTTCTTGTTGGCCAGGATGCCGAAGAAGAAATGCGGTTGACCCGCATCTCAGCAGCCGACCTGCGAAAAGAACCTGCATTGGTGTTAGACGAGGTAAAGGCGCAAGGGTTTTTCCCGGGGCCACGGGTGGTTTTTGTGGAGGACGCCGGAGACGGGCTGGCGTCGGTTTTTGAAGCGGCGCTGAGCGACTGGGAAGACGGGGACGCGACACTTGTAGTGACTGCAGGCTCGCTTCCTGCACGCTCAAAGCTGCGCAAGCTTTTTGAAGGCGGGTCTTCTGCAGTTTCGATCGGGGTATACAACGACCCGCCGGGGCGGGACGAGATTGAACGAAACCTGAAAACCGCCGGGCTGAAGAATATTGGGCAAGCAGGGATGGAGGCACTGACCCTTATGGCGCGTGATTTGGATCCGGGTGAATTTCAGCAGACCTTGGAAAAGCTTGCGCTGTATAAATGGGAAGACACCAGCCCGGTGACGGTTGAGGATGTTCAGGCCTGCATGCCCGCCACGACGGATGCTCAGGTTGACGATGCGGTGAATATCATTGCCGAAGGGCGGACAGCCGAGGTGGTCCCCACTTTGAAGCGTTTGGCCGGGCAGGGGATAAATCCAACCAATCTGTGCATTTTGGCGACGCGCCATTTCAAAACGCTTCATGGGGCCGGAAGCCATCCCCAGGGGCCAGATAGCGCGTTGTCGCGGGCGCGACCGCCTGTGTTTGGGCCACGCAAGGAGCGCATGGTGCGGCAGGCCAGGAACTGGGGTGCACCGCGGCTGGAAAGGGCGCTGGAGGTGTTGATGGATACCGATCTGGCGCTACGTTCTCCCAGACCGGTGCCGGATATGGCGATGGTTGAGCGGGCATTTATTCGCATCTCGATGATGCGACCGAAATAAAGGGAAAGACTGACATGTACACACTTATTGGCAGCCTAGGAACCCGTGCGTTCAGGGTGCTTTGGGCACTGGAGGAGATGGGGCTGGAGTACCAGCACCGGCCTGATTATCCCCACAGCGGAGAGGCCGCCCGGCTGAACCCATCGGGAAAAGTGCCGGTTCTGCTGGATGGTGACATACCGATTTTCGATAGCGTTGCGATCATCCAGTATCTGGCGGACAAGCATCACCAGCTGACATACCCAGCCGGAACCATCGAGCGGGCGCAACAGGATAGTCTGACCCAGTTTGTAGTCGATGAAATTGACGCGGCCTTGTGGTGTGCTGCACGCAACAGTTTCATTTTACCTGAAGAAAAACGCGTTCCTGCCATCAAGGACACACTGATGTGGGAGTTTGCCCGCTCGGTAAAGGTTCTGGAGCAACGGATGGGCGATGCTAAGTATCTGACCGGCGATACCCTTACAGTCCCCGATATCATTCTGACGCAATGCGGCGGCTGGGCGCGGGCTGCGGGGTTCGAATTGGGCGACGGGCCGCTTCGAGAGTACCTGCGGCGGGTTATTGCCCGACCGGCCTACAAGAAGGCTGCGGAACTGAAAGCGGGTTGAAAATGTTCCGCATGCGGAACATTTGTTATTTATTAACAATAAGTTAACCGTAACCAAGCTGTAAGGTGTTGATTTGCCCAAGGGAATCCTATGCGTAATAACCTGGCTAAATGGGCCTGCCCCGTATTTGCCTGTGATACGTGAAAGTTAACGCCAAAAACCGCGATATGGAAAGCGTATGGCACCTGTCGGGTGCGCCGGTAAAAGTTAACGCGGTTCTCCTGAATTCGGCGGTGGTCCTGACAATCAGGGCATCGCTTACGCCTCCGGCAGGCTTTCACCGGGTTTGATGTGCAGTACACGCTGCGGGAAGGGGATCTCGATGTCGTGTTCCTTCAGCGCATTCCAGATCAGGAACAGCACGTCGGAGGAGTATTTGTTTTTACCGTCATCGATGCCCTCGACCCAGAACTCTACAGCGAAATCGATACCGCTGTCGCCAAAGCCGCGCAACTCGCAATCCGGCGGAAAGGGTTTATCGAGCACATCCTTGTGCGTGGTGACGGCTTTTTCAACGATATCCGGAACAAGGTTGATGTCGGTGTCATAGGATACGGAAAACGGGGCTTCGTAGCGGTTGGCAGAACCGCTGTCAGAATAATTCACCACGCGGGTGGTGATGAAATCTTCGTTTGGCACCACGATCCAGCGACCGTCGTAGGATTCCAGAATGGTAGCGCGGGCTGTCATTTTGATAATGGTTCCGGCCTCGCCGCCGTCGAGCTCGACATAATCGCCAACGGTTGCCTGACCCTCGAGCAACAGGATCACGCCGGAGATGAAGTTCGAGGCAATTTTTTGCAGACCAAACCCGAGGCCGACACCGATGGCACCACCAAGAACGGCAAGTGATGTCAGGTTGATGCCCATGATATTCATCAACAGCAGGAAGACGGCGCCGAAGATGAAAATCTCGACAGCCTTGGTCGCCAGTTCCCGGGTGGCGGGGCGCATTTCCTTCTGCTTCTTGAGGAAGGCGGTGCCTTGATCGTTGGACCAGCGACCAAGCCAGAACAGAACCGAGCCAAAGGCGATACCCCGCAGGATGGCGAGGACCGAGAATTTGATGTTGCCGATGGCAATCACTATGCCGCCGAGCCACGCCACGATTGGATCGAGCAGCCCAACTGTGTAAAGGACGGCAACCGGGATCAAGAGGTACTTTCCGACCAGCTTCAGGAACGGGTCATAGATGATTTTATTGACCAGAATTCGAGCCGCCAGAAAAACGAACACACGCTTGCCAAAGGCGATGACCGCACCGGAATCGAATATCGCGCGGGTGACCTGTTCGCCTGCACCGGTGAAGGCATAGGCCAGCAGGGGCAGCAGTAGTGGCAGGAACATCAGGACGAAGCGGCGTGCTGTGGCGACGATGTTTTTCTGATCCTCAGGCGGTGTCAGAACCTTGGTTATTGAGGGGGTAACAGCGCGGGTCAGATAATAGGCGGCCAGAAAGGCGGCGATCAGCAGGCCGAACTGTGACCAGGCGGCCGGGCTGGTCAGCCAGGACAGAGCCAGCTCCTTGCCTTGTTCGGCATAGCCGACCAGATTACTCAGCATCGGATTGTCGAACTTCATCCCATCACCTGTCATTTTATGCCGCCCTACCCGGCCTTGCCCGGTTTAGAGCAAGTGGCTGAGTTTGGGAAGAAAGGGTTGATGGGTTGGCGGCTATCGGTTTGTGATGCGGCTGATCGCGGTAGCGTCGTTGAAATAGGCCGCCTGATAGCAATCTTCGAGGTCGTCGCTGCTGAGATTCGGGTCAAACAACCGCTTGATCGCAGTGACCTGTTGCGGCTTGGCGTTCAGCGCGTCGGTTGTCATGGCGGAAATATGATCGGGGAAGTTCTCCAGTTCTACAATCTGGTCAACAAGCCCAAAATCCAGCGCCTGATCTGCGGTCAGTTTCTGCCCAGCCATCAGGATCAGCTTTGTCCGGGCAGTGCCAATGAGGGCGGACATGCGCCGTACGTCGGCGGGTTGGGGCAGAAAGCCGCGTTTCAGGACCGGGTAGAAGAATTTCGCCTGCGGCGTGCAGATGCGGATGTCACAGGCCAGAACCGGCGCGAAACCACCCCCCGCGACGGTGCCGTTCAAAGCCGCGATGGTCAGGCACGGCAGGTTTGCAATGGCGTCTGACAACTGCCACCAGGCAGGATCGCGGGTGAAGGCGAACATGTCGTCCGCATCACTCATATCAGCGCCGGAGCAAAAGACACGGCCCCCAGCGCCGGTCAGGACAAAGGCCCGGAGTTCTGGATCAGCATGGGCCTGAAGTGCTGCGTCACGCAGATCGTGGAGCATTTGCAGACTGAGCGCATTGGCCTTGTCCGGGCGGTTCAGTGTGACCTGCCACAGGCCGTCATTGCTTTCTGTGTCGATCAAATCAATCCAACCTTTTGGCGAATATCCGGTTCACGAAGCGAGACAACACCGCCGCACCAGTCGTCTGCGTCATGGGTTGACATCCAGACCAGTGTTTTTGCCACCCATTCCGGTGGAACATGGTCCTGCCAGTTGATCTGGCTGACCGGGTTGACGCCGCTGTCGCGGATCACATGCTGCATGTCGGTTGCGACGGTGCCGGGCGACAGGACAAGGGCGCGAATGTTGTTTTTGGATTCCTCCAGATGCAAGACACGGTTGAGGTGATGGACGGCAGCCTTGGACGTGCAATAGTGGCTCCAGCCTTCCAATGCAGATGTCGCCGCCCCGGATCCGATGGTCAGGATCGTGCCGCCGCCGGCGGCCTTCATGACCGGTAGCGCGGCACGGATACCGTGAAACACGCCTTTGACGTTGATGTCGATGACGGTGTTCCAGGCGCTGACGTGAGCCTCTTCCAGGCGTTCTACCGGGTCGATGACGCCAGCATTGTTGATCAGAATATCCAGCCCGCCGAACTCCTGTACCGTTTGGTGAACGGCGGCTTGTACCTGCCGGAAGTCGGTAACATCAGCGACCTGGTGCAGCGCGGTTCCCCCTGACGCCCAAATCGACTTGGCCACCTGGGATATCGCGGCCTCGCTTCTTGCGCACAGCATCACCCTGGCCCCTCTTGCTGCGAATTTGCGGGCGGTGGCAGCGCCAATTCCGCGGCTTGCCCCGGTTATGAGAACGGATTTCCCGGTCAGGTCAGTCATCGTGATTTCTTACTCCGTTACAATGCGATAGCCGCTGCCATCGCGTTCCAGCACCCCCATGGATGGGCGCAGGATATGACCGCCAGAGAATTTCAGACCATCACTGGCGACCATGTCGAGCGCGCGTTTGCGTGTGGCGCGGGCGGCGTCGGCGTCGATGTCAAAGACGATGGCGATTTCGGGATTGGCCAGTTGTAGGCTCTGGGCGTGGACGATATCGCCGACATGGGCAAAGCTGGCTGCGCCGTCATCGACGCGGAATCCGCAGTGGCCCGGGGTGTGGCCCGGCATCGGCAGTACGGTGACGCCCGGGAAGATCCCGGCCTCGCCGTTCACCAGTTCGACCCGGTCTCCGTAGGCGCCAAGAACCGCTGTTGCCAGTTGTTGCCATTGCGACAGGGTTTCATCGGTGAACTGGGAAGCGTCGGACCAGAAGGCGTGATCAGCCTCGGCCAGAGTGACCTGCGCGTTAGGGAAAACCGCCTGTCCCTCGGGGGTGATCGTGCCGGCGATATGGTCGGGGTGAAGGTGGGTGATGAACAGATCGGTGATATCTTCGGGGGCGGTTTCGGCCTCGGCCAGAGCGTCGGGCAGAAAGCCGCAGGTCTCGCCGAAAAGGTCACGGGGACCGGCGTCCACCAGCAAGGTGCGGTCGCCGGATTTCACCAGGAAGGCGTTGAAGTTGGTTTCGATGGCGGATTTGTTGTCCTGCTTCAGCAGCGCATCAATTTCGGCATCTTCGGTTCCTGGGAACATCTCGCTGCCGAATTCAAAAGCGCCGTCCGTGAGGGAAATGACCTCGATATCGCCAACTTTGGTTTTGGTAATACGTGACATGGGCACCTCCTTGCAGATCGCGGTTACCTTACAATAACGTTGCGGTGCGGAGGTTCCAGTGCGTAGTTCGCTTTATCCGGTTTCCGTCACATCAATTGGTTCGTAGCTTTCCCACTGATAGCCAGCCGTTACCCGGCGCGAGGCATAGAGTTCTGTTCCGTTGGACCGCAGGTTGATGATCCCGAAAGTTTCTTTTTGAATCGGGTGCGCGCCTCGGAATTCGGCAGGCTCGATGAATACATCAGGTCCGGATCGCCCACACCAACTGTGTCCATACCCTGCTGTAGGGGATGGTGGCTGGCACCCAGTGCAGCCGCGGCCAGGGTCCATTTGTAGAACGTAAATGAGAACGTAACTACTTTCTTCACCATCATCCAAGAAATAGAACTTTTGAGTTTTCCGGCTGCTGCACTTAATCACCATCCGAAATTCCCTCATGTTGAAATGAGCGTCATCTAATGAAAAAACCCTCACAACCCCCTCGCGACACCCACCTGCCGTACCGCAATGTAGCCCGCCGCCAAAAGTGCGGACGCCGCGGTGGTCAAACCCGCCCTTCTTTTTGGCGAACGTGTCGGTTGCCCGGCTGACAGACCTCGGTTTTGCTGACACAGGCGGTTGCGGGAGGGCCACCTTGGAGCTCATTACCATCGAGTGCTTACGATTGACCAACCTTCGCATTGGTCGGAGGTTTTCGAGATAAGAATGAAAACAAGCGTCCGTCCGTCACCGCGAAACCCAATGCGATAATGGCAAAACCAACCCATGCATCGAACCCCATTTGCTCGCCAAGGAACATAACACCAAGCCCAATTGCGAAGGGAGGGATGAGCAGGGTGACCAGCAGCAGGTTAGCCGCCCCGGCCCGAACCAGAACGGCGAAATAGAGAACATATGCCAGTGCAGTGGACAACGCAGCCATGCCCAACAGAGCGCCCCAAACACCTGCGGAGAGCGCAAGATTGGGTGGTCCGTCGAAGACAAGCACAATCGGGATCATCAACAAAGTGCTGCCGATCAGCATGCCAAGAGCGTTCATGAGTGGCGGCTGACCGGCAAGCGCGGTCTTGCCCCAAACACCGGCAAATGCGTAGGACAGTGTTGCGCCGAGGATGGCGAGCTGAGCCAAATTGCCGGGATTGAATTCGGTCAGCGCGCTCGGCCCCATGATGAAAGTCACCCCCGCAATACCCAAAGCTGCACCAATAATTTTCTTTGCCGTCAAAGGCTCATCAGGAAGCAGCAGACCTGCAACAACTGCGGCGAACATGGCGGTAGTCCCGTTCAGAATAGAAGCCAACCCGCTTTCAATCTGCGTCTGCCCCCAGAAGATCAACGAAAAGGGAATAGCATTATTGAGCGCACCCATCACCAGATAGGCACCCCAGACCCGCAGGGATCGAGGAACGGCAACTCCCTTGAAGAGCACAATCAACGCCAAAACTGGCACGGCCCAAATTACCCTGTGCAGGGTGATGGTGAGAGGCGGAACTTCACGCAGAGCTATTTCACCGAAGAAGAACGATCCACCCCAGACCGCTGCCAGCAGTAACAGCATGATGGTAGCGTTCAAATCCAAGGCAGGCGTGGAGGTTTTGGCCATGTCGAACTGTCCCAAGTATATTGTTTGTTACGATATCCAAACCGGACTCAGCGAGGCGACCCGTTTCATGCGGATAGCATTGAAAGACATTGCGGGTGTCGCGGAGGCCAGACCTGACCCACCCTGGCAAGACCCACGCGGGCAACATGAACGGCTTGACTCATGTGGATTTTTCTCTATAACATGAATTATGATTCATATTTCATAATAGACTCATGGAAGGAGGACCACTATGAAAAACAGTTTGATCGCCGGTGTCGTCGCAGTCGCCGCAATGGCCGGCGCGGCGAGCGCCGATATCACCGTCGCGCACATCTACGGCAAGACCGGGCCGTACGAGGCGTATGCGAAGCAATCCCATGTCGGTTTGGAAATGGGCATCGAATACGCCACGCAGGGAACCATGGAAGTGAATGGCGAAAAAATCGTCATCATCGAGAAGGACACTCAGCTGAAGCCCGATATCGGCAAGGCGATGCTGGAAGAGGCCTATGGTGACGACGAGGTTGACCTTGCCGTCGGACCGGTCAGTTCCGGTGTGGCGCTGGCAATGCTGCCGGTGGCGGAAGAATACGAGAAGATCCTTATCGTCGAACCCGCTGTGGCGGACTCGATCACCGGTGCGAACTGGAACCGCTATATTTTCCGTACCTCGCGAAATTCCAGCCAGGACGCGGTCGCCAATGCCATCGCGCTTGGTGGAGCAAACGTACAGATCGCCACGCTTGCGCAGGACTACGCATTCGGGCGCGACGGCGTGTCGGCTTTTCGCGAAGCCCTTGCCAGTTCCGGTGCCAATATTGCGCATGAGGAATACGTTCCCACCGACACCACCGACTTCACAGCCGCTGCAGAGCGCATTTTCACTGCGATGAAGGACCTCGATGGAGAAAAGAAACTGTTCATCATCTGGGCCGGCGGCGGAAATCCGATGACCAAGATCAACGCAATGGACCCCAGCCGGTATGGTATCGAGATTGCCACTGGCGGAAACATCCTGGCGGCGCTGAAAGCCTATAAAGAACTGCCAGGCATGGAAGGCGCGACCTACTACTATTACGAGCTGCCGAAGAACCCTGTGAACGACTGGCTGGTTGAAGAGCACTTCAAGCGCTTCGATACCCCGCCGGATTTCTTCACCGCAGGTGGCATGGCGGCAGGTATCGCCGTTGTCGAGGCACTGCGCAAAGCGGGGTCGACCGATACCGACGAGCTGATTGCGGCGATGGAAGGCATGTCGTGGGATACGCCCAAGGGTACCATGACGTTCCGGGCTGAGGACCATCAGGCCATGCAAACCATGTACCACTTCCGCACCGAGGTTCAGGACGGCAAGGACTATGGTGTGCCGGTTCTGGTGCGCGAGCTTGGCATCGACGACCTGCCGGTTCCGATTCGGAACTAAGGACAAGTTCGGGGCGGCATTCCGTGCCGCCCCTTTCAACCGGAGAACTCCAATGGCCAACACTGTTCTGGAAACACGCGACCTGACCGTTCGCTTTGGCGGCCATGTGGCAGTGAATAATGTCACCTGTTCATTCAATGCTGGCGAACTGACTGCAATTGTCGGGCCAAACGGAGCCGGAAAGACAACCTATTTCAACCTTATCTCGGGCCAGATCCCCGCATCTGGCGGAACTGTCCATCTGAATGGGCGCGACATCACCCGTGATGCGGTCAGCGTGCGCACGCATCTTGGTATTGGGCGTGCATTTCAGCTGACCAACTTGTTTCCGAACCTCTCAGTGCTGGAAAACGTCCGCCTGGTCATTCAGGCGAAACTGAACAAAGGGTTCAACCTTTTTTCCATGGCGGACAGCCATACCGATATTTCTCTGGCCGCAGAGGCCGCACTGAAGCGCGTCAACCTGCAAGACCTCGCCGCGCAGCTGGTCTCGGAACTCAGCCACGGTAATCAGCGCAAGCTGGAAGTGGCGCTGCTGATCGCACTGGAACCGACGGTTTATATGTTCGACGAGCCCACTGCAGGCATGTCGGTGGACGAAGCGCCCGTAGTGCTGGACCTGATCGAAGAACTGAAGGACGATAAGACCCGCACGGTTCTGCTGGTCGAACACAAGATGGACGTGATCCGCACGCTGGCGGATCGCATTATCGTTTTACACAACGGAGCCTTGGCCGCCGATGGCGTACCTGCCGAGGTGATGGCTTCGGACGTGGTGCAAGAGGCCTACATGGGAAAGGCGCTGGAAGATGTCTGATCCGATACTTTCACTTCAAGGTGTGTGTACGAATATCGCGCAGTACCACATCCTGCAGGGTGTCGACCTGCAGGTGCCAAAGGGCGGCGTGACTATGCTGCTGGGCCGCAACGGTGTCGGCAAGACCACGACATTGCGCACGATCATGGGGCTTTGGCGTGCGCATCAGGGGTCGATTTCATTCGACGGCCAGGACATCAGCGCAACCCCGACCCCGGCCATAGCGCGCAGCGGGATAGGTTTCGTGCCCGAGGATATGGGTATTTTTTCCGACCTCACCGTAGAAGAGAACATGGCGCTGGCCGCGGCTAGCGGGCCGATCAACCCGGCTCGGCTCGACTGGTTGTTTTCCGTGTTTCCCCCGCTCAAGACATTCTGGCGCAGCGAGGCGGGAAACCTCAGCGGCGGGCAGAAGCAGATGCTGTCGATCGCCCGCGCCATGATAGAGGACCGCCTACTTTACCTGATCGATGAGCCGACCAAGGGTCTCGCACCTGCGATTATCGCAACCATGGCTGGCGCGTTGCGCGATCTAAAGGCACAGGGTGCTTCTATCCTGCTGGTCGAGCAGAATTTTGCCGTTGCCAAGATGTTGGGCGACACCTGCGCCGTAATGGATGACGGGCGCGTTGTCTGGTCCGGAGAAATGAAGGAATTGAGCGAAGACGCCGCCCTGCAGGAACGCCTGATGGGTCTAAGCATGGAGGCCACATGACAACCGCACCTGATCACTCACCGACTATGGCCCAGGCCAGCCTCTGGGGCCGGCTTGAACCCTGGATACCCGTCCTTTTAATCCCGGCACTGATCGTGTTTGGATTCCTGGCAATCCCTGCCACTTCCTCGTGGTTGACCCTGACGGTTTCGGGGCTGGCCATGGGCATGATGATTTTCATCATGGCCTCGGGCCTGACACTGGTTTTCGGCCTGATGGATGTCATCAACTTCGGCCATGGGGCGTTTGTCTCGGTCGGCGCCTTTGTCGGCATTTCAATCCTTCTGGGGCTCGGATCGCTGACCGGGGCACCGTCGCTGATGCTGAACCTCCTCGCCGTGTTGCTGGCCGTGATCGGGGCGATGCTGGCCACAGGCGTCATGGGCTGGGCGTTCGAGCGCATCATCGTCAAACCCGTCTACGGCGCCCATCTGAAACAGATCCTCGTCACCATGGGCGGGTTGATCATCGTCGAACAACTGATCCTCGTCGTATGGGGGCCGGATGAAATATTCTTAACCCGCCCTGAAACCTTGAAAGGGGCAATCACCTTCGCCGGTGCAGCGATCGAAAAATACCGGCTGCTCGCCGTTGGCGTCGGACTGGTGCTGTTTCTGGCCATGCGCTGGGTACTGCGGTCAACAAAAATCGGCCTTATCGTGCGCGCCGGGGTGCAGAACGGCGAAATGGTCGAGGCGCTCGGTTATCGCCTGCGGCTTGTCTTCATCGGCGTTTTCGTCGCCGGATCGGCACTGGCCGGCCTGGGTGGCGTGATGTGGGGGCTGTATCAGGAGGTTATCACCGCCCATATGGGCGCCAATATGATGGTGCTGGTATTCATCGTGGTGATCATCGGTGGCCTGGGCAGCGTTGAGGGTTGTTTCATCGGCGCGCTGCTGGTCGGACTTCTGCAAAACTACATCGCGTTTCTGGAACCTAAACTGGCGCTCATATCCAATATCGGCCTGATGGTGGCGATACTGATGTGGCGTCCCCAGGGCATGATGCCCGTCGTGAAGGCGAAATAACATGCTTGTCAAACTGATCTCCGGAGACCGCCCGCGCAGCCTGATCCTGGGGCTGGTGTTGCTGGCAATCCTTGTCGCCCTTGCCTTTGCGCCGTTCCTTTTCCCCGGAACTCGCTCAGTCGACACTGCGGCGCGGGTCTGCATTTTCATCCTGCTGGTCGCCAGCTACGACCTGATGCTGGGCTATGGCGGCATCGTCAGCTTTGCCCATACGATGTTTTTTGGCATGGGCGCATATGGCGTCGCCCTCGCCTCGATCCATATGGGACGAGGTTTCGACGCCCTTCTGGTTGGCTCTGTCGTCGGAGCGCTGGCCGCTGCGGCATTGGCGCTGGTGATCGGGCTTTTCTCACTTCGGGTGCGGGCGATCTTCTTTGCTATGATCACTCTTGCGGTGGCCTCGGCGGTTGCGGTTCTGGTCAGCCAGTTGTCGGGGATTACCGGCGGTGAGGACGGGCTGTCTTATAAGATCCCGCGCGCCCTGACTTCGGCTGCCAAATATGCTGACGAGAAAGTTCTGGGCGTCCGCATCAACGGCAAACTCATGAACTATTATCTGGTGTTCTTCGGATCACTAATCCTGTTTTTGCTATTGCTGCGTCTGGTCAACTCACCGTTTGGTCGGGTGCTGCAGGCGATCCGCGAAAATGACTTCCGGGCCGAGGCAATCGGGTATCGCGTCATCTATTACCGTGTTACTGCAACCTGTTTGTCAGCCGTTGTCGCGGCCCTTGCCGGTTCACTTTTCGCGATCTGGCTGCGCTATGTCGGGCCGGATACGACGCTGAGTTTCGAGATCATGATTGACATCCTGCTGATGGTGGTCATCGGTGGCATGGGCACGATGTACGGCGCGGTGATTGGTGCGACGCTGTTTGTGGTGGCACAGAACTATCTGCAAAACCTGCTGGGCGCGGCGGAAGAAGCGCTTGTGGACCTGCCGGTGCTGCCACTGCTGCTCAACCCCGACCGCTGGCTTTTATGGCTTGGCGTGCTGTTCGTGCTCAGTGTTTACTTCTTTCCGACCGGGATTGTCGGGCGATTGCGGCGGCGCGGATGACTTCACCCATGATTGTCAACGAGGCGGGCGAGGGGCCCACCCTGATCTTTCTGCATGGCTGGACGATGGATGGCGGCCTGTTCGCCGGTCAGTTGCAAAGGCTGTCGGACCGGTTTCACTGTCTTGCCCCCGATTTGCCGGGGCATGGGCAGGCCCGGAACCGTGCCGCAAACCTCGATGCCGCGGCTGCGCTGGTCGATGAAATTATCACGGTGCGCGATCTGCGTGATGTCACCCTGATCGGGTGGTCGATGGGCGCGGCCACCGCCTGGCGCTATATCTCTCTTTTCGGGACCGGGCGGCTTTCGCGGCTGATGACCGTCGATATGAGCCCCAAGATCGTGAATGGGCCGGGCTGGGATTTGGGCCTGATCGGACAGGATGCGGACTCGATCGCCGCCGGTACGGCCCGTTTCCGCGCCGATTGGACCGGCAGTGCGCCGGCCATTGTCGCAGGCATGTTCGCCACGCGCGAAGGCCCCGCAGCTTTTGACGCGCATAAGGCCGAGGCGAAAATCCGCGACAATGACCCGTACGCAATGAACTCGATGTGGGACTCTTTGGTTGGTATGGACGAGCGGGCCACAATCCCGCTTGTCGATATCCCCTATCTGGTGAGCTATGGCGCAAAAAGTCGGGTCTATCCTGCCAGCTGCGCCGACTGGCTGGCGCAGATCGCACCGATCGCCCAAAAACACAGGTTTGCGAATTCCGGACATTCGCCGCATTTGGAAGAACCGGATGCGTTTGCCGCCACGGTGGCGGAATTTGCTCTGGAAACTGTGGGCTAGGGCCTCACCCAAAAAAACCGGAAGATGGCAACTGCTGCCAGATCGATGGTCAGGCGAAGTCTTTTGTATCCGATGTAGTGAGTTGCTGTGCCGATCAGCGCTACCTGAGTGGTCCAGTTCGAAGGCTGGTCAATACAACGGTGACATGGACAATCCCTGCGCCACTGTAAATCACAAGTGATAGCAAAGCAGAGCCCCGAGTGCATCAACGTCCGCAGTGCGGATGACAAAACCGCCATTGCGGCCCTATGAAGATTTTATTATTCACCGAAGAAACATTACGGATTGAATAGATGTTTATGCAACATGATTACCTGGTGTTGCGGCATGGCGAAACTGTCTGGAACCAGGAAGGCCGCTGGCAAGGGCGAATGGATTCACCGTTGACGGCCAGAGGCTGTGCACAAGCTCTTAGGCAAAAAGCAATACTAAAGACGATTGGGGAAGTGCCATCCAAGATCGTGGTGAGTCCTCTGGGCAGAGCTTTGGAAACTGCCCGGTTGGCACTAAGCAGTGATGCAAAACTTGTCATTGATGACCGGATTCAAGAGATTGCATTTGGCGAATGGGAAGGAAAAACCCGGGGCTATATCAGGAATGCTGTTGGCAACGTATACGACGAAGGTCTTTGGCTTTTCGATAGTCCGGGCGGTGAAGACTACCCCGCTATTTCAAAAAGGGTGAAGGATTTCTTGATGGGTCAAGACGAGGCGGCCATTATTGTAACCCACGGGATAACGTCGGTTGTAATGAGAGGATTGTACTTGGGTCTTGATGCTGTTGAAAGCCTGTCGCTCTCGCGAGAACAAGGCTGCGTCTACCGTCTGTCAAATGGGAAAGAAACCATTCTTCGTTGAAAGGCGAGCAGGTGCCACCTTTTCGTGCATGCCCGCGCTGGGCTCAAGGCGGTCATCTGACAGTTTCACTCGGCCAACAGGCCCCGATCCTAGAGAGTTTCGAGTTTTGTTTGAATCACAGACGAAACTGGAAACTTCTACGTTTACAGCACCATAAACCGGCGATTTCCACATCAACTTGTCTCAAGTTAATGTGGAAACGCATAGGCGCCGACATCCTTTGCCAGCACCAGGCTGCGCCCTTCGCAGATCAGGGTGCCGTCAGCCGCAGTGCAGGTCGCCCAGAGGTCGACTAGATATTTGTCGGGGCGCAATCTTGATATTTTGACCGTCGCCGTCAGGTCCCGCCCGATCGTGGCAGGCGCAAGAAAACGCATTTCCTGTTTTAGGTAATTTGTCCCCGGTCCGGG
>JAAEUI010000352.1 GCA_024227475.1 Paracoccaceae bacterium | reverse complement strand
TGCCAGCCTGGATTACACTCAGTCCCGAACTGATTTCACTTAATGGTCGCAATGACCGCTTGACCAGCCACGTGATCAAAATGACACAGAATACCGTGAATAACAGGATCAAACCGGCAATCGTACGAGTCTCCCTCCATAGTTCGCGGATTTTGTCGTCCGGGCTGGGTACGATAACGATCTCTGTTGGCGCGGTGCCGGGAACAGCCAGCCGGCGGCGGTATTCGGCGGGCGTTGGCGCAATTAGCCGAAATAACCAATTCGGTACCCTGGTGGGGTTGTTTTTCAGCGCCTGGCTGGCCGGAAGAATAACCGTTCCATCGGGATGCCTCACGGCAATCTTCAGATGACGGGTTCTGTCTATCTCCTGCAGATGACGAAGCAAAATTTGCTGTGAAGCTCGAGCGTTATCCGCCTGAGTGCTGATAACCGCGGCTGACAGTAACTGCAAGGTATGTTTCGCGCTGGATTCGATCTCCTGTGAGACTATTTCCCGTGCGTTGTTCATCGCAACAAACGCACCTACCGCAAGCATTGCAAAGACCACCGTCAGAATCAGGATGATGAGACGCAGGCTGAGGCTCATGTTTCATAACTCG
>JAAEUI010000351.1 GCA_024227475.1 Paracoccaceae bacterium | reverse complement strand
GCATCGGCTTGACATGGACACCTCAGGCCTCATGGTCTTTGCCATGACACCAGATGCGCAGCGCAATCTTGGGCGGCAGTTTGAAAAACGGGTGGTTGAAAAAGAATACATCGCCCGGGTTGAAGGCGTTGTTACAGAGGACACTGGTACCATAGACCTGCCACTAATTGTGGACTGGCCAAACCGCCCTTTGCAGAAGGTTGACCACGAACACGGCAAACCGGCTCAGACGGCTTGGCGGATTCTGGAACGCGCCGGGGATAGCGCGGTCCTGTCACTTCGGCCCAAAACCGGACGCAGCCATCAATTGCGGGTGCATATGCGCGAGATTGGGCATCCTATTCTGGGGGACAGGTTTTATGGCAGCGCAACAGGTGTAAGCGCCGCTCCGCGTTTGTTACTGCATTCATACCGACTGGATTTGATACACCCGGAAACAGGCGAAAGAGTAGCCTTCTCCGCCCCCTGCCCGTTTTTTGCGACGGAAGGTTGAAACCCAGTGGTTAATCTCTGACATAGGCAATTTGGGAAGTGCATTACCCTACAATTCGGCTCATTTTGTCCTAACAGCGACTCTGGATTCAACTGCAGCCGGTTGAACGACACGTACGTTTTGTTCACCACCGACTCTTACCCATTCTTCCCGCGCTGTTTCTGGGGCAGCATCAGCCGTGACTTTGCGCATCGCGGCGGCTGATGCTTGAGGCGGGAAAGCGAAACCGCTATGGCATGGGCAACAAAGGAAATGCCCATGCCGACTGACCCAGTATCCCTCACTGCCGACTTGATCAAATGCGCCTCTGTTACACCGGAGGAAGGCGGAGCTCTGGTTTTGCTCCAGGGCGTCCTGTCGGAAGCCGGGTTTACGTGTTCTCGTGTGGACCGAGGGGAGGTTTCCAATCTGTTTGCCCGCTGGGGCGAGGGTGCAAATGGGCGAACTTTTGGCTTTAACGGGCACACAGACGTGGTGCCAGTGGGTGATGCGGACACGTGGAGCGTTGAACCCTTTGGCGCGGAAATCAAAGACGGCTGGTTATACGGGCGTGGCGCCACAGATATGAAATCCGGTGTCGCCGCCTTTGCAACGGCCGCGGTTGATTTTGTTCAGGACACACCACCGGATGGCTCCATCGTTCTGGCGCTCACCGGAGATGAAGAGGGCGTCGCGGTGGATGGCACCGTGGCTCTGCTCGACTGGATGGATCAGAACGGTGAGCGGATGGATCATTGTCTGGTCGGCGAGCCGACCTGCCCCAACCATATGGGAGAAATGATGAAGATCGGGCGGCGTGGCTCGATGACTGCCTATTTCACGGCGACGGGGGTGCAAGGCCATTCCGCCTATCCGCACCGGGCAAAGAACCCACTGCCCGCGATAGCACAACTGATGGCAACGCTGGCGGCGCATACGCTGGACGAAGGCACGGCGCATTTCGATCCCTCCACGCTTGCCGTAACCACCATCGACACCGGCAACCAAGCCAACAACGTGATCCCGGCCCAGTGTCGGGCCACGGTGAACATCCGGTTCAACGATACATGGAGTTCGACAGCCTTGACCAAATGGCTGGAACGGGAGATGCAAGGGGTGGCGGCGCTGTTTGGCATTGCCTTTGAGATGCGAACGCAGGTGTCTGGCGAGAGCTTCATTACCGAGCCGGGGGAGTTGTCGAATTTGATCGGTAAGGCGGTTGCAGCAGAGACTGGGGTCACACCCGAGCTATCTGCCAGCGGCGGAACATCGGATGCCCGGTTTGTGAAAGACCATTGCCCGGTTGTTGAATTCGGGTTGGTCGGCAAAACCATGCACCAGGTGGATGAGCGGGTGGAAGTGGCACAAATTCACCAGCTTAAGGCGATCTATTCGCGGATACTGGCGGATTACTTCGCTTGACTCCTCAACTCTACATCATGCTCAAGGAACCGCGCCCGGGGCGGGTCAAAACCCGTCTGGGGCGCGACATCGGGATGGTTCCGGCGGCTTGGTGGTTCCGGCATCAGACACGGGCTTTGATCCGGCATGTCGGCTACGATCCCAGATGGCAGGCTGTACTAGCAGTTTCGCCGGACATGGATGGATTAGACAGCCGCATCTGGCCAACTGAAATTCCCCGCTGGCCACAGGGTCGGGGCAACCTCGGCGACCGTATGGGCAGGGTTTTACGACACGCGCCCCCGGGGCCGGTGGTGATTATCGGGGCGGATATTCCGGGGATTACGCCGGAGCTAATTGCACAGGCGTTTCGGGTGTTGGGGCGGCATGACGCGGTTTTTGGGCCAGCACCCGATGGGGGGTATTGGCTGGTCGGGCTGAAGCGGGTACGCGGGGTGCCCGCCAAGTTGTTCGATGGCGTGCGATGGAGTACTAATCGCTCATTGGCAGATACGCTGAAAACACTACCGGACCATTCTGTTGGAAAGCTCCCGGTTTTGAGGGATGTTGACACGGTTGCAGATTTTGCGTGACGCGATGCCCGAATTACGCAGAAACACCGCGGGCATCTTCGATCAGAGCGCCATCGGTCTCCAACCCGCTCAGGATGTCGTTAAACTTTTTGTCCTGAGAGGTCGCAATACCCTCTTTGTGTAACGTTACGCTGTATCCGCGGTTCAGAGCAGCGCTGGCGGTGCGGGCGACGCAATAAATGCCGTCAAGGCCACAGATATCAATCTTTCCTACGTCTAGTTCTTTCAACAACTGATCAAGTTCGCCGGACTGAAATGCGTCCTGCACACCCTTGGTTAGAACGTGCGTTGGAAAATTCTTGAAAGGTGCCGCCAATTCGGTGCCGGAGGAGCCGACGATTGCCTTACCCTTCATCGCGATCTTTGCGATCAATTTCGTTGCTGGTTCATTCCATTCCTGGCGCACCGCGATAATTGGCTCGCCAGCATCCCGCGCTCGTGCTGCGAGCGCAGTAGTAGTTTTCTCAACGCGGGTTTTGGTGTGATCATCATATGGTCCGTCACGCCAAAACACGGTTTGCAGATCAATGAGAAGCAACGCGGTGCCGTCACGCGGGCCAATGGGAACTCCTTTGCTGATCCGACCTATCCTGTTCACCCCAAGCGCAAG
>JAAEUI010000350.1 GCA_024227475.1 Paracoccaceae bacterium | reverse complement strand
TGCCTCCAGGGCCGGAATTGCCGCTTTCGCGTCTGGCCCTATTTTCCCCAGAGTGACAGCGGCCTCTCTGCGAAGTTTTTTGTTGGTGCCGCCGAGAATCTCAATCAAATCGGGAACCGCGGCCACCGCTTGTGTGCCAAACAGTCCCAGGGTTCTGATGGTTGAGAACTGATCCTTCAGTTCCTGCTTTTTCAGGTCAGTCATAAGGCTCGTTACTGTCACATTCAAAGGTATGGCGGCCAGCCTGAGCCCATTCATCAAGCGCTGGTTAAGCTCTTGGTATTCCTCGGCCCATGTAACAGGGAACCGGTAGCTCGCGACCTCTTCTTGCAAGTCAGGATGTTCCTCGAACGACAGCCACATTGCGACAGCCCTGTTCGCTTCCTGCCGCCTGCCGAGCAGTGCATTTACTGAGGCAGCCAGAGGCGCCAATGCAGTAGCCTGCGAATTCTGATTGAGACCATGTTTCAGAACCTCTGCAGCTTGCTTCAAATCACCGATACCGATGTGCGCAGCGGATTTAAATAAAACGTAGTGACTCGGATAATTCGGATTTAGCCGTTCGGCGGTTCTCACAAATTCCAGCCCCGCTGTCGGCTTACCTGCTGCAATCAGTGCCCAGGCCATCGTGATATGCGCTTCCGGGTCGTTCGGTTGCAACGCAATTGCCTTTGCCGCCTCTTCCTGAGCTTCTTCAATGCGCCACTGTTTGTTCTTACCCGTGTTCTGGTCCTGTAAATTCAGGTACCTCATCGCGTTGACGATGTGGACCAGTGCCGGTTGCTGTTTTTGAGCTTTACGCAACAGTTCCGGGACAATCAGCGTATAGATGCTCTGCCGGGATCGACCGTATACTTTGTTCCAGCGAAAAATGCCGTCCCTTTGATAAACCAACGCAAGCGCTCCATAGGCGCGCCCATACTCCGGGTCCAGTTCGATTGCCTTTTCAAAATGGCGCACCGAAGTTGCATTATCCGGCTCGTTAAACCGTGAGTAGAGTTCCCACCCACGCTGAAACGCCTCTCTGGCAGCGACTTTCTGAGTTTCTGTCTTCTCAATTTCGCCACGCTCGCCATCAGACAACTCCAATTCAAGTGCGCTGGTGATCTGAAGAACGAATTTGTCCTGCAGCTCAAAAACGTTCTCCACCTGGCCGTCGAACCGGTCCGCCCAGACGTGACCCCCGGTTATTGCATCAATCAACTGGGCATTGACCCGCAGCTTGTCCCCAGCCCGCCTGACGCTGCCTTCCAGCACAAAACGCACGCCCAGTTCCTCGGCAACATCTTTGACGTTGACCGATTTCCCCTTGTAGGCAAATGACGAATTTCGGGCGATGACGAACAATCCAGAAATCTTGGAAAGATCAGTAATCAAATCCTCGGTCATCCCGTCGGCGAAATATTCCTGGCTGGCGTTTTCCGATAACTCGTCGAACGGCAGAACGGCGATGGACGGCTTGTCCGGCAGGGGAAATGCCATTTCAGCGACAATCGCGGGCTCCTCGTGTGGAGCCCACGGACGCTGCCAGAAAACAACAGCAGCAACAATCGCAAATGCCGCGCATATCGTTGTAGCAAGCGGCCACCGCAAAGCTGACTTTTTCGAACTCGCGATAACTTGCTGCCCCGTTGTCGGCACTTCGTTTAAAACCCGGAATACCTGAACCGGATCGGGGATATTCTTCACGCTCTGTTTGCCCATATCCTCAAAACTGAACGGAACTTTGCCTTTGATCTGATCCAGAACCGTTCGCGAGATACAGACGCCACCGGTATGAGCAAGCGACTCCAGCCGGGAAGCAACGTTGACCCCATTGCCAAAAATTGTTTCGCCATCGACGATCACGTCACCGATGTTGACGCCAATGCGCAATAAAAACTGCTTGTCTTCGGACACGCCCTCGTTCCGCGCAGAAATTGCCTGCTGAATGGCCATTGCGCAATTCACCGCATCAACAACGCTGGTGAATTCCAGCAGCATGCTGTCACCAATGATATTGACAACGCGCCCGCGGTGATCTTCAGCCTGAGGATAGACGATCTCCGCCTGGGTGGCCTTGAAATCGGCCAGCGTTCCGGGTTCATCCCCGGCCATCAACCGGCTGTAGCCGACGACGTCAGCCGCAAGAATGGTCGTCAGTCTGCGTTTTACATCCCGTTCAGTCACAAGATTTTTTCCGGTAGGAATCGTCGAGTATTACAAATTAGAGCATTTCCAATTTAGTCGGTTTCAGATTGAATTGGAAACGCCGGGTTAAGTATCTGATGTTGCTGCGTATCTCGATTCCTTTGTGAATCCAATTAGACGAGATACGGTCTAGTACCGCAATCCGGCCATTCGCGCCACAAAGCTATCGTGTCCGATGCCGCCGCGGATCCGTCCGAATCGGCACGGCGGCGAGGCCTGCTCCGCAGGCGTTTGCAAAGGGGTGGGCAAAATGGAGCTAACTTCGCACCGGCTTCTGTATTCAATCAATAATTGTAGTTAGGATTCCTCGACAACCTCGAATCTGAGAGCGCTTCCCTCGCCAGATGAGTCTGGATTCCAAATCGCGTTAGAAGCGGGTGAATTTCCGGTTGTACAGCCGGTTCCAACCCATGTTTGGCCCTCGATCACCTTTGTAATAGAAGCGAATCTTGTTATCTACCGTGGCCAGTTCGGCTTTGACGTCAATGGAACCGAATTCTGTTTTAATGGTGAATCCTTCTTCCAGCACCGGCGTATGTCGTTGCTTGGTAACATCTAGAATCCAATGGTTCGCACCCGTATCGCCGAACTCGGTGTTGAAAGTCTGCCTGATGTCCTGAACAGATTTCCACTGCGAAGTTGTGCAGTTGAAATGATCGGAAAACGGGCCAATAACATGCCATGACGACACCCAGGTGCCACCTATTTCGCGCAGGTACTTGAAAGTGTCAGAAATATTCTCTGCCGTAGCGCCGGGACTTACATGAGTGCAGGTTAAAAATGACTGCCTGCGCCCTGCAATTGCAAAACACTGGGCAATACCCGGGTAAACACAAGCGCTCATGGCTTTCCCGACCGTGTACTCCACAAGACGTTGATTATTTGCCTCGGTGACAAGCTGAACATCTGGCATGGCCCGAAACCTCCCTAGAGTGTTTTTCACGAATTCTGATACACAGGATTTGTGAAAGACGCAATGTAATCAAAGGCCTGCACCCGGTATTTTCACCCAGTCTGCCCCAGATTGAGTGAAAAGTGCTTTAGTTATCGGTTTTTGTGCGACCATGGCACCGGTTGCTGTTCTTGGCAACGATTTGTGACCCCGCGAGTGGCCCCTTTGCACTTGAAATCGGACGCAACTATCGTGGTGAGGCTGGTCCGCATTGGCTCAAACCAGAGTTTTGGAACATCGATATAAGCGAAGGTAAGCTGGATTGTTGCCAATGGCTGCTGAGCGGGACTTTCGTGCCGTTCGCTACGGGTGCCAATAATTGGACCTCCTCGCCAAGACCAGACTTTCAATCTGGCTTAATTGTCCACAAGCCGGGTCGGGGTTGGTAAAACAGCTGTCGCCTCGGGTCAGTCGTCCTGCTGCTTACGAGCCGCAATCCGTCGCTCCCACAGCATCATACCTGAACCCACCGCTGTTACCAATGCAATGACCGGGCCGAAACCTTCAAAGTCAAATTGCGCGTGAACCCATCCACCCACCACCACAGCGATCAACATTCCGATGCTGGAGATGGTACCATTCAGGCCCATGACAGAGCCGCGAACTCCCTCTGGAACATCTGCCAGTTCGGCCGCGATCAACGGCCTCGTTGAGCCAAGGGAAAGCGCAAAACAAAAGCTGACGCCCACAGTGATCTGCGTCGTGGTGTGGCCGAGAAACCATACCAATCCTATAACACCACAACACGACAGCGCCAGGGCAATAAAAATGCGTCGATCGCGAATCCGATCGGCAATTTGTCCGCCAAGGAGCAAACCGGAAACATAGCCAATCGCGTAAATCACCATGGGTAGGGCAATGGAATCCAGCTCGAGCTTGTGATGGAGGCGCAAATGCGTTGGATAGTAGAAGACAATCAAGCCGTAGCAAATACGTTCGGCCAGCACGCCGCTGAACAAGCGGAGCACAGACGGCCGCAAGATCACGGTAAGGCTCAGTGTGCGATTGCTTTTTTGCGGGGGCGATGAGGGCGAGCTTGCCTTTGGCCCAGTGGTTGCAAACATGGCAAAGGCCATTGCAAAAGATAAACCAGCGAAGAACACAGGCACCCCCCGCCAGCCGAATTCAGCCCCTATCCGAGCGGAAACGGGGACGCCGACAAGATTGGTCAACGAATACCCCAACATGACCCAAGCAAAAGCCCGGCCACGCTGGCTCCGGCCTACCCTTACGGACACCTCTGCAAGGATTGCGGCAATGCAAGCACCGGCGCAGAGGCCCGAAATGGCGAACCAACCTGCCAGTTGTAACAAGCCCTCGCTTAGCGATGCGCCAATCAGTGCGAAAGCGAGGACAAGCATGCAACCGATCATGACGACCCGTCGGCCCCTCAGGTCAGCAATTCGTCCTCCGGCAAAGGCACCGATACCGTTGGCAACTAAGAATACAACGAACAAGTTTGCTGCCAGCGACAAGGATACTGAAAATTCCTCCGCAACATCAACCAGCAGCGGCGAGAACACCAAAACGCTTGCGGCCGCGGTAAAAACCCCGAGGCAACCAGTCGCAACAAATGTCCATGACCTGTGCATTGTGTTCTAGCCCCCGTGCCAATTGGATTTTCATTTTTTTGTTTTTCCGCCTGCAAGAACAGCTGCTATTCGGAAGGGAAGCTTGGCACTTGGATGACTCACCAATGGTCTGATTGGGCCGTTAACTCAAGTGATCATGTCCGAATTTGGAGATCTGTTCCAGTTCAAGCGTTGTTCGGCGCTGGCGGGTTTGGGCTCAGAGCGGCCTTCCAGCTTTCCACAACACCCCGATCAACCCATCCACCTCCATCCTCAGCCACACCGGCTGCCATACACATTCCATACACTTTCCATACACCCAATTCTGCCCAAAAAACTGGTTAACGCACCCAGCCAGCCCCCTTCAAAAATCCCCCTTCCCTTCCCACCATTTCCGCGTATAAACTCTCCCCATGACCAGAAGCGCCCATATCCCGACCTTCGCCGCCCCAGCGGCCCGTCGGCTTGCGCTTCTGCTACTTAGCCGCCTCTGAGCGCGTCGGGTTCCGGCGCCTGCGCTCAGGGGAGTGATAAATCCGCGCCGTCCTGAACCCTCGATGAGCTAAGTAAAACCAAGAGAAAAACCATGATCAACCCATCCAAACAGGACCAGGTCCTGATCTTTGACACCACGCTGCGCGACGGCGAGCAAAGCCCCGGCGCCACCATGAGCCACAGTGAAAAACTGGAAATCGCCGGGCTGCTGGATGACATGGGCGTCGATAGCAGCGAAGCCGGATTTCCAATCGCCAGCGGGGGTGATTTCAACGCTGTAACCGAAATCGCCAAGCTTGCAAAAACCTCGGTCATCTGCGGCCTGTCCCGGGCCAACTACAAGGATATCGACCGCTGCTGGGAAGCCGTGAAGCACGCAAAACGCCCGCGTATTCACACGTTTATCGGCACTTCCCCGCTACACCGCGAGATCCCTAACCTGACCATGGACGAAATGGCCGACCGGATTCACGACACGGTCACCCACGCCCGCAACCTTTGTGACAACGTGCAATGGTCGCCGATGGACGCCACCCGAACCGAGGATGATTACCTCTGCCGGGTGATCGAGATCGCCATCAAGGCGGGGGCCACAACCATCAACATCCCCGACACCGTTGGCTACACCGCCCCGCGCGAAAGTGTTGATCTGATCAAGATGCTGATCGAAAAAGTCCCTGGTGCTGACGAAGTGACCTTCGCTACCCACTGCCACAATGACCTTGGCATGGCGACCGCCAACGCGCTGGCTGCAGTAGCAGGCGGTGCACGCCAGATCGAATGCACCATCAACGGGCTGGGCGAGCGCGCCGGGAATACCGCACTGGAAGAGGTTGTGATGGCGCTCAAGGTGCGCAACGACATCATGCCCTGGCACACCGGCATAGACACCACAAAAATCATGAACCTCAGCCGCCGCGTGGCCACGGTCTCTGGTTTTCAGGTCCAGTACAACAAGGCGATCGTCGGCAAGAACGCTTTTGCGCATGAATCCGGCATCCATCAGGACGGCATGCTGAAAAACGCCGAAACCTTCGAGATCATGCGTCCCGAGGATATCGGGTTGGCCGAATCCTCCCTGCCGCTTGGCAAGCACTCAGGTCGCGCTGCCCTGCGCGCCAAGCTCGGCGATCTGGGCTATGAACTGGCCGATAACCAGCTCAAGGATGTGTTCGTGCGCTTCAAGGCGCTGGCCGACCGCAAGAAAGAAGTCTTTGACGAAGACCTCATCGCGCTGATGACGGACGAAAGCACCAATGCTGCCAACGACACCCTGCAGGTCAAATTCCTGCGCGTGATCTGTGGCACCGAAGCCCCCCAGTCCGCCGATCTGACCCTGACCATTGGTGGCAAGGATCATCAGGTTACAGCCCAGGGCGACGGTCCGGTCGACGCCACCTTCAACGCGGTGAAAAAGCTGTTTCCCCATGAAGCGGGTTTGCAGCTCTATCAGGTTCACGCCGTCACCGAGGGCACCGATGCGCAGGCCACAGTCAGCGTCAGGATGGAGGAAAACGGCAAGATCGTCGTTGGCCAGTCAGCCGATACCGACACCGTTGTCGCCTCGGCCAAGGCCTATGTGAACGCGCTCAACAAGTTGCTGGTACGCCGGGAAAAGACGGCTCCCGAAGCTGAGCCGTAAACTCCCACCCGATTCCCCGGTTGTTTGATGGGCGCAAAGAAATTTGCGCCCATTGTTCGATATGTGCAATTAAATAGTGTAAGAACCTCCAGTTACGGGGCGTTCTGGCGGCAATATGCCTATTATTCCTAATCTCTCCCCCTTTACGCAACGCCTCAAAAACCCGTATAACGAGTTGCCTTTCGCTTGCATCCAGCTTGAAGGGTCGAACCCACACAGGCAAAGGCAGAACAGACGCATGTTTGGCTCACTCAACGGTTTATTTTCCTCCGATATGGCGATTGACCTCGGCACAGCGAACACGCTTGTCTATGTCAAAGGTAAAGGCATCATCCTGAACGAGCCTTCCGTTGTTGCTTATCATGTTAAGGACGGCGTTAAACGGGTTCTCGCTGTTGGCGAAGACGCCAAGATGATGCTTGGCCGCACCCCTGGTTCCATCGAAGCCATCCGCCCGATGCGTGATGGGGTTATCGCGGATTTTGACGTCGCCGAAGAGATGATCAAACATTTCATCCGCAAGGTTCACAAACGCTCAACCCTGACCAAACCGCGCGTTCTGGTCTGTGTGCCCCACGGCGCAACCCCGGTTGAAAAACGCGCCATCCGCCAGTCGGTTCTCTCTGCAGGTGCCCGCAAGGCCGGGCTGATCGCCGAACCGATTGCAGCGGCCATCGGCGCTGGCATGCCAATCACCGACCCCACCGGCTCTATGGTCGTCGATATCGGCGGCGGAACCACTGAGGTTGCGGTCCTGTCACTTGGCGATATCGTTTACGCCCGTTCAGTACGCGTCGGTGGCGACCGGATGGACGAGGCCATCATCTCCTATCTGCGGCGCCAGCAAAACCTGCTGGTCGGGGAAAGCACCGCTGAACGGGTAAAAACCACCATCGGCTCGGCCCGGATGCCCGACGACGGGCGCGGCGCTTCAATGGAAATCCGCGGTCGCGATCTGCTGAACGGCGTGCCCAAGGAAACCGAAATCACCCAGGCTCAGGTCGCAGACGCACTGGCCGAACCCGTGCAGCAGATTTGCGAAGCGGTGATGACTGCCCTTGAATCCACCCCACCCGATCTGGCGGCCGACATCGTTGATCGTGGCGTCATGCTGACCGGCGGCGGCGCGTTGCTTGGCGATCTTGATCTTGCCCTGCGAGAACAAACCGGCCTGGCCATCTCCGTTGCTGACCAAAGCTTGAATTGCGTTGCGCTTGGAACCGGTAAATCCTTGGAATATGAGAAGCAATTGATCCATGTGATCGACTTCGACAGCTAGAGCGTTTTGAGGTTTGTTGGAAACACCAACGAAAGGCATGACGCAGCAACATCAATGGTTTAAACCGGTTCTACGCGTTTAATCTGTTTCAGATCAATCGCGTAGCGCTTTGTAGCCTTTCCACATTAACTTGAGACAAGTTGATGTGAAAATTGCCGGTCATGGTGCTGATAACGTTGAAATTTCGAATTTCGTTTGTGATTCAAACAAAACTCGAAACTCTCTAGGGGTGTAAATGGCCGCATCATACGAAACCGACGCCTTTTTTGGCCGCTCCCTGCGCCGGGTGCTTGTCGGTATCCTGCTTGTCATCCTGTTTGGCTTCTTCATTCTCTGGCGCATCGACAACCCGCGCGCCGAGCGTTTTCGGATGGCGGTGATCGACCGCATCATTCCCAATATGGAATGGGTCCTCACGCCGGTTGCCAAAGTGTCCCGCATTGTCAGTGATTTTCAAAGTTACTCTCGGATTTACGAGCAAAACCAAGAACTTCGCCGCGAATTGCAGCAGATGAAATCCTGGCGGGAGGCCGCCCTGCAGCTGGAACAGAAAAACGCCAAGCTGCTTGACCTTAACAACGTTAAACTCAGCCCCAAACTCACCTATACCACCGGCGTCGTCCTGACCGACAGCGGCAGTCCGTTCCGCCAGTCTGCTCTGATCAACATCGGCAGCCGCGACGGACTGGTTGACGGCTGGGCAGCTATGGACGGGCTCGGGCTGGTGGGTCGGATATCGGGCGTTGGTAAAAATTCCTCCCGTGTCCTGTTTCTCACCGACAGTTCCAGCCGCATCCCGGTGGAAGTTACACCCTCTGGCCAAAAAGCGATACTGGCAGGGGATAACACCGCGCTACCCCCATTGGAATTTCTTGACGGCGTCGATCAGATCCGGGCCGGCGACCGTGTCGTGACCACTGGCGATGGCGGCGTATTTCCGCCCGGGCTGTTGGCTGGAACCGTGGTTTTGGCCAGAGACGGCCGTTTGCGGGTCCGTCTTGCGGCAGACTACCGAAGATTGGAATTTCTGCGGATCATCCGGCACCTTCCAAAGGCCCCCATCACCGACCCGGGCCGTCTGGTGGGCCCGACCCTGCCCTCAAATACCGGGGATGTTGCAAGTGAATGAAACAACCACCTTCCAGCTGTTCCTGCGCCGGGCGGTCTATCTTTCCCTGGCCTTCATCTTTGTTTCCGGCACCCTGATCCCGTTCGATCTGACCGCCGGATCGCTCCCTGGCCCGGATATTCTTTACTGCCTGACAATGATTTACGTCATCCGGCGGCCAGAATTCATCCCGATCTGGGCGATCTTTCTGGTGTTTTTCCTACGCGAAATCCTGTCCATGGAACCCTTGGGCCTGTGGAGCATGCTGGTCCTGGTGGGCACTGAAATCGTCCGCGCCAATATTCAGGCATTCCGCGAGTATTTCTTCCTTTTGGAATGGCTTTGGGTCGTAGCAATTTTCGCTATCATCCAGATTATCAATCAGGTTGTGTTATCGGTTTCCCTGTCCATAACACCAAATATCCTGAGCCAGCTTTACCTGTTGGTTTTCACGGCCGTTGCCTATCCGGCAACGGTGGCGGTTATCCGGTTTGCATTTGGTATAAACCGCCCTCTGCCGGGTGAGCTTGACGCCTGGGGTAACCGGCTGTGAGGCGCCCGCAAAAACCCAGTACACGGCGGGTGACCCTGGCCCGGCGCACGATCATTTTATCAGGGGCCATGGCCGGGGTGATGACCATGCTTGGCTGGCGGATGCGCCAGATTGGTGTCGAACAGACAAGCCAGTTCCGCCTGCTCGCCGAAGAAAACCGGGTCAACATTCGCCTGATCCCACCTACGCGCGGTCTAGTCTTTGACCGGCGCGGCGAACCTCTGGCCTATAACGAACCAAATTACAAAATCGACATGGTGCGGGAACAGGCGGAGGACCCTGAAGCGGTGCTGCGCCGTCTGGCCACCATCATCCCGATTTCCGAAGAGGACATTCAGACCACGCTAGAACAGATATCTCAGCGCCGCGCATTTGTACCTGTCACAGTCGCCGATAACCTCGACTGGGCCCATATCGCCGCTGTGTCCGCCAATGCCCCGGCCCTGCCTGGCATTTCACCGGAACTTGGCCACTTCCGAATTTACCCGCACGCCCATAATTTCGCGCATATTCTGGGGCGTGTCGGCCCTGTCAGCGAACGGGATCTTGAACGCGACTCCACCAACGACCCGCTGCTTTTGATCCCACGGTTTCAGATCGGTAAAACCGGCGTGGAAAACACTCTGGAGGGACCGTTGCGTGGCGAGGCTGGTATCAAGCGGATCGAGGTGAACGCCATAGGCCGGGTGATGCGCGTCCTGGGACGCGAGGAAAGCAAACCCGGTGGCGCCCTTCAGCTGACCATCGATCACAGACTGCAGAATTACGCACAAAAACGCGTCGCTGGCGAAAGCGCCGCCATCGTTGTCATGGATGTGCGCAACGGCGATCTGCTAACCGTCGCATCGGCCCCATCTTACGACCCGAACAAATTTGTCCGCGGCATCTCAACAACCGACTGGAATGCGTTGAACACCGATAAGTACAAGCCGCTGCTGAATAAAACCGTGTCAGGCACCTACCCACCGGGGTCGACTTTCAAAATGGTAGTGGCACTGGCAGGCCTAAAACACGGCTTCATAGAACCAGCTGAGAAAATCACCTGCCCTGGCTTCATGAAGCTGCACGATATCAAATTTCACTGCTGGCGCCGCGGTGGTCATGGCAAAATGAACCTGCACAACGGCCTGAAGCAATCCTGCGACGTTTACTTTTACGAAACCGGTCAGCGGGTCGGCATCGAGAACATCTCGGCAATGGCAAAAGAACTCGGCATCGGTGTCAAACACGACGTTGAACTGTTTTCGCTGCAGGAAGGTCTGGCACCGACGAAAGCATGGAAACGGGCACGCAAGGGCAAGGACTGGGTGGTAGGCGACACCATGAACGCCTCCATCGGTCAGGGGTTCGTTCTCGCATCACCGCTGCAACTCGCGGTGATGGCGGCCCGCCTTGCATCGGGCAACAAGGTCACCCCGCGGCTGATCAACGCTGTCGACAACACACCGCAGCGGGTCAAGGAGCGGGAACCATTGGACATTGATCCCGCACATCTGGAATCCGTGCGCAAGGGCATGTTTGGCGTCGTGAACGAACAACGCGGCACTGCCGGCGGTTCCCGCCTTAAAATCAAGGGCGTTCAGATGGCCGGCAAAACTGGCACCAGCCAGGTTCGTCGCATCACCAAAGAAGAACGCGCGCGCGGCGTTATCCGCAACAAGGACCTGCCCTGGGAGCGCCGCGACCACGCCCTGTTTGTTGCCTTTGCACCTTATGACAACCCCCGCTATGCCATTTCAGTTGTGGTCGAACACGGCGGCGGCGGCTCGCGGGCTGCTGCACCGATTGCCCGGGATGTGATGACACACGCCTTGGAACTCGGCGAGATGCAATACCTGGCTCCGGTCCAGCAACGCGACAAAAACCAGACGTTGCCGCTTCAACAGGGTTCAGCCGGAATCAAGGATGACAAGGCATGAGTTATCTTGAACACAACATCCGCACAGTCCCCACCGGGTTTTCAAAAATCCTGCATTTCAACTGGCCACTGGCGTTGTTGCTGATCGCGGTCTGTTGTACCGGCTTTCTGATGCTCTATTCGGTCGCCGGTGGCAATCTGGAGCGATGGGCAGAACCCCAGATCATCCGCTTCGCTGTTGGCATGTCCGTCATGGTTTTCATGGCCTTCGTGCCACTGAACTTCTGGCGCGAGGTTTCGGTTCTGGCTTATGTGATTGCCCTTGTGCTGCTGCTTGCCATCCCGGTCATCGGTGAATTCGGCAAAGGATCGCGGCGCTGGATCGACCTTGGGTTTATGCGCCTGCAGCCCTCAGAACTGATGAAGATCGCCCTCGTAATGGTATTGGCGCTGTACTACGACTGGCTTGACGACAAAAAGATATCCCGCCCGATCTGGGTGGCGATCCCCATCGTTCTGACCATAATCCCGACCGCACTGGTACTCTCGCAACCCGATCTTGGCACGGCCCTTCTGCTGGTCGCCGGTGCGGCGGTGATGATTTTTGTCGCCGGAGTCAGCTGGATGTATTTCGTCGCCGCCCTTACCGGTGTCGCCATTCTGGTCACCGCGGTATTCTGGAGCAAGGACACCGATTACCAACTCCTTAAGGACTATCAGTTCCGCCGCATCGAAACCTTCCTTGACCCGTCCAGTGATCCACTTGGGTCTGGCTATCACATCACCCAGTCCAAAATCGCGCTTGGCTCCGGCGGCATGACCGGGCGCGGCTTCATGCAAGGCACCCAGAGCCGGCTGAATTTCCTGCCCGAAAAACACACCGATTTCATTTTCACCACGCTGGCCGAGGAATTCGGCTACATCGGCGGTATGGTTTTGCTGTTGCTCTATGCCCTGATCTTGCTGTTTTGCATCGCCTCTGCCCTGTCCAACCGGGACCGATACGGATCGCTCGTTACCATCGGGGTTGCGGCGACGTTTTTCTTCTATTTTTCGGTGAACATGTCGATGGTGATGGGGCTGGCGCCTGTGGTGGGCGTGCCCCTGCCGCTGGTCAGCTATGGCGGGTCGGCCATGATGGTCTTGCTCGCCGCCTTCGGACTGGTACAAAGTGCCCATGTCCACCGTCCGCGTTAAGGGAAACTCATGACACTACAGGTTTATTTCAACGCCGGGGCAAGCCTCTGGCCCGAATACGAACCGCTTCTGCGGGATGGATTCAAAGTGGCTGGCATCAAGGTAAACCTGTTTGACCAGACCGATGATCCGGCCTCGGTCGATTACATGATTTACGCGCCCCGCTCCAAAGCGGACGACCTGTCGGCCTTCACCAACGTGCGCCTGATCCAGAGCCTCTGGGCCGGGCCCGACCTACTGATCGCCAATCCCACGCTGACCCAGCCGCTGGCCCGCATGGTCGACGACGACATGAAGCTTGGCATGATCGACTACGTGATGGGTCATGCGCTGTGGCATCACCTCAACATGCCGCTCTTTTCTCAGGCCAAACCCGGCGAGTGGCTGAGCGAACACTTTCCTGGTCTGCCGCGTGACCGCACGGTGGCGATTCTGGGCGTGGGCCAGCTTGGCATGGCCTGTGCCCGCGCCCTTGCTGTGCATGGTTTCCGGGTTCTGGGCTGGAGCCGGTCGCAGAAGTCGGATGATCTGGTCTCCTGCCACGCCGGGCCTGACGGGCTTTCACATGTGCTGGGCGAAGCTGACATCGTGGTGCTACTGACCCCGCACACACCGCAAACCGAAAACCTGATCCGCAGCGAAACCATCGCGCTGATGAAACCCGGCGCCTCGCTGATCAATCCTGGTCGTGGTGCGCTGGTGAATGATGCTGACCTGCTGGCCGCGCTTGACAGCGGGCAGATCAGCTATGCCACGCTTGATGCCTTTCGCAGCGAACCGCTGCCCGCAGACAACCCCTACTGGACCCACCCACGTGTACAGGTCACCCCGCATGTGGCCTCTGAAACCCGGGCCGAAACTGCGGTTCAGATCGTGGTTGAAAACCTCCGGCGGGCCGAGGCAGGTGAAACGGTGCGGTTTCTGGTGGATCGTGGTTTGAGTTACTGAAGCAGCTTCATTCCGGCAGCCCCGCCTTCACCAGACCATCGACGAACCGCTCCCGGTCCCGGTCAAGCATATAGGGTGCTTTCTGCCCCTCAGCTTTGGCTGAAAACGAAGGCTGCAAGGTCAAAACCTCCTCAACCTGCCAC
>JAAEUI010000349.1 GCA_024227475.1 Paracoccaceae bacterium | reverse complement strand
GGCTTTTTTTAGCCATCGCCATAATGTTCCTGCCGGTATCAGCAATGGCAGCATCAGATAATACAAAAGGCAATCCACGCATGTTGAACGCCCCTTCACCCTATTTGCGCATTCACGCCAGCGATCTCGTCCAGTGGCGTGCCTGGAGTGAGGAGACCTTTGAACTGGCGCGCAAGGAAAACAAGCCGCTTATGGTGTCCTTCGGCTATACCGCCTGCCACTGGTGCCATGTGATGCAGGAAACCCATTTCACCGTTGAAGACATCGCCAAGACCATCAACGAGAATTTCATTCCGGTCATCGTCGACCGCGAAAGGCGTCCGGTGCTGGATGAAACCTATATGCTGGTAACCGAAGTGCTGACCAATCGTGGCGGCTGGCCAAATACGGTTTTCATGACGGCCGACAAAAAACCCTTCTACGGCACCGGCTACACACCAGCCGACAATTTCCGCAAAATCATGGTAGCTGTCATTGAGGGATGGCAGAACGACAATTCAGCCGTTCTGGCCGAGGCCGACAGGCTTTCCAGCCTTTTGCAAAACTATCTGACCCGCAAGGAAGAAGCCAAAGAACTGACTCCCGAACTGATGAGAAAATCAGCCAATGATCTGGCCGACAGTTTTGATGAATTTGTCGGCGGTTTTGGCGGCGCACCGAAATTCTTCCAGCAGTCAATCCTGATGTTCCTGCTGCAACAGGCGGAACGCGACAACAATGTCAAGGCGCTCGCCGCCGTGGAGCTGACGCTGAAATCGATCATATCCGGCGGTATTCACGACCATATCGAGGGCGGTGTGCATCGCTATTCCGTCGATCCCGCCTGGCGCATCCCGCATTTTGAAAAAATGCTGTATGATCAGGCAATGATGAGCGAGGTATACACCGAAGCCTGGCGCATCACCGGCAAGGTAGAATATGGCAGGATGGCGAGGCGCATTCTCGACTATGTGCTGGATGACCTGACAGCTCCTGAAGGCGGATTTTATGCCACCCGTGATGCCGATTCCGAAGGCGAGGAGGGCACCTATTACGTCTGGTCGAAACAACAGCTTGAAACTGTTCTTGGTGCCGAAGATGCCAAATATGCAATCGACACCTTTGAGCAGGTGGCTGACGGTGAACTCGCCGGAAAAGTCATTCTCAACCGCGACCGGATCAGGGAGCAGACCGTCCCCCGGATTGAAAACATCCTGCTAAAGCTCGGCAAGGCCCGCTCCGGGCGACCCAAACCGCAGCGTGATGAAAAAATCGTTGTCAGCTGGAACGGTATGATGATCAGCGCCATGGCAAGGGCTGCGCTGTTGCTGAACGATGACCGCTATGCCGCCGCCGCCAACCGGGCCGGTGAATTTATCTGGAACAATATGCGCCGGAAAAACGGAACCATGCTGCGCAGTTATTTCGCAGAAAAGGCGGAGGTTGACGCCGAGCTCATCGACTATGCGTGGCTCGCCCGTTCTTTTATCAAACTGCATGACCTGAGCGGCCATCAGGTCTGGCTGCAACGGGCACGCCAACTGCTGGCCGTGATGGAAACCCGCTTTGCCGACAAGCAGGAAGGAGACTTTTATTCTTCCCGCGAGGAGAGCGGCTTTGGCCGCTCAAAGTCACGGCAGGATTCCGACATGGCCTCCGGCAACGGGGTCGCACTTGGCCTGATCGTCGACATCACCAACCGTGCCGGCAGTCCCGATATGCAACGACGCAGTGAAGAGTTGATTTCTGCCCTTTCCGGTTTCGCTGCCCAAAGTCCGATAGCCGGAGCCTCCATCCTCACCGCAGCCGACCGCTATTTCAACGGTGATACCGGTCCGGTCCAGTTCGGCGGAAACGGCAACGTGCGGGCTTTGGCAAGGTTTGAAAACGGCAGGTTTATTGTCCAGTTGCAAGTCGCCCGGGGCTGGCACATCAATGCCAACAGACCGCTGGAGGAGTATCTCGTGCCAACCAGTCTGGCGGTAAAATCACCAGGGGAGATTGGCGATGTCACCTATCCCGAGCCGCTGATCAAAGATCTGGGATTTTCCAAAAAACCGCTGGCTCTGCTGGAAGGTGACGTCGAAATCAGCACCGGTA
Organism: Paracoccaceae bacterium; assembly: GCA_024227475.1. Taxonomy (GTDB): domain Bacteria; phylum Pseudomonadota; class Alphaproteobacteria; order Rhodobacterales; family Rhodobacteraceae; genus Amylibacter. The sequence continues at coordinate 1,392 of JAAEUI010000349.1, read as the reverse complement.
TTCCCCCTGGCGGTCCGGCCAGTGCCGAACTGGAAATCCAGGCCTGCTCCGATGAGATATGCCTGGCCCCGGATACGCTAACGTTTACGGTTTCTGAAGCACCGCCTGCCGGGTAATTGTTCGCCGTTGGCATCTCCCCATCCCGCTACAAAACCCGGCCGGCAACCGCATCAAGCTTTGCCACCAGTGCTGCATCGCGTTTTTCCGGGGCTGTCATCAGGGCGAATTCCAGCGCGGTATCGGAACCGACCGGGCAGGGCTCGTGTTGACGTGGCAGGTCGCTTGCCAACCGGGTGATCAACTGGATGGCATGGTGGGTATTATCCTTCAATGTGGCGATAATCGCGGCGATATCAACATTGCCGTGGTCGGGGTGCCAACTATCAAAATCCGTCACCATGGCGATGGTCGAATAGCATATCTCGGCCTCGCGGGCGAGTTTGGCTTCCGGCATGTTGGTCATGCCGATGACATCACAGCCCCATTGACGATAAAGCTTAGATTCGGCCAGGGATGAAAATTGCGGGCCTTCCATGGCGAGATAGGTACCGCCGAAATGATGGGCAATATCCTCGGCAATTGCCGCCTTTTCCACATGTCGTGCCAACAGGGGTGAAACCGGTTCGGCCACCGAAACATGGGCGACGCAACCGGCACCGAAAAAGCTCTTTGGCCGGGCAAAGGTGCGGTCGATAAACTGGTCGACGATGACAAAAGTACCGGGCGGCATTTCCTCGCGGAACGAACCGCAGGCGGAGACAGAAACCAGATCGGTGACACCGGCCCGCTTCATCACATCAATATTGGCCCGGTAATTGATATCAGAAGGTGAAACCCGGTGCCCGCGCCCGTGGCGCGGCAGGAAAACCACCGGCAAACCGGATATTTCACCAACCCGCACCTGATCGGATGGTTCTCCCCAAGGGCTTTCAATCGTTGTCCATTCTGAATTATCAATGTCAATGTCATAAACGCCGGAGCCGCCGATAATGCCAAGTATGGTTTTTGTCATGTGTGGGTTTCCTCGCGAGTTTGTTGATTGAATTCAGTGCTTCGTCCGGTTTTAGCTGCCGATAGCGAAAATTGACTAACCGGATAATTCCCACAATACAGCATCTTTTGCAATTGCGAAGAAAAAGCAGGATCGGGAAATACCTGCGCAACTTTGGCGAGGAAGAGATCCAGCACCTAGCCACCGATGCAGCTGCCCTCTGGCTCCGGTTCTTCTCCGGTGTCAGGCCCAAACCAAAGAAGCCGGCCAACTGGCCGGCTTCTTACTCCCTTCATTGCTGTGCCTGTTACTCTGTATGAAACTCCGTCAGCAGTTTCTCTGTCTTGGCGTCTTCGATGCGGTTGACCATTTTGTTGGCTTCTTCGCTGTCGCGCAGGGTT
>JAAEUI010000348.1 GCA_024227475.1 Paracoccaceae bacterium | reverse complement strand
GATTTCCGCCCGTTCCATGCCCTGATCCATCAGTGGCAGGGCGATTTCGGGCTTGTCACCAAAAACAATCGAAACGTTGTCAAATTCTACTGCTGTTGGCATAGCTCAGCGCTCCACTCTTAACATGCGGTCAAGCATGATCGCGACGACAACAATGACGAGTCCGCTCTCAAATCCCAGCGCGGCGTTGACCTGGCTGAGAGCGCGGACCACGGGCACGCCCAAGCCATCAGCCCCTACGAGCGCGGCAATCACGACCATCGACAGGGACAGCATGATGGTCTGGTTCAGCCCGGCCATTATCTGTGGTAACGCATAAGGCAATTCAACCTTCCACAGAGTCTGGGCAGGGGTGGAACCAAACGCTTCGGCGGCTTCCAGCAGTGATTTGGGTGTTGCGTGAACGCCAAGATGCGTCAGTCGGATTGGGGCAGGCACCACAAAAATTACCGTGGCCACCAGACCCGGCACCATGCCGATGCCAAAGAACACAATCATCGGAATGAGGTAAACAAAGGTCGGCAGGGTTTGCATGAGGTCCAGTACCGGACTGATAGCGCTGTAAAGCCGTGGACGGTGCGCTGCCGCAATGCCAATCGGCACGCCGATGGCCATGCAGGTCAGACAGGCAAACGCCACCAAGGTCAGGCTTTCCATCGTTTCATCCCAATAACCTTGATTAAGGATGAACAAGAAACCGAGCAGGATCAGCAGGCAGGTTTTCCAGTTTTTTTGTATTGCCCATGTCAGGGCGACAAAAATGGCGACGATGATCAACGGATTTGGATAATTCAGGCCGGCCAATACCGCTTCAATCAGCCAGGTGAGTGCGGTTTCGAAATTTTCAAAAAACCACTCAGCATTTTCGCGCAGCCATTCAAAGCCATTCTTTGCAGTCTTCCCCACCGGAATTTTACTGCCAGTTAGCCATTCCATGTCCACCCCCCGCCGCGTGGGTGCGGCTTTTGTTCATCGTTCGGAATGCAAAGGGCCCCAGCGATTGCCGGGGCCCTTTGGGTTGGATCAGAGGCCGAGGGCAGAGGAAACCGCCGCCAAAGCGTCGCCGCCGTCTTTGGTGGTCACTCCGTCAAGCCAGGGGCCAAGCGTGTCGCTGTTGGCTTTGAGCCATGCGGATGCGGCATCATTTGCGTCTTCACCCCCATCCAGGATCGCGCCCATGATTTCGTTTTCCATCGCCAGCGTAAACTTGAGGTTGCCCAAAAACGCGCCAACATTGGGGCATTCAGCAACATAGCCGGCGCGAGTGTTGGTATAAACGTCCCCCTCGGCACCAAACCACTCTTCACCGCCAGTCAGATAGGTGACTTCGAAGTTCGAGTTCATCGGGTGTGGTGCCCAGCCGAGGAAAATCACCGGCTCGTCCTTGCGGCTAGCACGGTCAACCTGTGCAAGCATACCTTGTTCGGAGCTTTCGATCATCTCAACCGCGCTCAGACCAAAAGTGTCTTTGTCGATCAGATCCATCACAATGCGGTTGCCGTCGTTGCCAGCCTCGATACCATATATCTTGCCATCCAATGCGTCTGCATTTGGAGCTATATCAGCAAAAGTCTTGATGCCAAGTTTGGCGCCTGCAGCATTTGTTGCCAGTGTATAAGCTGTGCCATTGAGGTTGGCGCCTACAGTGTCAACTGTTCCGGCTTCACGGTATTTTGCTATGTCGCCTTCCATTGTCGGCATCCAGTTGCCCAGGAAAACATCAACGTCACCTTGCTCCAACGAAATATAGGTTACCGGAACCGACAGAACTTTGATGTCAGTTTCATAACCCAGTGCCTCAAGCACGATGGTGGTTGTCGCGGTGGTGGCGGTGATGTCGGTCCAGCCAACGTCTGAAAAAGTGACTTTACCGCAATCCGCGCCCGCGGTCGTCGCAAATGCAGCCATTATTGCCACGCTGGCGGCGGTCATTTTTAATGTGTTCATTATTCTCTCCCTATTTGCGGCCCGTTTCTAATCCGGTCCGGATTGAAAGTGAAGCGCATGACGTTTTTCCATGCCAGTAAGCACACACCTTTGATCTCGTTTTCAGCGAGAAAAGGGGAGCGATCCGGCCAGTGATTACTTTGTTGCATTTTATTGATTGACGCGTCAATTAAAAATAACCAATATTGCGCACCAAACCAATTTGAAAGACTGAAATGCCCAAATTAGGTATGGAACCAATCCGGCGGAAGGCGCTGATCGATGCGACGATTCACGAAATCGGCCGGGCCGGTTCGCTTGACGTAACTGTTAGCCAGATCGCCAAACGGGCAGGGATGTCCTCTGGGCTTGCGCACCATTACTTCGGGGGGAAAGAACAGATTTTTCTGGCGGCTATGCGCCATATCCTGACAACTTTCGGCAATAACGTCCGCCGCGAGCTAGCAAACGCCTCTACTCCGTATGAACGGCTTGAGGCGATTGTAGCGGCTAGCTTTGACCAGCAGAACTTTGAACCGGAAGTCGTTGCTGCCTGGCTCAGCTTCTATGTTCAGGCCCAAAATTCCGACGACGCGAACCGGTTGCTGCGAATCTACGCACGCCGCCTGAATTCAAACCTTGTCTTCAATCTAAAGGCTATGACCAGCACCAAGAAAGCTGAGCACATCGCGCAAGGTGCGGCGTCAATGATCGATGGGTTTTATATCCGCCACGCGCTGCAGGACCGCACCCCCGGACGGTTGGAAACCATGGCCATGGTTATGGAGTATCTACGCCTGCGACTGGCTGTCAGGAGCACGTCATGAAACAACCAAACATCCTGATCGTCATGGTTGACCAGCTTAACGGGACCCTGTTTCCGGATGGGCCGGCGGATTGGCTGCACGCACCAAACCTGAAGAAATTGGCTCAGCGCTCAACCCGGTTTCAGAATGCCTACACGGCATCGCCGCTTTGTGCTCCGGGGCGGGCGTCTTTCATGTCCGGGCAATTGCCGTCGCGCACCGGAGTTTACGACAACGCGGCCGAATTTGCGTCTTCCATTCCGACTTACGCCCACCACCTGCGCCGCGCGGGGTATTACACTTGTCTGTCCGGAAAAATGCACTTTGTCGGGCCGGATCAGATGCATGGGTTTGAAGATCGTTTGACAACCGATGTCTACCCGCCGGATTTTGGGTGGACACCGGATTACCGCAAACCAGGCGAGCGCATCGACTGGTGGTATCACAACATGGGGTCGGTCACGGGTGCCGGGGTGGCTGAAATCACCAACCAGCTGGAGTACGATGACGAAGTTGCCAGTTTTGCGATGCAAAAACTGTACCAGTTGTCGCGCGGCCTGGATGAACGCCCCTGGTCCCTTACTGTCAGTTTCACGCATCCACATGACCCTTACGTTGCGCGGCGGAAGTTCTGGGATTTGTACGAGGATTGCGAGCACCTGGAGCCAGTTGAGCCAGCCTACGCGTTTGAGGATTACGACGCGCACTCGCAGCGCATCATGCTCGCAAATGACTACAAAAGCTTTGACATCAGCAAGGAGGATGTCCGCCGTTCGCGCCGGGCCTATTTCGCCAACATCTCCTATCTGGATGAAAAGATAGGAGAAATCATGCGCGTTTTAAAAGAAACCCGGCAGGCCGACAACACCGTCGTCCTGTTTGTCTCTGATCACGGCGACATGCTCGGGGAAAAAGGCCTGTGGTTTAAAATGAACTTTCTTGAGGGGTCATCACGGGTTCCCCTGATGATTTCGGCGCCTGCGATGAATCCTGGTTTGGTCACGGCTCCAGTGTCGACAATTGACGTGGTCCCGACGCTGGCCGAACTCGCAGGCGTTCCTGTCAAAGATGTGACACCCTGGACCAACGGCGAAAGCCTCGTGCATCTTGGGCAAGGCGGCACCCGCACATCACCGGTGGCAATGGAATACGCAGCGGAGGCTTCCTACGCGCCGCTTGTGTCGCTGCGGTCCGGCAAATGGAAGTACAACCGCTGTATGCTGGACCCGGATCAGTTATTTGATCTGGAGTCCGACCCTCAGGAAACCACCAACCTTGCCGAAAACCCCGACCAAGGCGAGTTGTTGCGGAAATTTCGGGAGGAAGCTGACGCACGCTGGGACCTGTCTGCCTTTGATTTCGCTGTCCGCGAATCCCAGGCGCGCCGCTGGGTTGTCTACGAAGCGCTGCGCAATGGCGACCACTGCCCCTGGGACTACCAGCCTCTGCAAAAAGCCTCAGAACGCTACATGCGCAACCACATGGACCTGAATGTTCTTGAAGAAAACCAACGCTTTCCGAGGGGGGAGTGATGCTGACGGTTTTTGGACGCAAGACGTCCTCCAATGTTCAGGCCTTGATGTGGGGTGTAGGTGAATTGGGCTTGGCCTATGAACGACACGATTGCGGCGAAGTTATTGGTGGTTTGGATACACCTGAATTTCAGGCGATGAACCCGCACAGAAGAATCCCGGTCTTGGTCCTTGAAAATGGTGAAGCCCTGTTCGAAACAGCGGCGATCCTGAGATTCCTGGCGGGCCGGAACGGTTCGGAAACATTCTGGCCTGCTGATCCGGTTGCACGGGCCAAAGTTGATATGTGGGCGGATTGGGCGAAAAATGATATTGCGGCAAATTTCACCGGACCGGTTTTTTGGCGAACCACGCGGACGGCGCCAGAACGGCAAGACAGTGCTGCAATCGCCCTGGCCTTAGAAAACTTTGAAGCCGAACTGGCAACCGCAGATACCCGGCTGGCTGAACATTCCTATTTGTGCGGGGCCCATTTTACGCTGGCTGACATCATGTTTGGGCATGTTCTCTATCGATACTTTGATACCGGCCTGGCGCGTAAACCCACGCCAAATGTCTTGAAATACTACGAAAAACTCGCTCAGCGCCCAGCGTATCAGGAACATGTCATGGTTTCCTACGATGCTTTGCGCAACACGTTCTGACAAGGATCGATACCGAAATGAACGCAGACTACATAATTCTCGGCGCAGGCTCTGCTGGATGTGCGATGGCTTACCGCTTGTCAGAAGATGGCAAGCACCGCGTATTGGTTATCGAATATGGCGGCAGCGACGCGGGTCCATTCATTCAGATGCCCGCCGCACTTAGCTATCCGATGAACATGTCGCTTTATGATTGGGGGTTTCAGACCGAGCCAGAGCCGCATCTGGGCGGGCGTCGTCTGGTCACGCCGCGGGGTAAGGTCATCGGTGGGTCTTCCTCCATTAATGGAATGGTTTACGTGCGCGGCCACGCCTGTGATTATAACGGCTGGGCGGAAAGCGGAGCAAAAGGGTGGTCCTATGCCGATGTTCTGCCTTACTTCAAACGCATGGAGACCTGGCACGATGGTGGCCATGGAGGAGACCCGGAATGGCGCGGAACCGACGGACCCTTACATGTAACCAGGGGGCCGCGAGCCAATCCGCTGTTTGATGCCTTTGTGAAATCCGGCGAGCAGGCAGGATATGAGGTGACCGGCGACTACAACGGCCAAAAACAGGAAGGATTTGGCCCTATGGAGCAGACCGTCTGGAAGGGACGACGCTGGTCTGCCGCCAACGCCTATCTGAAACCTGCCCTGAAACGCCCTAACGTGGAGTTGATCCGCGCTTTTGCCCGCAAAATCGTTATCGAAAATGGCAAGGCCGTGGGTGTCGAGATCGAACGAGGTGGCAAAACCGAAGTGTTGCGCGCCAACCGTGAGGTGGTGATTTCCGCGTCGTCGATAAATTCGCCAAAACTGCTCATGCTGTCGGGCATCGGCCCGGCAGCGCACTTAAAAGAAAACGGGATAGACGTGATCGCCGACCGCCCTGGTGTTGGGCAGAATCTGCAGGACCATCTGGAGCTCTACATTCAGATGGCGAGCTTGCAGCCGGTTACACTTTACAAGCACTGGAACCTGTTCAGCAAAGGGCTGATCGGGGCGCAGTGGTTGTTTACCAAAACCGGCCTTGGGGCATCTAACCAGTTTGAATCAGCGGCCTTTGTTCGCTCGAAGAAAGGCGTGCAATACCCTGATGTTCAATATCATTTCATACCGATCGCAGTACGGTATGACGGTAAAGTGGCTGCGGAGGGGCATGGGTTTCAGGCGCATGTCGGCCCGATGCGGTCCCCGTCACGCGGGGAAATTACCCTCAAATCGAATGATCCGAAAGAAGCCCCAGGTATCTTTTTCAACTACATGTCTACCGAAAAAGATTGGCAGGATTTTCGTCAATGCATCCGCATGACCCGTGAGGTATTTGCGCAGGCGGCTTTCAAGCCCTATGCGGGCAAAGAGATACAGCCCGGAGCTGATTATCAAAGCGATGCGCAGCTGGATGACTTCATTCGTGAACATGCAGAAAGCGCGTTTCATCCGTGTGGAACGTGCAAGATGGGAGCAGCAGACGATCCGATGGCTGTGGTTGACCCGGAGGCGCGGGTCATAGGTGTTGATGGCCTGCGTCTGGCTGATAGTTCAATTTTTCCGCAGATCACTAATGGCAACCTCAATGCACCCTCTATCATGGTGGGCGAAAAAGCATCCGATCATATCCTGAGCAAAACCCCGCTGCCGATGTCCAACGCACAACCCTGGATAAGCCCCAGATGGCAATCATCGCAGAGATAAAAGCCTGCGCTGACAAGTGATCCCGGGAACTCCTTCAGAGGCTTTTTTCCCTAACTCCACCAGTTTATTGCCCATTTAGAGGGAATTTTCACTGTTAAAACCTGCTTCAGTTTATAAACTTGAAGTTGTGGATTGTGATTTGCGGGCTAATACTGGCTGAGATTGCAGATATTCGTTTCTGAATACAGGGCTTGGGGATGACAAAAAAGCTGGCGCTAGTGGTTCATGGCATAGGGGAGCAATCTGCCGGAAATACGCTTGATCAACTGGTCGGGGCAGTCACCGGCGACATACCCTGTACTGTCGCATCCGAAGAGCGGATGCTGCGCGAAGATCACCATGACATGGACACGCGCTCGGTTGATCTGTTTCCCTGCAACATCCGCCGGGTTACCTGTACAAACAACGACTGTACGGATGAAGAACCTGATTCCCTGGTTTTCGCAGAAGTCTTCTGGGGAGACTTGTCGCGCGGAGGGACGGGACGTATCGCCACGCTGATCGAGTTGTTTCGCGTGATAATGGGGCTGGGCCACATCGTTCGTGAAAACACCGAAGAAATCCCCGGCACGCCAACGATTGTAAAAAAGGCGGCGAATTCCTTTGTTTACCTGCTGCACGGCCCGATTACCGTGCTGAATATCGTTTTTGTTCTTGGAACTTTGGCGCTTTTTGCAGTGCAGCGGATGGCACCATGGGCGCAGATTCTGCGCGATTATTCCGGGTCGATTGCTGTCCTGCTGGTTGCAGCGACCCTGTCAATTGTCTGGTACTTCGGTCAGAACGACAAACAAAGCTATCTGTTTCAAATATTCTGGACATGGATGCGGTTTGTTCCGGTGGGGCTGGTGGCCCTGGTGGCGTTTTCCCACCTCTATTTTGCCTCTACAGAAGATCCGGATATTCAGCGGGCCTTCACATTTCTGAATGTCCAATGTGCACCAAGATTCGAGGATGGTTTTCGTGGGTGTCTGGACCATTGGTATACATCAATCCTGCTGAACCTGATCGGAATGGTTTGGTTTGTCTGCATCTTGTTGGTGGCCACACTGGTGGTGTGGCAGGCCTATATCGACTATCGCGGCGGGCAAGATCGTCTTAAAACCTTGTTTCCCACGACCTGCGCCGCAATGATAGTAATGTGGATGTTTCTGGCGGTCATCGGGTGGGTATCCTTTGCAAATACGCTGGAGGGTATGGCACCGGGTAACTGGGAAACGCTTCAGGTCAATCTGCCCCAAGCCATCAGCCTCAGTTTCTTTGTCTGGGCGGCGTTTCTTGTGTTGCTGGCCCATGCTTTGAAATCGATCCTGAAACGGGGGGCCTGGGTCAAGAAAAACAAAGGTGACACCGGAAAGCGCGGTGAAGTCCCGCGCGTGATCATCAGTCCGGCCATTCGGCGAGGGCTGATGTGGGGGGTGGTAATACTGCTGATCGGGGCGGTCTGGGTTGGGGCCGGGCGGATGAACCTTACCTGGCAGGCCACGTTCAACGAATGGCTGGCCGGTTTGATACAATCAGT
>JAAEUI010000347.1 GCA_024227475.1 Paracoccaceae bacterium | reverse complement strand
CTGGAACTTTCATTCAAGCACGGCCGCACCCATTGGAAGCACGGCGGCATCGTTGGTGTATTCGGCTATGGCGGCGGTGTTATCGGCCGCTATTGTGATCAACCGGAAAAGTTTCCGGGCGTGGCGCATTTCCACACCATGCGTGTCAACCAACCCAGTGGAAAATTTTACACCGCCGAATACCTGCGCAACTTATGCGATCTGTGGGATTTTCGGGGCAGTGGCATCACCAACATGCACGGCTCCACCGGCGACATCATTTTTCTTGGCACCACCACCCCCCAGCTGGAAGAAATCTTTTATGAGATGACCCATACCTACAACCAGGATCTGGGCGGCTCCGGTTCCAACCTGCGGACACCTTCCGACTGTATCGGTTCGGCCCGCTGCGAATATGCCTGTTACGACACCCACGCGCTTTGCTATCATCTGACGCAAGAGTACCAGGACGAGCTCCACCGACCGGCATTTCCCTATAAATTTAAATTCAAGTTCGACGGGTGCCCGAACTGCTGTGTGGCATCCATCGCCCGGGCGGACATGTCTTATATCGGAACCTGGAGAGACGATATCCCCGTCGATCAGGAAGCGGTTCAGGCTTATATCGGCGGTGAGCTGCCGCCCAATGGCGGTGCCCATTCCGGTCGTGACTGGGGTCCCTTTGATATCCAAAAAGAGGTCATCGATCTTTGCCCCACCGATTGCATGTGGATGGAAGACAACAAACTGATGATCGATAACAAAGAGTGCAACCGCTGCATGCACTGCATCAATGTCATGCCCAGAGCCTTGCGGATCGGGGAGGACAGAGGTCTTTCCATCCTGGTCGGTGCCAAGGCCCCGATTCTCGACGGTGCCCAGATGGGTTCCATGCTGGTTCCTTTTATCAAAGCCGAAGAGCCCAATGATGAAATCAAAGAAGTGATCGAGGGCATCTGGGATTGGTGGATGGAAGAAGGCAAGAACCG
>JAAEUI010000346.1 GCA_024227475.1 Paracoccaceae bacterium | reverse complement strand
GTTTGTGTTCCTTGATCAGATTTTCCATACGCCCACGGGCGCAATAGACCTTTTCGTATAGGTGTTTGCTGCGTCCGCCCAGGTTGGTGACGATGAAGCGCACATCTGTTCCTTGTCGGGAAGCCTCGACGCGGGCAATGACAAGGCGTTCCCTTGACCAGCTTCGGGCCCCGTATCGGGTCTGGAAAAAGCGGCGGAGATTATCCTTGTTCCCACGCCGCCAACGTGTTTCCACATCTTTGCTCCAGGGGCCCGAGAGGGTCTTCAGCCTGGTGTTTCCGGGCAGGCCGAGGATATAGAAACAACCCTGCTGCTCCAGAAACTCCATGACTTCGGGCGTTCCATAGTGCCCGTCGCCGCGCACTGTTATGGCGACGTGAGGCCAGTTCCGGCGGATGCGCCGGATCACATGGCGCAGAACCATTGCCGCTTCTGCCCCGGAAGGCCGTTTGCCAGGGCGCAACAGAAAACACACCGGTCTGCCCGTGGCGGCGTCATAAATGTGGATCGGCTGAAAGCAATACCCATGCGCGTGAGTGTTGAACAGCGACAGTTGCTGGTCTCCATGTGTCCGGTCGGGCGTGTCGTCGATATCGAGCACAATGTAGCCCGGAGCCGACCTGAAACTGGCGCAGAACAGATCAATCAGCTTGAGCCCCATTCGGGCCAGATCGCGCGCCAGAATGTTCAGGGACGGGGTGTTTTCCAATCGCGACAGGGTGGGCTGGGAGGCAAGAGCAGGGCCACTACCCGGAAGGCGTTCACAGGCGATCTTGAAGGCCGGGTCATGGCGCAACGCATCCAGATCGTCGCAGTCCTCGTAACCGCAGGCAATCGCAAACATGCGCTCACGGATCATGGTGGTGTGATCGTGAATGGTGCGTCCCGGGTCGCGCGCATCATGCAGGCAGGATGCCAGCATGCCGGAAAAGTTCATACCCCGTTCAATCTCACGCAGCAAAAGTACCCCCCCGTCGGATGACAGAGCGCCGCCATCGAAACGGGCGTGAATATCGTGCCGTTCGATAGGTGACAGGCCGGGGAGAAAAAGTATGTCGTCATTCATGGTGGGCTGGATTTTCTGCTGGAGGTCAATGATCTTGTAAAACACCAAAATCATACGCCATTT
>JAAEUI010000345.1 GCA_024227475.1 Paracoccaceae bacterium | reverse complement strand
GGCTCTTTTACCCCGCGATCGCCAATAAAGTAGAGCCAGTCCGGATCGCTGGTAATTGCCAGCACGAAATCCACATCCTCTGTGGTTAGCTGACGAAAGCGCACGCGCCCTGATTCAATAACCGTATTCACGTAACAACCCGTCGATGACAGTGTGCTGCGCCGCACTGACCCGCGCCGCTCTGGGGTAATTGGGGGACGGCCGGTCATTAACTCGTGGATGATTCCAGGCTTTTGTAGAGTGAATGAATTCGCGTGCTGCCACTTCGCCGCCCAGCTCCAGGCAACCCGCCAGACACGTATCGATGTAAGATTGATTGACCGGGAAGTCATTAGTTGCCGGATGGGTATCCAGCGTTTCGCATATCCACAGGTCCCGTTCAGACAACCAGGATGCAAGAGTCTCGTTCACCTCTGCATCGTAGGGCAAGCAAAGTTGCGCCTCGCTTACCCGTGTAAAGCGATAGTCCTGTTCGCGTTGTTGAATACTTGGGTCGAGGTGTGACGGTACTAACTGCGCATTTAACCAGGCATCCGCCTGTTGATACGCACCGACATAGGTTTGTTTTTCAGGCAATGAGCGTGTTACCCACGCCCGTTCAAACCCGAGCACACTGACGGCAATGCCATGATGAGGGATATTGGAATGGCGATGGCGCGAATCGGCATTCATCAGGCTGCCGTACCCCATGATCACATGGGGTTCATCAACCGCTTTCAACCACTTTTTCAGTGCCGCCGGTGTCATTGGGTATCTATTAATTTGCCGTGCGCTGGCGCACTATTTCATACAAACACACACCCGTTGCGACCGATACGTTCAGGCTAGAAACGCTGCCCGCCATGGGGAGTTTAACCAGCTCATCGCAATGTTCCCGGGTAAGACGTCGCATACCTTTACCTTCTGCGCCCATCACCAGTGCCATTGGACCGGTCAGTTTGCAGTCGTAAATCAGC
>JAAEUI010000344.1 GCA_024227475.1 Paracoccaceae bacterium | reverse complement strand
TATTTGCGAGAAGCCCACAATGGCATTGAGCGGAGTGCGCAGCTCGTGGCTCATGTTGGCTAGAAAGGCGCTCTTGGCCTGGTTGGCGCTCTCGGCCGCCTCTTTGGCCATTTCTGCGGCTTCTTTGCCTTTTTGGAGGGACAGGGCCCGCAGCCGCTCCGCTTCCGCTTCTTTTTGGGCGGTGATGTCTCGGATAATGCCCTGATAGCCCAGAATGGTTCCATCCTTACTCCGGCGGATCGTGGCCGTCATCATGACCGCAATCTCTCGCCCATCTTTGCGGCGTTGGGTTACCTCAAAATCCTGCACCGAGCCATGTTGGGCTATGACCTCCTGAAACCGCACCCGGTCGGCCGGATCGGCATAGAAAGTTGAGGTGTTCCGTTGCAGCATCTCTTGCTGAGTATAGCCCAACAGCGTTTCACAGGTTGGATTGACATCAACAACTTGCCCATCAACACTGGTAATAAAGATCATATCTTTAGAGTCTTCAAAGATGGTGCGATATTTTTTCTCGCTGGCCTGTAAATCGGTGTGCAGCCGGGCATTTTCCAGAGCAATGGCTGCCTGGGAGGATAACAACTTCAACATTTCCAGCCGGTCCGGGGTGAAGGCCCCGCCGGTCAGATTGTTTTCCAGGTAGAGGATACCGCTCAACCGGCCTTGATGGAGCAGCGGCATACATAACACCGCCTGAGGTTGCTGCTGAAC
>JAAEUI010000343.1 GCA_024227475.1 Paracoccaceae bacterium | reverse complement strand
GGTCCGGGCAGCAGGGGAAATGGCTCTTATCGGGCCCAATTGCTATGGTCTGATCAACTATATCGGAAATTCCGCCCTCTGGTCGTTTGAACATGGCGGATGGTCGCCGGGTTATGGCGCGGCCATCATCACGCAGTCGGGGATGTTCTCGTCAGACATCACGATGAGCCAACGATCTTTGCCTCTGGCCTACATGGTGTCTGCTGGCAACCAAGCGGTGATGGGGCTCGAGGATTTTCTGGATTTTTTCAGCGATGATCCTGCGGTTCATGCCATCGGGCTGCACATCGAAGGGCTGCAGGACATTGCGAAGTTCGAACGTGCTGCGCTGAAGGCACTGGAAAAGGGGATCCCTGTTGTCGCGCTCAAGACTGGAAGCTCCACCATTGGCGCGTCGCTGACGATCAGCCACACCGGATCATTGTCCGGATCAAACGAGCTTTATCAGGCGCTTTTTGACCGGACTGGTGTTATCAGCGTCACCAACCCCGCGCAATTTCTGGAAACGCTGAAGTTTATCAGCGTGACCGGAGTGCCTGCTGGTCCACGTATTGCCGGGTTCACCTGTTCAGGGGGCGGTGCCACGATGCTGGCCGATCACGCGGACAAAATCGGCCTTTCGTTCCCAAATGTCGATCCCGGGGGCAGCGATGCGCTGGCAGCGCTTCTGCCCGAGATCGCAACGGTTTCGAACCCGCTTGACTACACTACGCCGATTTGGGGTCAACCGGAATTCACCTATCCGGTTTTTTCCAGTGCGATCCGGGCCATGCATGCGGATGTTGCCGTTCTGGTGCAAGACTACCCGGCACCTGGACTGGATAACTCGAAGACCTGCTACCAGAATGACGCAGCAACCTTTACTCGCGCTGCAGCAGAACAAAACCTGCCTGC
>JAAEUI010000342.1 GCA_024227475.1 Paracoccaceae bacterium | reverse complement strand
TGGGAATGAACAACCGGGCCTATATGGACAAAGCGTTCAGCGAGAAGGTGTACGAGACGTTCAACGAAGTGTATCGCACCGGCAAACCCGTAAAGGCTTTTGATTGGAAAATTATCAGAAAAGATGGGACCGAACGCTGGATAGAGGCCTCTGTTTCTCTGCGCAAAGACACCAATGGGCAGACAGTCGGGTTTCAGGGGATCAGCCGGGATGTCACCGAGCGCAAACAGGCCGAGTACGCACTGCGATTCACGCAATTTGCCGTCGATCACGCTGAGGTGGCCGCATTTTGGATGGATTCGGATGCGCGTTTTATTTACGTCAACGAAGCGGCCTGCGCTGCCTTGGGTTATGCGCCTGAGGAATTGCTGTCCATGACGGTGCACGACATCGACCCGGACTTTTCCTCTGAAGTCTGGCCGGCGCACTGGAACGAGGTCAGGCAGCGCGGCTCATTTATCATCGAATCCCGTCACCGCGCCAAAGATGGCAGGATTTATCCGGTCGAAATCAGCATCAATTACATGGAATTCGAGGGGAAAGAATTTTCCTGCGCTTTTGCCCGGAACATCACGGAGCGCAAGCGGGCCCAGGAAGAGTTGCACCGACAAAATGAATATCTGTCGGCCCTGCACGACACCACCCTGGGCCTGATCAGCCGTCTTGATCTGGATGAGTTGCTCGCGGCCCTTGTCACCCGAGCCGGGCAGTTGCTGGGCGCTCGGCACGGTTTTATCTACCTGGCTGAGCCCGGGGCAAATAAACTGGAACTCAAAGTCGGTATTGGACCTTTCGGCCGCAAATCCCCTGAATACATGGAACCAGACGAAGGCTTGGCAGGCAGAGTCTGGCAGACCGGCAAACCCCTGGTGATCAAGGATTACGACTCATGGACGGGCCGCTCGCCCAGTTTTGAGTATAATGTTATCAGCAGCACGGTTGGGGTGCCGCTTACCCGGACCCGGCGCACATCCGAATCCGGTCCTCAGGCTGCCGGCATGATTGGCCTGGCCTATGATGCGACGTC
>JAAEUI010000341.1 GCA_024227475.1 Paracoccaceae bacterium | reverse complement strand
CGTTGCCTTATCTACCGCGGTGACGCCGATGAGAGGAATATCTCTGGTTTTGGGTGATTGGCTGAGGACTTGAGCGACATAGTAGCCGCTCATTTCCGGCATTCTGCCATCGAGGATGATGAGGTCAGGTTGCTCGGTCCGTGCTCCTACTAAGGTCAATCCGTGTTTAAAAATCTTCTGAAGCCGCTTAGAATAGCGGGACTTCAGGAGGTGTGGAATGCTAATAATCAGTGAAGACCTGAAAACGACCTACATGGAGACCGCCAAAGTGCTGAAAGGGTCGGAACGACGAATGTTTATGGCCCGGATGGTGAAGGCACTTGGGCGCGGAGGACAGACGTGGGCGGAAGGCGAATTAGGTTGGTGCCGGGATACGATTCGTAAAGGACAAAGGGAACTGGAAAACGGTCCCATCCCGGACAACTTCGCCGCGCGCGGGCGTCAACGAACCGAAAAGCGGTTACCCAAATTGCTCGAAGACATGCGTGCGGTGGTGGATGGGCAAAGCCAGACGGATCCAACGTTTCAGAGCCAGCGTTTGTACACGCGGCTTAGCGCCAAAGCGGTGCGGCAGCAACTGATTGAGCAGCACGGGTATACCAATGAGGAACTGCCGTGCGAAGACGCGATCCGGCGGCGGATCAATGCGTTGGGTTACACCTTGCGCCCGGTTCGCAAAAGCCAGCCGAAAAAAAGATAGCTGAAACGGACGCGATTTTCGAGGAGTTGGCCCGGCAGCACCAGCAGGCCAAGGGAGACCCGACTATCTTGCGTATTTCGATGGATGCCAAAGCCCAGGTCGCGATTGGCGCCTTTTCGCGGGGCGGGCGCTCACGGTTGGAGGTCAAAGCACTGGACCACGACTTCAAGCCCGATGCCACCCTCATCCCCGTAGGCATTTTCTTGCCCGATTATGGCGAAACGTACCTGTATTTTGTCTGCTCCAAAGTGACCAGTGATTGCCTCGTGGATTGTTTGGAACAGTTTTGGCAAACGGTGCAGCAGCGGTTTCCTCAGGTGACAACTTTGCTCATCAATCTGGATAATGGCCCGGAAAACCATAGTCGGCGCACCCAATTCATCAAGCGCATGGTGGATTTCGTCGATACGGTTCGGCTGGCCGTTCATCTGGCCTACTATCCGCCCTACCACAGCAAGTACAATCCTATCGAACGCGTGTGGGGTGGCCTGGAACAGCACTGGAATGGCAGTTTGCTCGATACGGTTAACACTGCCCTCAAGTTTGCTCGAACCCTGGTCTGGCGCGGTCACCATCCCCTGGTGCATCTACTCGTGAAAACCTATTACACTGGCGTTCGTTTGACCCAGCAAGCCATGCAACAACTCGAACCACGCCTTGAGCGTTTACCAACCTTATCCAGGTGGTTTGTTCGCATTACGCCGCAACCAGTTTAGACGATTTATTTTCACGCAACGGCCTAATTGCTGCCGCCTAGTGTTTATCCATGCGTCGGATAGGGTTTTTTCGTATTACGGGCCAGCGGATTGTGTGCAGTCCCACTAGTTTGCGTTGGGCGGGCTTCTGGGG
>JAAEUI010000340.1 GCA_024227475.1 Paracoccaceae bacterium | reverse complement strand
TGGACATTCGGTCGGTCTGGGTTAAAAGGTTCCGGGTTTCCGGTTCAGGGTTAATCGCTTTGCGCTTTCTCCCTTTACCATTGATTCAATTGGGTAATGTAACGAGGAAATCAACCTCTGAACCCTTGGACCTTGAACCTTTAGGATAAAAGGAGATAGCACGATGAGCAGCGATAAGTTTTGGGGTTGTGACATAGAGACATTGCTCAGGTGGATATTGGAGGAGGAAAAGCAGGGACAGATCTTGGGGATTGACAAAGCGCTGTTTTTTGTTCCCCAGCCCTCGGATCCGTTCCGCATGCATCGCTATGGGCAACTTTTGGAGACCCCCCTGGGGGTGGCGGCCGGCCCTCACACCCAGCTTTCCCTGAACCTGATCGCCGCCTGGCTGACCGGGGCCCGCTATCTGGAGTTGAAAACCATCCAGGTGTTGGACGAACTGGAGGTCACCAAGCCCTGCATCGATATGACCGATGAGGGCTATAACTGCGAATGGTCCCAGGAGCTGAAGCTGGACCAGTCTTTTGATGAATACCTGAATGCCTGGATCGTATTGCATATCCTCAAGGACCGGTTCGACTGGGGCACACCGCAGGAGCGGGGCTTTATCTTTAACATGAGCGTGGGCTACAATTTGGAAGGGGTCCTCAGCCCCACCGTACAACGCTTTTTGGACCGCATGGCGGACTGCTCGCAGGAGAAGGCGCAAAAGATCGAGCGTTTGGCCGAATTCTATCCCCGCGCCAAAGCGCTAAGTATCCCGGACTGCATGTCCGACAGCATCACGGTTTCCACCATGCACGGCTGTCCGCCGGACGAGGTGGAAAAAATCGGCCGTTATTTCGTCGCACAGCGCAGGCTCAATACCACCATCAAGCTCAACCCCACCCTGCTGGGACCGGAAGGTGTGCGCGGCATTCTCAACGATAAACTGGGTTTTGAAACCGCGGTGCCGAACCTGGCCTTCGAGCACGATCTGAAGTACCCCGATGGCGTGGCCTTGATCCGATCGTTGCTGACCAGCGCCGAGGAAAGCGGGGTAGCCTTCAACATCAAACTGACCAACACCCTGGAGACCAGCAACCAGGAGCAGAATCTGCCCAAAAATGAGCAAATGGTCTACATGAGCGGCCGCGCCTTACATCCCATCAGTATCAACCTGGCGGCCCGTCTGCAGACCGAGTTTGAGGGCGCCCTCGACATTTCCTTTTCGGCCGGGACCGATTGTTTTAACTTCGCCGATGTCATCGCCTGCGGTCTGAAACCGGTCACGGTTTGCTCCGACATATTGAAGCCCGGTGGCTACGGTCGTCTGTCACAGTACCTGGAAGAGTTGGGTAAAGACATACTAGACAGCAGTGCCAGGACAATAGAAGACTTTATCCTGGCCCGCAGCGGCGAGGCCCGGGATCCAGCCCGCGCCGGGCTGAGAAATTTACGAGCGTACGCTGAAGCCGTCCCTAAAAAGGAGGCCTACCATAAGACCCGGTTCCCCTATGATAATATCAAGACCCACCGGGAACTGAATACCTTTGACTGCATCGCAGCCCCCTGCATGACGACCTGTCCTGTCAGCCAGGACATCCCGGGCTATATGTATTACACGGCCCGGGGAGATTATGACAAGGCGCACCAGCTGATTCTGGAGACCAACCCTTTTCCCAACATTCAGGGCATGGTTTGCGATCATTTGTGTCAAACCAAGTGTACCCGCATCAATTATGACGACCCCTTGTTGATCAGAGAAATCAAACGCTTCATTGCACAAAAAAGCGACCGTGCCGGCGCGCTCAAAGTGGCCCCACCCAATGGGATCAAGGTGGCCATTATCGGCGCCGGACCCTCCGGCTTAGCCTGCGCCCATTTCCTGGCACTGGACGGATTTGAAGTCCACATATTCGAGGGCAAGGATTTCGCGGGGGGGTGGGCCTCGGATGCCATTCCAACGTTCCGGCTGGATGAAGCCAGCATCCGCGACGACATCGATGCGATCTTGGCCTTGGGTGTCAACATTCAATACCGCGCCCAAATCGACCGCAAACGATTCGAGCAGTTGCACCGTGATTTCGACTATGTCTATATCGCCATCGGGGCCCAGGAAGGCACCGAATTGGGTGTTCCCGGTGAAGAGGCCGAAGGGGTTATGGATCAGTTGCGCTTTTTGAGCGCCGTCCGCCGCGGTCAACGACCGGATCTGGGAAAGAGAGTGGCCGTCATCGGCGGCGGCAATTCGGCCATGGATGCGGCCCGCACCGCCAAACGCCTGGTTGGCGAGGATGGCGAGGTCAGCGTCGTCTACCGGCGCACCCGTAAAGAAATGCCGGCCGCCGCCGAGGAAGTCCAGGCCATGATCGATGAAGGCATTCAGCTGATCGAACTGACCGCCCCGGAGTGCATGCTGGTCGAAGATGGTCGGGTGCGATCCAATCTATGCTTTCGCATGGAACTCGGCGAAAAAGATGACAGCGGCCGGCCCCGGCCGATCAAACTCGACGGATCCGAATTCGAAATAAATGTCGACAGTGTGATTTCAGCCATCGGTCAGCGCGTCAACCTTGATTTCTTCCCCGAAAAGAGACTGGAAATCAATCCGGCTACCCATGAAACCCAGCTCGAAAACGTATTCGCCGGCGGCGATGCCATCCGCGGGCCCTCGACCCTCATCAAGGCCATCGGTGACGGCAAGAATGTGGCGCAGGCCATCAAACGCCGTAGTCTCAAAGATTTCCGGCTCCCGGCGAGCGTGTCAGCGAAAGCATCGGATCCTGCGGATTTGCGGCAGCGCAAAGCCCGTCGCCGGCAGGGCGCCGAATTACCGGAAATCGGCTTTGCTGAGCGCTCCGGATTCGAGATGGTGATTAGAACCCTGGATGAGGCCACGGCCCAAAAAGAGGCC
>JAAEUI010000339.1 GCA_024227475.1 Paracoccaceae bacterium | reverse complement strand
GCCAGCCGCCTTTTCCTGAGCGGTGATGCGCTTTTGGTTCGCACTATGAAACGATGGTTTTATCGCCGCGAAAAGGAAGATCCGTCAGATATTCTGATGCTGGAGCAAGCCACGGTCTGACTTGCGAGTTTTGAGGCCTAGTCTAAACCAGCGTAAAGCGCCCGCTTCGGGCTCATTGCTGCCGAATTCAACTTCCCAGCATCTAACTGAGGCGATCAACGCTTGATCGTCTGGCACGGCAGCTTACAACGCCAGGTTTTGGACAAGACTACGGGAAACAGGTTTTCGGTGCTCTGATGCAAATCCGTTATCTGACGGGATACCGAGGGGCGAAATTCAACGCAAACGGGCGGGTTTGAACTTCGTCGTGCTGTGGCACCTGCTGCACTGTTGGCCAAACCGGCTCTTGTGGGTGTCGTCTTTTGCGTGACAACCGACACAGCTTTGTGGCGCCTTTAATTCAAACGCATTTTTATTGATATGACAGGCGTGGCAATCCAGCCCACCGTGGGCACCGGTCAGCCGAAAATCAGTGTCGGTGTCATGGTCAAACACCCAATGCGCCCATCCGTTCGGATTGTGGCAGTTGCCGCAGGTTTCCCCCAGGCGCCCGTCGTGGAAGACATCTTCATGGCAGCCCGCACATTTGGTTTCGACCTCTTTGAACGCCGCCGTCGCATGGCAGCTTTCGCAAGGCACAACAACATGCAGCCCGATCAGCGGAAACGTCGTTATTTCATGGTCAAACACAACTTTGCTGCGCCATCCCCCAGCGTTGTGGCAGGAACCACACTCGCGGCCCTGCTGGCCCTTGTGGGGGTCACTTCCCTGATGGCAGTCGATACAGGCCTTTCCCGGTTTCTTCTGCGCCATGGGCTGGATGTGGCAGGTGTTGCATTTTAATTCAGTGTGCTTTCCGATCAGGGTAAAATCGGTGTCCGCTCCGTGATCAAACGCGACGTCTTTCCATTTGGCCGGTTGGTGGCAACTTTCGCACTTCGGACCCATGCGGCTTTCGTGAACGTCCTGAATCAAATGGCAGTCCACACAAAGGCCGGGCAGGTCTTTGTAGACCTCGCCAACGTGACAACTCTGACATCGGACCTTCTGGTGGGCACCCACCAGCTTGAAATCGGTTGTTGTGTGGTCGAATTCGGCGACCTCGGCCCAGACGGTTTCCTGATGACAGTCCGCGCACTCTCGCCCCAGTTGCCCCAGATGTCGGTCGTTGTTTTCATGGCAATCAATACATTGGCTTGGGGCTGTTCGATGTTTTTCCTTACTGGCATGGCACCCAGAGCATGGGGCATTCCCGTGGCTGCCCCGCAAGGTGAAATCGGAGAATCTATGGTCAAAGGTCTCCTGGTCCAGCAGCAGGATATCCGCTTTCCGCCCGATGTGATCCGTATGGCAGTGGTTGCAACCCAGGTTCCCAACCTCCGGGCTGCGCCCGTGAAATCCCTTGGTTGACTCCAGGTCAGCAGCGACATCTTTGTGACAATCCAGACAAAGTTGACGCTGCGCACCCTTTGAAAACGACTTATGGCAATTGGCACATTCGTTTTCCAGTTTGGCGTGCCCCTCAATCAGATTGCCGGGCGTGACCAGTTGTTCATACCAGCTTTGCGCATGCAAAAATTCCGGCAGGGCAAGAACCAGCAGGCTGAGGCTGACCGCCAGAAAGCATCGCACGGAGTGTTTGCCGGAGTATTCCATTCAATACAGATGCACCGCGACAACATGGGCCAGCGCGGCAAACACAAGAATAAGGAACAGCGGCAGATGCATCAGGTGCCAGAATGAAAACAGACGTTCGTAAAGCCTAAATGATTCCGCCCGCGTTACAGCATCAAAATACCGGACCATCTGACGCTCAAATTCTGCGTTGCGGCTGCGTCGTTCGCTTCGGCTCCAACCCTCGGCCTTTGCACGTTCCTTGGTTATGTCTCGGAACAAACCAAGCGATTTTCGCAACATCCGGTTTCTTGCGGGACTTGAGGTCAACCGAACCCACAGGCTGGACATCAAACGAGGTGACAATTGCAATCTTCTGGTTTCGTAGCTCGCCAATTCTGCGGCGATCCCCGCCTCCGCCGGATGTTCAGGGTCAAGCGAAAGCCGCACAGCACCCACATCACTCAGAAAATCCATCGCCTGCGCCCGTCGGCCATAAAGCCCGCGGTGAATGCGCCCATAAAGGAACCGGCCGACAAACCCGCTGATTGCTACGATCAGCATACAGGCCAGCGCCAGCGAACTGTTCAGCGAACCCAGCGAAAAATTGGCGTGGACAAGAATGATTGCCGGACCAACAACGCCCAGCAGCATGTGAATGCGAAACCAGCTTCGCACTCCGCCAATAAAGCGCAGTACCGACAACCGCTTGCGCAGCGGGTAGAGCAACAAGGCAAGCATAAGTACACTGCCCAAGATCCCCAGCCAGTACCCCAATCCGTATTCTGCCGTCAGGTGGCCTTCAGCGCGTTGTTGCCAGGTAAATGCCAGCCCTCCGGCACAGACCAGACAAACAAGCGGCATTTCAAGCGCGCCCGGTCTAATTCTGCGTTCCTGCTTGCGGTCTTGCTTACGTCCTGCCGCGGCTGTACCCACGTGCGCCTCATCGTATTTCTGTTTGCCCCAGGTCACTTTGCCACGCCCAAACTTTCAGTTTGCTGACAAACGGCAGCAAGGCGGGTGCGAACTGGCAAAATCCTGCACAAGTCACAAGATTGCCGGTTTCCTGTCAGCAAACCGTAAGGCGGCCTGTGGGACTCTTCCTCTCAAAATTCTGACGGAAAAAGGCAAGCAGGAAGAGCATGGCCCATACAGACGACTCCAACGGCCTCAGCGCGAAGCGTTCAGTCTGGCTGATTACAGTTATTGTTGTCGCGGCGCTCTGTGCAATAGGCGGCGCATCCCTGATCTTGACACTAGGGTGGCCGGGGACCCAGGCCAAAACACAACCCAGATTGTCTCTGCTGGAAGAAGTGACATCTCTCAAGTCGCTCAACGGTTACCAGTCAAATCAGGCGCTGTCGGCGACTTCTGTTGGTGAAGTTGAACCGATGATCAAGGCTTTGGCATCCCGCTTGCAGCAGAACCCGGATGATGCCGAGGGTAGGCGCATGTTGGGGTGGTCGTATTTCAGCACAGAAAGATATGGCAATGCGGCACAAGCCTATCGCCAGGCGGCAGAACTGCAGGGTGATGATGCGGATTTATACTCGGCCTACGGTGAGGCGCTGGTGCGTGCCGCCCGCGGACAAGTCACGACGATAGCGTTGGGCGTGTTTGAAAAACCCTGGAACTGAACCCGCTGGATGCCAGGGCACGGTTTTTTCAGGGCATGGCGCTGGAGCAGTCCGGCAACGTAGCGGGTGCATTGGATATCTGGACCGATGTTTTAAGAACCGCGCCCAAGGACGCCCACTGGATAGCAGGATTGCGCGAGCGAATAGACGAACTGGCGCTACTCCATTCGGTTGATACTAAAGACCAGCTGCGCGGTGTCGCGGAATTGCCAACCCCGTCACAGAGAACAGGGTTCACCACCCCGACAAGCACTGAGATTGCTTCGGCAAACGCCCTGCCGGAGAAGGAACGTCAGGCGATGATCGTCGGCATGGTTGACGGACTGGAGGAGCGCCTGAACAACCACCCAAAGGACGTGGAAGGATGGATCAGGCTGATACGTTCACGGCTGGTGCTGAATGACACCAATGGAGCGGAGCGAGCCTTGAACCGAGCCCGGCTGATCTTTTTCGAAGATCCCGTTGCAAACACCCGAATTATCAAAGCGGCGTCCAATCTTGGGTTGCAGGTAAACTGAGAACAGGCTGATCGAATGCAGGCACTTACGTTGATGTCCGCCTACGCGGTTCCGCTGGTCGCGATTTGGGCTGGCTATCTGGGCCTGTCCCGGCGGCGTGAAATATTTGCCAGGGCAAGGCTGGCTGAAGCTCAAGAAACCGGCATGACCGAACCGGCATCACTGCATCCGCTGATTGACCCGGATGTCTGCGTCGGATGCGGTGCCTGCGTTTCGGCCTGCCCGGAGGGCCGGATTCTCGGTCTGATAAACAGCAAGGCAGAGCTGGTCGAACCCTCAAGTTGCATCGGGCACGGCGCCTGTGCCACCGCGTGTCCAATGGCGGCTATCGACCTCGTGTTTGGCACCGAAAAACGTGGCATCGACATCCCGCATGTGGGAGTGGATTTTCAGACTAACGCGCCGGGGATTTACATAGCTGGCGAGTTGGGTGGCATGGGGTTGATCCGCAACGCGGTAGAGCAAGGGCGGCAGGCGGTTGAAGCCATCGCCGGTCAGCGCCGCCATCCCGCCGACGGTGTTCTTGACCTTGTTATTGTTGGGGCCGGACCGGCGGGTATTTCGGCAAGCCTCGCGGCCAAGCAGGCAGGCCTATCCTTTGCTACTCTTGAACAGGACACGCTTGGTGGCACTGTCGCTCATTTCCCACGCGGCAAACTGGTCATGACTGCCCCGGTGACTTTACCCCTGTTCGGTCAGATGAAATTTCGCGAGACGTCAAAAGAGAAGCTGCTGGCCTTTTGGCAGGCGGTGATCTCCGACAGCAGGTTGGAAATCAATGTTGAAGAGCGGGTAACCTCTGTCAAACCCACGCCCGGCGGCATTGTGGTTGCCACGGACAAAAGCAAATACAAGGCTCATGCTGTGTTGCTGGCCATCGGGCGGCGCGGCACGCCCCGAAAGCTTGAAGTGGAGGGTGAAGATTCCTCCAAAGTCGTCTACCGGCTTGTCGATCCCGAACAATACTGTGGCAAGCATGTACTTGTTGTCGGAGGTGGCGACAGTGCGCTGGAAGCTGCCACGAGTCTGGCGGAAGAACCAGGAACAACTGTCACCTTATCTTATCGCGGAGATGCCTTTTCGCGGGCCAAAGCCAAAAACCGGGCCAGGGTGGAGACCCTTGCAGCGGTGGGGGAATTACAGGTTATTCTTGCTTCTACGGTTCAGTCAATTTCAGATAATCACATTGAAATCATGAAAGAAAACCGGACTTTGCGAATACAAAACGATGCCGTGATCGTTTGTGTCGGTGGTATTCTGCCAACCGGGTTCCTGAAATCCATCGGCATCGAAGTGGAGACCAAGCATGGCACGGCGTGACAGTTTGCAAGCTCTGGGGCTTCTGGCAGTCTTGCTGCTCTGGCTGCCGGAGTCTGACCAGCTGTTTGCGCAGGAAACCCCAGCCGTCGAAATGCAGCAGGTGAACGCCGCGATAAGACGGCGCGACTATGAGTCCGCTGCCAGCCTGTTGCAGGCCCTCGCCGAACAGGGCGACGCGGCAGCGCAGTACCGTCTGGCCGCGTTTTACCGGGTTGGGCGGGGTGTTGCGCGAAACGACAAAACGGCGCGGGCCTGGCTGCAAGCGGCAGCGCGGCAGAACCACGTCGAAGCGCAAAAGTTGTTGGCAAAACTGCGCTCAGCCGACGCGGTCGGAAAAACGATTATTGCAACTTCAAAGAACCAAGAACCGCGCGTTCAAATTGTTCGGGCAACAGCATTGTCAAATGTAACCGGCGGCACCGCGCTGACGGAAGCCGCGAACCGCGGGCAAACCAGACTGGTTAACACCTTGTTAAAGCAGACCGCGGACTTGAATGCACAGACATCCAAAGGCTCCACAGCACTGATGCTGGCGATCACAGGCGGGCACACCGATAGCATGGCGTTGCTAATCCAGGCAGGCGCAGACGTGAACATTCAGGACGCCAATGGCGCGACGGCCCTTAGCTTCGCTGCTGAACTGGGCGATATCAAGTCGGTAAAAGCACTACTAGGGGCCGGGGCCAACGCTGAACTTGCCGACAAAACCGGAGTACGCCCCCTCGATCGTGCTGTGATGGCAGGACACGATGACGTTGCCTTGTATCTAATTTCAGCAGGTTCAACAGCCACCAATCCAACGCTGGCAACACCGCTGCTGGTGATTGCTGCAAGTCAGGGCAGTGTCCCCCTGATCCGGGGTCTGCTGCGCAGCGGCGGCGCGGTGATTCAGTCAGACGGCAAAGGGCGCACCGCGCTCTGGCTGGCGGCTGCGTCGGGCAAGGCTGAAGCGGTGCAATACCTGATTCAGTCAGGGTCCGACATGAACCTGCCCGATCTCTTCGGGATTACTCCGCTGCAGACAGCAGCCGCTGGGTCTCACAGCGATGTGGTGCGCATTCTGGCCATGGCGGGCGTTGACGTAGACAAGGCATCAAGAAAGGGGAATTCTCCGCTGATCATAGCGGCGCAAAAAGCTGACGTTCGCTCAGTCCTGACCCTTCTTCGTGCCGGAGCGGACATCAACCATCGCAATTCGCTAGGTCAGTCAGCCCTGATGCTCGCGGCCCATGCCGGCCACATAGGCGTTGCCGGAATTCTGCTCAACCACCGTGCGGATCCTGGCTTGCGCAACAAGAAACGCGAAAAGGCCGTCGATATCGCCCGCGCGTCAGGCCACCAGGTCGTCGCCAGGATGTTGAGCGACTAAGGCGTTTCCACATTAACTTGAGACAAGTTGATGTGGAAATCGCCGGTCTATGGTGTTGTTAACATTGAAGCTTCGTGTTTCACTTGTGATTTGAAGTAAAGCCCGAAACTCTCTAGAGCGTTTCTCATTCATCAGTTTTGGCACTGGTGATGGCATCATCAGACATTATCCCTGATGAAAGACACGTCGCGACAATCTTCTTGAAGCCGTTGCAACACGACCTGCGCTAAAAATCATACCGAAGCCCGGCAAACACAAAAACTTCGTTGCTCTCTTCACTGAACACCGGGGTTTTCCGGCTTGACCAACGCCCGCCCAATTCGACCTCAAATGTGGTGGATCGGTTGATTTCATAGTTCGCGGTGACTGACGGAACAGCAAAAAATTCGGTTCCGGTAGTCACTTTCAGATCGCGATACCCCAAACGAACCCGAGGCCGCAAATTCAACCGGTCGCTTTGAGGGAACCGAATGCTCAGATCAAGCAAATATAGGTCGGAAGATGCAGCGTTGGCATAACGTGCAGCAATGCTGATCACATCGTTTTCTGTGTAAACGCCCGTGCCAACAAGATGCGCCGAAGCAAACACCTCTACCCCAGGCGCAGCGATGGCCGCAACTCCGCCCGAAGCCGGATTTCCCCTTGTGTAAAACGCGGTGGCATCCAATGCCAACTGCCATTTCTCGTTTAGGGGTCGCGAATAGCCGATGTTTGCCGACATGGTTTCTGTCGTTCGGTCCTGCGCCAGTTGTTTGATTTCAGCCACTGTAAAGCTGCTCAACAGTCCGTCCAGCGAAGTCGCTGTTTGCCCGATCAAGGCATTAATGGTGCTCAGACTGGGCGATGTAATGTAATCCAGACTGCCCGAGACCGAGGATTGATCTTCAAGAATATACGTTCCAGACAAAACAAGTGCATTCACCCTGTTGAAATGAAAATCATAGTCCAGTGAAGCATACAGCGAGGTTGTATCGTCAAAATACTCGATTTCCCCGCCAATCGCCTGGCGGTCAACAAAATTTCCTGCCCATTGGGCAATCACATAGGCTGACATATCCCAATTGGGAAAGATGTCCTCGAATTCCACATTGGCGCTGACAAAGGCGCGCTCAAAACGATAGGGTTCATCCCGGCTGCTGTCGACGGGTGAGCCGACAACGAAGTTCAGCCGTGTCTTTTCAGCGATTTGCCAGCCTGACAGCACACCGTCAAACCGCCCGTATATCCCGCCGGTGTACCGGGTCTGGCGCCCGATCCTGACATTCGTACCGGTGGTTTTGAATTCAATTTCTGCATAGGCAGTTGATACTCGTGACCGGCTCCGGCCCTCACCTGTGAAGTCCTGCTCATACCCGCCGGAAAACCGCATTCCGTAGCGCAGAAAATCGTTTTCGCGCCACCAGGTCAGATCAACCGAATTCACCAGCGCATTCTGAAAGACGAAATCGTCGATGGTGGTGCGCCGGGATTCGAACTCCATTAGCCTCGTCGAACCTTCGTTGTAGTAATAATAGGACGAAAACCCACCCGACACTTCGGTTACGAAGGCATTTGGATCGCGTTTGCCCGCGACCTCGTCTGGCCAGCCCTCATCAGCGGAATGCACTACGACAAGCCGCGAACCACCACCGCGACCGTCTGACCCGGCAAATACTCCTGGGCTCGCCTCGCGCAACTTTTCGCGCGGCGCGGATTCAGCGGTTTTGATCGCTGCCATTCTCTGGCGGACCCGGTCTGCACCTGCCCCATCGGGATATTTTTCCAGATATATGTCATACTCGGCCTTTGCATGGGCCATCTGGCCGTTTCGCTCACGGACCACTCCCAGCAGCTCCTGGGCGTCGGCGCTGTGCTGGTGGGGTGCCAGATTGACCAGTTTGGTCAGCAATTGAGTGGCCCTAGTGTACTCCTCCAGCGTAATCGCGCGGCGCGCATCCGCCATTATCTGGCCGATTTTTTCGGCGCCTTCGTTGCCCGGTTGGGGCTCGGTTTGCACTTCCTCCGGCGGTTGCGGATCCTGCGGCGGTAAGGCCTGGGCGTAATCTATCACCATAAGGCTGGTGGCTGTCGCGGCTGCGCAAGTCAGCGATACTCTGGCGAATAGCATCTGCTACCACTCTCTTCGGTTGGGACGATGTTCACCAGTGCGCCGGTCCTTGATGGTCGTCAGAGTGGCGTCGGTATAGAAATGGCAGGAGCCGGCGCAGTCGCGCAGTTCTCCCACCCGATAGAACACTGTCGATGGTTTCTCGTATTTTTTGTGAGGGCCGGTTTTGAAGTCCCCGGCGTGGCATCCGGCGCAGTCGGGCCGGTAGGCCGGTGAGGTCCAGGCACCGGATTCGGTATTGTTGCGGTGGCAATCGGTGCAATCAAGGCCTGCGGAATGCCCGTTCGGATAAGCGCCCGACAGATGTGTGTAACGAACCCCGGTCCAGTTTGTCGTTACATGGCAGCTGTCGCACTGCGCTGCAGTCACGAAATGCCCGTTGGGCTTGCCGGTCGCCACAGTGCCATTGTGACAGCTGGAACATGACCCGGTCACTGCCGCGTGGTCGAAGCGAACGTTGGTCCAGCTGGTGGTCACATGGCAGTCGTCACATGTGTTGGTCGACTGAACATGCCCGTTAGGTTTACCCGTGGCCAAGCGCCCGTTGTGGCAAGTCGAGCAAGCCCCCGTGGCTGCCGTGTGATCAAAGCGGACGTTGGTCCAACTGGTGGAAACGTGACAGTCGTCGCAAGTGTTGCTGCTGGGGATGTGATTACCTGGTTTGCCAGTGGCGATCCGTCCGTTATGGCAGGTTGAACAGGCCCCGGTAACAGCAGCATGGTCAAACCGGACGTTGGTCCAGCTGGTCGTCACGTGGCAATCGTCACAGGTGTTGCTGCTGGGCAGGTGGTTCTGGGGTTTGCCGGTTGCTGTACGGCTGTCGTGGCAGGTCACGCAAGAACCGGTTACCGCTGAATGATCAAAGCGCACGTTTGTCCAGCTTGTCGTTACATGGCAATCGTCACAGGCATTGCTGCTGGGCAAGTGGTTCTGGGGTTTTCCGGTGGCCACGCGCCCGTTGTGGCAGGTCGAGCAGGCACCAGAAACCGCGGTATGGTCGAACCTGACGTTGGTCCAGCTTGTGGTCACGTGGCAGTCGTCGCATGAATTGCTGCTGGGGATGTGATTGCCCGGTTTGCCAGTGGCAACCCGACCGTTATGGCATGTTGAACAGGCCCCGGTCACGGACGAATGGTCGAACCTCACGCTGGTCCAGCTTGTGGTTACATGACAGTCGTCACAGGCATTGCTGCTTGGCAAATGGTTGGTAGGTTTTCCAGTCGCAACCCGCCCATTGTGACAGGTCGAGCAGGCGCCCGTTACAGACGAATGGTCAAACCGAACACTGGTCCAGCTTGTGGTCACGTGACAATCGTCGCAGGCATTGCTGCTAGGCAGGTGATTGGTCGGCTTACCGGTAGCCACCCTGCCATTGTGACAGGTCGAGCAAGCGCCTGTCACCGAGGCGTGATCAAACCTGACGTTAGTCCAGCTTGTGGTGACATGACAGTCGTCGCACAAATTGCTGCTTGGGATGTGTGACGTTGGCTTGCCGGTGGCAACCCGACCATTGTGGCAAGTCGAACAGGACCCAATAACAGAAGCGTGGTCAAACCGGACATTTGTCCAGCTCGTTGTTACGTGACAATCGCCACAGGCATTGCTGCTTGGAACGTGCGCCGCCGGTTTGCCTGGCGCCATACGTCCGTTGTGGCAGGTTGAGCATGTGCCGCTGGCCGCCGAATGATCAAAACGCACGTTGGTCCAGCTTGACGACACATGGCAATCGTCGCAAACCGAACCGCTGGGCATGTGTGCGGCGGTTTTACCGGTGGCAGCACGGCCGTTGTGACAGCCCACACAGGTACCGCTGACAACCGAATGATCAAAGCGCACGTTGGTCCAGTCCGATGTCAGGTGGCAGGCTTCACAGGCCTTTCCGGTCGGCAGATGCGCTTTGGTCGTGCCCCGAGCCACTGACCCGTTGTGACAATCAAAACACTGGCCTTTCACCAAGCTGTGGTCATAGCGAAAGGCCACCCAGTTTGCGGTGGTATGACATTGCGAACACGCGGTGTTCGCCGGTGGATGGGAGGCGGATTTTCCCCTGGCGCGTTCGTTGTCATGGCAACTTTGGCAGGCGGTTGG
>JAAEUI010000338.1 GCA_024227475.1 Paracoccaceae bacterium | reverse complement strand
CCCTGTAGAGGCCATGGACAGCCATGGGCTCCACGATTGCCTCTTCCACCGACATCCTGGGATTCAACGAGGAATAAGGATCCTGGAAGATGATCTGCATACGTCGGCGGATCACGCGAAGTTCTTCGCCCGAAAGCGTCGCCAAATCAATGCCGTCGTAACGGATACTTCCTTCTCTGGGCTTTTCCAGGTGCAGCACAGAGCGGCCAAGGGTGGTCTTGCCGCATCCCGATTCGCCCACCAGCCCCAGAGTTTTTCCTCGCGGCACAACTAAATCCACGCCGTCAACTGCCTTAACCCAATCCACTGTGCGTTGAAAAACGCCTTGTTTTATTGGGAACCAGGTGCGGAGCCCCGCTATTTCCAAGAGCGGCTCACCGAAACCAGCCATGTCCTCTCGACGCTTTTTTGCGCGGCCGGGGTAATCTATGTCCAGGTCGGGGTCAGTTGGGTTTATCGTGATTCCTTGCGACTCGGCCCGCAAGAAATCTTCAATGGTTGGAAGTCTCTCGGATCTGGTCTTCAGGCTCGGTCTGCACGCTATCAGCCCCTTGGTGTATGGATGTTTCGGGTTCGTGAAGATGTCCGCCACGCTGCCCAGCTCAACAATGTGTCCGCCGCGAGCGTATTCAGGATCGTCGTCCTTCCCCGTTCCTATGCCAAAATGGCGAAGCGTCTCGCCGGGGCACATCACTGCAACCTGGTCGGTAATCTCCGCGACCACGGCCAAGTCGTGGGTGATGAACAGAACGGCCATGTTGCGCTCTTTTTGCAGACCCTTTATCAGCTCCAGAATTTGCTTTTGGATGGTGACGTCCAACGCGGTTGTGGGCTCGTCGCATATCAAGAGCTCAGGATCGCAGGCGAGCGCCATGGCTATCATTACGCGCTGCTTCATCCCCCCGGAAAGCTCGTGGGGATACTGGTTCATGCGCCGCTGCGGCATGGGGATTCCGACCTCGTCCAAGAGCTCGGTCGCGCGCTTCCAGGCTTCCTCCCAACTCGCGCCTTTGTGATAAACAATGGATTCAGCCACCTGTTTTCCGCATTTAAATACAGGATTAAGGCTTGTCATGGGTTCCTGGAAGATCATGGCGATGTCGCCGCCCCGGTAATGGGGCATCTCCTCGATGGGAAGTTTGGCAAGGTCCACCCGGCCTTTTTCCCCGATCCACTCAACAGCGCCTTCTTTTATGTCTGCAACGCTTTCGGGTAAAAGTCTCAGAATCGAGTAAGCCGTCACTGACTTGCCCGAACCCGACTCGCCGACGATGCCCAGGGTTTTTCCCCGCTCCACCGCTAAGCTTACACCGTCCACAGCCCGCACGGTTCCGTCCTCGGTGTGGAAATAGGTCTTAAGCCCGTCTATTTTCAACAAAGGATTGCTCATCGCCTATCCCTTACCTAAGCCGCTCGTACTTCTTGGGATCGAAGGCCTCGCGCACGGCCTCGCCCACCATGACCACGCAAAAAAGCGTTCCGGCAAAAGCCAGAACCGGGATGTACACCAGGTGTGGGTAATTCACTATGTTTTCCGAACCCTGTCTAAGGAGCGCCCCCCACGAAGGTGTGCCGGGCGGCAGCCCGTAGCCCAAGAAATCCAGGACAACCAGCGCGCCCATATAGCTAACCACGTCAAAGGGCAACAAGGTCACGATGGGTACGAGGGAGTTGGGCAAAATATGGCGGACCATAATTTTGCGATCCTTCACGCCCAGGGCGCGGGCCGCCTGCACATAATCCCTGGAACGCTCTCGATAAAACTCGCCGCGCACGGTGTAGGTTATGCCGGTCCATCCTCCCAGTCCCACCAGCATGAAGGCGAGGATCACAAATTTGACGCTCGAGGAAACAGGGCCTATGACGCTGGAGATGATAATCATCGTGAAGAGAAACGGGATGGAGGACCAGATCTCTATCAGGCGTTGG
>JAAEUI010000337.1 GCA_024227475.1 Paracoccaceae bacterium | reverse complement strand
TCTTAAGATGAATTTACAAGTAACACTATCGTAATAATTGCTGTAGGTGGGAAATTTCTTGAGGAAAGTCAAGCACTGTGGCGATCGAAATACCACTGGAAGTGGTAAGGATGGGAGCTCTCTGCAGGGTCGGGTCGGGCTGATCGGTTCCTCAACATGCAGATCGGAAATGAGCACGCGGCAGGTATACCTGCCGCGGTAACTGATATCGCCGGGGTGGCAGGAGCGTTATAAGTTATCTGGAGTTATGATGAGCCACATAACGCTGCAACATCAAAGGCTTGGGTCGGTGCTAAGCGCTTAGTCCGGTTCAGACAAAGCACATAACGCCCTGGCTGCAGCTGATACCGATGCGCGATCCGCAGACGTAAGCCCCTGGCGAAATGAGGCCAAGCATACAGCGCGAAAACCGGTTTCCGGCGATCTAGATCCATTGAGGTGCGACCGGGCGAAAGATTGCGAAACCTGCCCCGCTGATCTATGGTCCGCGCCTGGGCTTAAAGGGCTTTCATGCGGTGAACTGGGCGATGACAACCGATCCAAAGCAATACACGCTTAAACTGGCGGAAACCGAAGCAGAGCTGCTGGCGGCCCAGCGGCTGCGTTACCGCGTGTTTGTTGAGGAAATGGGGGCAAAAACTGATCCGGCGTCGGCGGCTCTGCGACTGGAGCGTGATGCCTTTGATCCCCATTTCGACCATTTGGTTTTACTGGATAATTCAAACGCGGACCCAAAGGAAAACGTGGTCGGCGTGTACCGGTTGCTGCGCGGTGAAGTGGCAGCGGACGGGCCGGGGTTTTATGGTGCTTCGGAATACGACCTGTCTAACATCACCCGCTCAGGCCGTAGCGTGGCAGAGCTTGGCCGGTCCTGTGTTGATCTTGCTCACCGGGGTGGAGTGGCGATGCACCTTTTGTGGAATGGGCTGGCGGAATACGTGCTGAGCCGTGATATCGAAATCCTGTTTGGCGTTGCCTCCTTTCCGGGCCGTGATATCGGCGCAATTTCAGCGGCGCTTTCCTATTTGCATTTCAACCATCTGGCACCGGCGAATTTGCGGGTTAAGGTTCGTCCCGGACAAGCGCAGCGGATGGATTTGCTGGCGGCTGACGAGTTCAGCCGGGTCGATGCGCTGCGCCAGATCCCACCCCTGATCAAAGCATATCTGCGGCTTGGTGGCTATGTTGGTGAGGGCGCCTACATCGATAGGGATTTCAATACAGTGGACGTGTGCCTGGTGATGGATACGACACGTATGTCAGAAAGGCACCGGGCCTATTACGTCAGGGGCCAGACCGCATGATCAGCTGGGGAGAAGGCGAAGACGTCAAACTGCCACTGCCCAAAGGGTTCGGCTGGGTGCGTTTTTCAGCCCGGGTTACGCTGGTGGCTATCACGATTTTCGGGCTGATGCTGCCGATGTTTGCGGCCCGGGCGCTGCGGATGAAGGCCTTCTCCGAGGCGATTGTCCGAATTGCCTGTGTTATCTGCCTGCGGTTTTTTGGCATTCCCCTGCAGATCGAGGGCAAGCCGATGGAACATCCTGGTGCAGTTGTGGCTAACCACGCTTCCTGGCTGGATATTTTCACGCTGAACGCGGTGCAGCGGGTGTATTTTGTTTCCAAGGATGAGCTTCAGAACTGGCCCCTGATCGGGATCATCGCCCGTAGCGCCGGGACCGTTTTTATTGAGCGCCGCACCCGGGCAGCGCGGCGGCAAAAGGACATATTTCTGGAGCGGATCAAACAGGACAACAAGCTACTTTTCTTCCCGGAAGGCACCAGTACAGACGGGCGCCGGGTGATACGATTCCGCTCCACCCTGTTCGCAGCCTTCTTTGAGCCGGGGCTGCGGGAAACCATGTGGATTCAGCCGGTTACAGTAAACTATCACGCGCCGGAAGGGGCTGATGAACGGTTCTACGGCTTTTGGGGTGATATGGAGTTCTGGCCGCATTTCGCCATGGTGCTGGCAAATGCGAAACAGGGCCGGGTTGTGATCCGGTTCTCGGACCCGATCCGGGTGGCCGACGTGGCAGATCGCAAGGCGTTAAGCGAGCGGTGCGAAGTGGCGGTGCGGGATGGGTTGCAGCTCTAGGATTGCTTTGCGTTTGAACTGAAGCAGTTTGGACTCAAAACGCTCTAATTCATCCGTTCAAAGTAGGCTTTCAACGCAGTTTCCGCCCCGGTTTTCGCACCCCAGATTTCCTGCCCGAGCGCAAAGAAATCCGTCACCGGTGCCAGCTTTTCCACAGCTTCCAGCGTCACGTAACCCTCTGCAACAACGGGCACTTCCACAACCTCAGACCACCACTTAAAGGTTTCATATTCGGCCATTTCGGTTCCACCCAGCGGGCTCTGGGTGACGGGGCCAAACGCGATATAGTCGGCTCCGGCCTCGCCCGCTGCCATGCCGGTGTGTTTTGACGCTCCGCAATAGCTGCCGATGATCGCGTCACCGCCGAGTTCCTTGCGGATATCGCGCAACCGGCGGGCTCCATCGGCCAGATGCACGCCGTCCAGTCCGTGGGTTGTGACCAGCCGGTAGTGGCTGTCGATCACCAGTGGAATCTCGTATTTGTGGCAGGTGTCGCGCAGCACATCTGCCGCGCGGCCGATGGTGTCTGCATCGTCCGAGGACATGCGCAGGCGCAGGCAGGCAATATCGAATGTTCCGAAGATCGCGCCGAGTGAATTTGAGAATTCCGACAGTTCAAATTCGGGTGGGGTGATCAGGTAGATCTGGGGGTGTTCCGGCTCGGACATTCTGGCACTCGCTTGTTTCACACGGGTTTACCCGCGTCGGGTCCGGTGGTCCAGAAGTTAACGCGAAAACCGTTGTATGGAAAGCGTATGGTATCTGCGTCAGACCCTTGAAATGGTTAACGACGCGGTGGTTCGGCCTCTGTAGGTTCTCAAATCGCCTGATTTGTGCTTGAATGTACCCATGACTGATATCACCGCCGCCCCGGCGCCTTCGATTGGTGCCGCGTATTTTTCTGTGATCCGCCGTGCTCTGCCGCTGGCCATTGGCACGCTGGTTTTGTCGGTGATCTATTTCTGGCTGGGTCCTTACCGTGGCCCGACCTTCTTCTTTCCGTTGCTGATCTTTGCTGGTCTGGGCCTGATCTGGCTGTCGCAGGCGCATAAGAACGACCACCGCGCGATGATGCGTATCGATGAGCCGCCGGTTGAGGGTCAATGGACGGCTGTTGCGGGTGTGTTGGTTCCAACGGAAGGTGACGAGGACCCGCTGGCGGTCCGGTTTAAGGTTTTTTATCCGCTTAAGCACGAAACTGGCTCCAGACACCGAGAGCCGAGATTGTGCTGCCGGTATGACGGGTTTTACCGGGTGCCAATGGGTGTCGATACCGGCAAGAGTGTTGTGCCGCTGCTTGGTTTTCCGGATATCGAGAACACACTGAAGCGGCCCATGAGCGACGAGATGCTCAAAAGTGCGCAAGCCGCCGCCACGCTCTGCCCGCGCAACCTGATACGGCCCGTGGCGCAAGAAATCACCCGCTCGCGCGTCACGGATCGGGTCGAGACCATCCTGAAATACGGTGATGAACCGCATGAGACCAAAGTGAGAACCGATTCCTGGACATTGAAAACCGGTGACGAGGTTTGTGTTTTCGGGCTATGGAAGAACGGCACGCTGCGGCGGGCCGAGAACCGGTTTTCAGGCCTGCCGGTCCACATGGGCACAGCAGAACATGTCCGCAAGGATATGGGTGACCTTGGCAAAGGCTTTGTCTGGTTCGCCGCCGTCGTCTTTGGGCTGGCAGCGATCCTTGCGGTGTATTCGCTGACCTGAGCAAACTACCTCAGAATCGACCTCCCGGCGCAAACCGCCGTATCCCCCAGCATCTCCTCAATCCTGATCAGCTGGTTGTATTTCGCCAGCCGGTCAGAGCGCGCCAGCGAGCCGGTTTTGATCTGCCCGCAGTTGGTGGCAACCGCGAGGTCGGCGATGGTGGCGTCTTCGGTTTCTCCTGAGCGGTGCGACATCACTGAAGTGTAGCTCGCGCGGTGGGCCATATCGACAGCGGCCAGAGTTTCGGTCAGCGTGCCGATTTGGTTGACCTTGACCAGCAGCGAGTTGGCGCAGCCCTGCGCAATGCCGTCGGACAGGCGCCTGGGGTTGGTGACAAACAGGTCGTCGCCGACCAGCTGGCAGGTATCGCCGATCTTGTCGGTCAGCAGTTTCCAGCCGTCCCAGTCATCCTCGTGCATGCCGTCTTCGATCGAGATGATCGGGTAGTTGACGGCGAGGTTGGCGAGATAGTCGGCGTTTTCTTCGGACGACAGCTTCTTGCCCTCG
>JAAEUI010000336.1 GCA_024227475.1 Paracoccaceae bacterium | reverse complement strand
ATCTCAGCCTTGCTGCCCCTACCTTTTGCCGGTTATTACTTGACGGCGGCGATTTATGCTTACAGCCAGCAAATGGGCATTACCTTGATGGGTGGTGTTTTCGCTTGGCTGTTTATCATCCAAGCCGTATTGATCGGCACCCTGTTTATCTCGGCTAATTACTATTTGTGGTGTGGTATGGGGCGCAGCGACGGCGCGCCGCGCTACAACCATTATGTCAAATACATCGCCTTTGTGATTATCGGTGCTTTTTTGGTCTGGTTCACGCCTCATACTCTGGTGCTGACCAACGAAGAGCTGAAAGCACTCGGCGGACCCTATCATAAATATCTGGGTCCGCTGGGAATCATGCCCGCGAAAAACACCGCCGTGAACCTGATGATTGTGTTCACCACCCTGAGTTTCCTGATCTATCGACGGGCCAATAAGATCGCCACCGTGCCCTGGATCAAAACCGGCAACGCCATACAAGTAGCGCTGTTCGCTGCCGGCATTCTCAATATTTTATTCTTGGGTATTTATCACGGTTATTTCACTAACACGGTTTATAAGGTCGCTTCCTCCATCCCGCAGGTGCTGACCACACTGCTCATCATCGTAGCTAGCACGGTCATCGACACACTCATGTATAAAAATGCGCGCCAAGTGGCGCCGCTACATTGGGGTCGGATCCCGGATCGTGCTCAGTACGCGCTATTCCTGCTAGCGGTGGCCTTTACCTGGCTGATGGGGCTGATGGGTTATATCCGTTCCGGCATCCGCCAGCACTGGCATGTGGTGAATGTGTTCCGAGACAACTCCCCAGACGCTTTCACTCCAGGTCTGGGTTACGCCGCCAATGTCGTTTCGGCGGGTGCGATCCTGTTCATGGCCATGGTGGTCTTTGTCTTCTGGTTAAGCCAGGTCAGTACGAAGAAAACTCTCCCTGCCCGTTACTGGAAGGAAGAGTAATGAACAACTTCCTTAAGGTGATCTTCTTCAGTTTGTTAGTGATCTCGTTTTTTGCGGGCTTCTCCAACTTTGGCATCCCGCAGATCAAACCAGCCCCCCCGCCCAAGGAGGAAAAGCTGGACCTGAGCGCCATGAGCATGGATCAGTTCATCGCTCTGGGAGAAAAGATCCTCAACGGCAAAGGCACCTGCACCCTGTGTCATAACGCTGTGGGTGGGCGCGCTCCGCTACTGGACCAAGCCGGAATAGTGGCCTCTGAACGGCTAGCCGACTCCCGTTACCAGGGCAAAGCGAACTCGGTTGCAGACTATCTTTATGAATCCATGGTGGAGCCTTCGGCTTACGTAGTGACCGGTTTCGGCAAGGCTGGAAGCAATGACAGCGAAAGCCCAATGCCAACTGTCATTGGTGGCGGCATCGATCTCAGCGAGGCGCAGATTATGGCTATCATCGCTTATTTGCAAGACAGCAGCGGCTTGGAGGTCACGGTGGAAATCCCCACCGAGGTCGCCGCCGAAACTGAAGAAGCACCCAAGGCCACCAGCACCGCTCCAGCACCGCTCAACACGCCTGAAGAGATCATCGTCAAATTCACCTGCGGCGCCTGTCACAAGGTGGCGGGACAGCAAGGTGCGCTTGGCCCAGATCTAACTCAGATTGGCACCAGCCGGGATAAGACCTATCTCAGACGCGCCATCCTTGATCCCAATGTCGAGGTT
>JAAEUI010000335.1 GCA_024227475.1 Paracoccaceae bacterium | reverse complement strand
GCGTTGGCCGTGAGAATGTCACGATTTCTACCAAGGTGGGGCGTCTTCTTGAGGACTGCGCCCCCGAGGATGTGACGCCTGAGGCCTTTGTTGGTGTGCCACAAAAAAAGATTGTCTTTGACTATTCATACGACGGGATCATGAAGAGCCACGAGGCCAGCCTGAAACGACTGGGTGTCGATAGGGTTGATGTTTTGTTGGCGCATGATGTCGGTGATATGTTTAGCTTTGGTGACCGCGAGCGGGCCGATGCAACCATTCGGCAATTGTTTGACCAGGGCGGCTTTCGCGCGATGCAAGAGCTTAAGAACGCCAAGGTAATCGCGGCGATCGGTGCTGGCGTAAACGAATGGGAAGTGTGTGAAACGCTTCTGGCTGAAGGGGATTTCGACTGTTTCCTACTGGCCGGTCGCTACACGCTGCTCGAACAAGAACCTCTGAATAGTTTCTTCCCGCTATGCGAAAAACGCGATGTCGGTATCATTCTCGGCGGTGCCTATAATTCAGGAATTCTTGCGACTGGCCCGGTTGAAGGTGCGCGTTATCAATACGCACCTGCGTCTGAGGAAATTCTCGAACGTACCCGTAAAATTCAGTCTGTCTGCGAAGCACATGGGGTGAAATTGCCTCAGGCTGCATTGCAGTTCACGCTTTTGCATCCGGTTGTGAAAATTCTCATTCCCGGCGCGATGGCGCCACAGGAAGTCGAAATGAACATGAGTTTGTTCGACACCAAAGTTCCTCACGCTCTTTGGGCTGATCTAAAATCTCAAGGGTTGCTGCGTGAGGATGCACCGGTAGGCGAGGCCGAGGAGGAGGCGGCCAGCTAGTTCGGAAATAATTGCGGGGGAGTCCTTTGAGATGGGGGCTTTTGGTCAATCAAAAAGCCGGTCTGCCCGATGGCCTCCGGTGCAATGTACTAACAGAGAGGAAAAAGATCATGAAAAAGCTACTGACAACGGCCGTTGTGGCCGCAGGTCTGACGGCAACTGCTGCGATGGCTGACGACGTGCTGGTGTTGGGGAAAATCCCATACACACTGGAGCACTCATATCACCAGTCCATCGTTGAGATGTTCGCGGACCATGCCGACAAGTATTATGGTGCAAAAACCATCGTCGTGGATGGCCAGGCAAATTCTGACACCACGCTAAGTGCTGTGGAAAACCTGATTGCCCAAGGGGTAGACGGTATCGCGCTTCATTCGCCCGACATTGGGATGACAGCCGCCGCCGTGGCCAAGGCCCATGCCGCGGGCATTCCGATCACCACAACGCTGATTTATCCTGAAACGAAAAATGCGCCCCACATTGCGCCGCAAGAAGCACTGTCTTCTCATCGTGAAGGCGTTGTTGCTGCAGAAAAGTGGATTGCGGCCAACCCGGACAAACCGATCGAGATCGCCATTCTGGACTTTGGCGGATTTGAACAGGTTGTTCATCTGCGTACCGGGCCGTTCGTTGCCGGCGTTAAATCGATCGCGCCTGACGCAAAGGTTGTGGCGCAGCAAAATGGCTTTGGCAACACTGTGAAATCCATGGAAATCATGTTGGATATTCTGCAGGCCAACCCAGGTGTGAACATTATCTTCGGCGGTAATGACGATATGGCGTTAGGTGCTCTGGCTGCAGCAGAACAGCTGGGACGTGGCAAGATGGACAACGGTGTTCCGCTGACCGAGATTATTGCCGGTGTTGATGGCGGCGAAAATGCCATGATCAAGATATTCGATCCCAACAGCTCGTTCAAACTGACCCAAGGCCAGGTCCGCGACAACGCGCGCGCCGAGGTGGACACCTTGGTGGCGATGGCACGTGGTGAACTCGCCATTGATGCCTGGATGGAAATCCCTACCCTGAGCCAAGAGATCGACTACTGGAACACTACATTGGCCGGGGCACAGCGCTTCCTGCAGGAAAACTTCAAGTTTGAAGGTAACCTGGCCGAATTGCTGGCCAACTAGGCTGCCAGTTCAGCAAAAACTACTTCGGGGCAGGTCTCTTGCCCCGAAAAGAGTTAGTCTGGTGTTTCATGGCCTGGCTATAACAACCAAAACAACCCTTCTCGATAATACATCGGGAAAAACCTGATAGGCGTGATGTGATAAAGTTGATGCGCTTCCTGCATGCGGATCCGCAAAAAGTTGTTCTGATAGGGATCCTGGCTGCTTTGATTGTCGGACTGACTTTCGCGTCGCCGCACTTTCTGTCAGTCACGAATTTTACCAACGTTTTGCTGAAAGTGGCGGTGATTGTTATCATCGCTTCAGCGGCTAACCTGTTAATGGTTACAGGTAATTTTGATCTTTCGGTTGGCTCGGTATTGGCGTTTTCAGGCATTTTGCATGCCTATATGAGCAAGCACGGCGTCGCGATTGAGTTGTCCATTCTCATCACGCTGATCGTCGCAATGGGGTGGGGGGGGCTGAATGCGCTGACCGTCAGTGTCATAGGCATCAACCCGGTGATCGCGACCGTTGGAACACTGTTTATCGCCCGCGGGTTTGCGCTGTTGATCGCCCGCTGGGACGGTGGTGCAAATATCATGCTGGGTTTGCCACGCGATTTTGTCGACTTTGGCCGTGACCCGGTGTTTGGACTAATTCCGCTGGCGATCGTGGTTATGGTTGCTGCCGTGGGAACGTTTATTTTCATCGAAAAGAAAACCGCTCTGGGGCGCAAAGCCTATGCCATCGGTGCCAATCTGAAGTCAGCTAAACTGTCGGGCATCAACACGGTTGGCATCGTGTCGTTGTTGTACGTTCTGGTCGCGTTGTTTGCGGGGCTGAGTGGGGTGTTGCAAACCTCCCGGGTTGGCCTGGCTGCGCCGACGGTCGGCAAGGGGCTGGAATTT
Source organism: Paracoccaceae bacterium (assembly GCA_024227475.1). Taxonomy (GTDB): domain Bacteria; phylum Pseudomonadota; class Alphaproteobacteria; order Rhodobacterales; family Rhodobacteraceae; genus Amylibacter. Next base: position 77,968 of record JAAEUI010000335.1, on the reverse strand, counting down.
GATGTGATTGTCGCAATCATTTTGGGGGGAACCTCGATGTTGGGTGGCGTTGGGTCGACTTTCGGAATGTTGCTTGGTGCGCTGGTTGTCGGGTTCACCGCCAATGGCATGGTTTTGCTGGGTATTCCCTTCTATTTCCAGACAATCGCCTATGGCGGGATCCTGATCGGCACCCTGCTGCTTAGCCGGAAATTCGATGCGAAGGCAGCAGCATGAACGGGCAAGACGAGAACATCATCGAAATTCGCGGAATCGAGAAATCTTTTCCCGGGGTCAAGGCCCTGAAAGGCGTCAGCTTTGGCGTGAAGCGAGGGACCGTTCATTGCATTGTCGGTGAAAACGGCGCTGGCAAGTCGACTTTCATCAAGATCCTGACTGGGGCCCAACCAGCGACCAGGGGTGAGATAAAACTTGGTGGCAAACCATTTTCGCCACATCACGTGAGTGACGCCATTCATCAGGGTATCAGCTGCCTCTATCAGGAACTGAACATTGTCGATGAGTTGACGGTTGAGGAAAATATCTCTTTGGGGCAGGAAAAACACAAATTCCTTTTCCCGCAAAAAGCAGACAACCTCGAAAAGGCAGGTGCGATCCTTGCGGATTTCGACAGCACCGTCAGCCTTGGCGATCGGGTAGGGAGCCTAAGCGTCGCCCAGAAGCAGATCGTGGAAATCACGCGTGCTTTGGTCGCTGAATGCTCGGTTCTGGTGATGGATGAGCCTACAGCAGCGCTTAGCCTGGGTGAAACGACTAAGATTATGCAGGTGATTGAACGTCTCCGCGAGGCCGGCATGACAATCATCTTTATCTCGCACAAGCTCTCGGAAATATTCGAGATTGGAGACACGGTAACAGTTCTGCGGGACGGTGAAATGGTGGGAACTCAATCGCTTGAGGGTATGTCGCAACCCGATCTGGTGCGGATGATGCTGGGCAAGGTTGTCGCCGAAGAATACATCCCCTCCACTGGCGCACGCGATCAGGCAGTCCTTGAGGCGCGGGGCGTTAGTACGCGCAAGCTAAAGGATGTGAACTTTGATCTGATGAAGGGCGAGATCCTAGGTTTTTACGGCCTTCTGGGGGCTGGGAAAACCGAAGTTGCCGAAGTGCTTTTCGGTCACGAGTACCGTGGTGAAATAAAGCGGGACGGCAGGGTTCTTAGATTTAGAACTGAGAGGGACGCCTTGCGTGCCGGGTTTGCTCTGGTTCCCGAAGAGCGCCGAGAAGAAGGCATTTTCGGCCTTCTCAGCGTTATGAGAAACATCCCCTTGATGAATTTGAAGACCGTGATGCGGCGGGGGCTCGTATCAGGAAAAGCCGAGCGAGATCTGGCCGACAAGTATATCGATTTGCTGCAGATAGCGACTTCGGGGCGCAATCATCCGGTGGCACTGCTGAGTGGTGGCAATCAGCAAAAAGTGGTGATCGCAAAATGCCTGAACCGGGACGCTGACATTATCCTGATGGACGAGCCCACAAGAGGCGTCGATATAGGCGCCAAGCAGGAAATTCATAATATCATCCGGGACCTTGCCAACAAAGGTAAGAGCGTCATCGTTTTTTCCTCGGAGCTTCAGGAAATCACCGGGCTCTGTGATCGGATGGTGCTGATGTATGACGGTATGGTGCGCGAAACGCTTCGAAACGGAGACGAGTTGAGCACCGATTACATCCTGGAAGTTGTCGCTGGTAAGGAAGCATGATCATGGGACCGAAATCAAATCCGATGTCCCTGGTGAAGAACCAGAATTTTGTTCTGCTGCTAATATTCGTCGCCCTGAATGTCTATTTCGCGACAACAACCCAAAGCTATTTTCAACTCGGAAACTATTTCAACATGCTGACACAGAATGCCGCGCTTTTGCTTACTGCAGCCGCCGCGACATTGCTGATGAAAACCGGCAATTTCGATCTGTCGACAACCGCAAACTTGGCCTTTTCTGGTGTGCTTTATGCCTTACTGGCCTCTTGGGGCCTGCCCCTTACGCTGGCGGCGGTAATCACTCTTTGTGCTGGAATCTGCTTCGGTGCTATCAACGGATTGCTCGTCACGCGCTATGACATTTCGCCCTTTATTGCGACTTTGGGGATGATGTGCATTGGCGGAGGTGCCGCACTTTTGATATGCGGAGGGCAGTCGGTGCGAACCGGGCTTCCTGACAATTTTTCGTCTCTGATGCAGACTGATATCTTTGGATTGCCAACGCCGATCGTGATTTCCTTTGTCGGAATAACGGTTTTCTGGGTGGCGGCCAATTATTCGCTGATCGGAAAATACGCGATGGCGATTGGCTCGAACAAGAATGCCGCAGCCCTGGCCGGGATTAACGTCGATCGCGTAGTTATGGGGTTATTTGTTCTGGTCGCCATAATGGCGTCTCTGGCTGGAATAATGACTGCAAGCCGGATCGGATCCGGTGATCCCCGCGTGGCAGAATTCTTCTTTATGGATGTGATTGTGGCCATCATGCTGGGCGGCACTCCGCTTACCGGCGGACGCGGCACGGTAATTGGAACTGTCATTGCCGCGATGATCGTAATTGTAATTGGCAACGGCCTGAACATGCTTGGGATATTGGTTTTCTGGCAAACCGTCATCAAAGGTGTGATTTTGATTATGGCCGTGACGATCAACGAGAAGTTCACCTTCTCGCGCCTCAGTGAAAAAATGAGTGCGCCAGGGTTTTCCCAATAGCCGGAAACATACGGCTACTCTATACGCCAGAGCAGGATTTCGGCCCAGGCACAAGAACTGGATCAGTCGGCCAGTTCTGGATTGTCTTCAATGACCCCTTCGACGGCGCGCATTGACTCAGAAAGATGAGTACGCATTGCGCGCTCTGCTTCTGTTGGGTCGGAACCCTTGATGGCGAGGAGAATGGCTTCGTGCTCGTCCAGTGCGGTTGTCACGCGTTCAGGCAAAAGCACAATAAGTTTCCGCGCCCGCTCCAGATGTATCAACACCGGCTGAAGTGCCGCTTCTACTTTTCTCAAGCCGGAAAAGCTCACCAGCATACTGTGGAATTCTTTGTCGTGTTTATAGAACCCTTCGAGATCAAAGGTTCCGGCAAGAAACCGTTGAATCCGCATGTTGGTTTCCAATTGCGAAATCTCGTTTTGACTGAGTGAACCCGCCAACCGGCGAACCACCCCAGTTTCGATGCACTCTCTGAGAAAGGAGTTTTCTTCGATATCACCCAGTTTGATTTTTGACACAAAGGTGCCGTGCTGAGGGAATATATCAACCAGCCCCAACTCTGCCAGCCGGCTCAATGCATCGGTTGCGGGGGTCCTTGACACTGCAAAGCGCTTGCACAGGTGTTCTTTGCTGATTGGCTCGCCAGGTTTCAGTATGTTTTCGACAATCTCGTGCCTGAGAACATCAAATATTTGCTGAGATTTGGAAGACCGGCGATGAGTGTTCGAAATGTCCGTCATGATGTACCCGTTGTTGTAAAAGAAACGCTTGTTGGCAAGTGATTTTGTCGCAGCACTAAAAGGGGGGCTTTCCTTTCCCCTTTGAACTGGTCCAGCACAGTGGCCGTAAAAGGGGAACTTGGAATGGCACTGAACAAGTGTTCGGACCAAGACGTATTTAAGCTGCGGCGTGAGATTGAGCTGAGGCTAATGGCGGGCGGTGATACTGTGATCGGTCTATAGCGATGTAGGTATCAGCGATGCCACCTAGAGGCCGCACCACTCGGTGAGAGCGGAGCCGGCACTATTTCGCATATGGTCACTTTGTCTGTGGCAACCTGAGACTGGTTCGCATTGGTCTGCCAGCACCGCCACCCACCCTTTCCAATTTCCCAAGTCGTTACTAGCGGTATTTTTCCCGGAAAATTCCCGTGGGTTATTGTTCTGGTTGTTGGCATGTCTGCTCCTCGGATGTGCCGGGCCAGCGGAGTGCTGGCCCTGGTGCCGAGGTGCGCGCGGGGGCGGTCCAGGCTTGGCATCAGAGACGTTCGTGTCGGGCGGGAAGTCTAGTCGTGAGTGAGCGATCTACCGGCGATTGCGAAGGTTCGGGGACTTTCACTCCTAATTTCCTCAAAGTGTCGAGGCCCCGCTGTTTTTGTGTTTGTTCATGCTCTCGTAGGCCTGAACGGCTGGGCCAACTTCTAGCATGATACGGATAGCCTCAAGCAAAGACGCTTTGCTACTTCATGTCTCTATTCTCAAGCACAAGAAGGGTGGGCGGGCTTTGTCAAACCTGACTATTTTTTCAGAGCGCATTTGATGATTTCTTTGCATTGGACCCATGCCAGATTAGTATCACCGCCGCTGCGACGGTGCCTGCCAACTGATGAGAAGGAGAAGACGATAAAACAACGACCGCGATGCCAAGGCGCATTACGATCTCCCAGCCTGCCAGCTTGCGCCGATCAAAGGCGGAAAGTGCGCTTGCCAGCAGATAAAGCGCCAAACTAACCCTGAAGAGAACCAGAACGAGGGCCGGCCAGTTTGTCGTCCCATCGTATCCAGGTAGATAGGTGATGACGCCTTTGGCGCTTTTTACCGGATCAATCACAGCGTCTTCGATCAGCAAGATCTCGGGGTAAAGGGCAAAGATAAATGGAATCACGAATATTACGATGCCCGATTTTACTGCGGAAAACCCAGTTGCCATTGGGTTGGCTTTGGTGATGGAGGCCGCTGCAAACGCCGCGAGTGCAATTGGTGGAGTGATTGCACTGGCAACCGCGAAATAGAAGATGAACATGTGGGCCGTGAACGATGCGATCCCAAGGCCAACCAGAACCGGCCCCATAAGTAATGCAACATTGATATAAGCCGGTACTGCCGGCATCCCCATGCCCAGCAAAACGGCAATGAACATTGTGACCAGCAAGGCGATAAGCTGGAAACCTGTCGAACCGCCTTGCCCCAGATTAAGCGAATTAAGCCATCCAAGAACGTCCAGTGAGATGAAATTTGGAAGGCCGGTGAATTGCAGGCAGAAATCGATGATCGAAACGGCTAAAAACATCAGGTATAGGGTGGAGACCAAAATACCGGCATCTGACAGTGCATCCAAAATCTTGCTGGGCTTGGCCCTCACCTTCGGGTCGACAAACAGCAATGCCATCAGCAATATAACCGCCCACCAACCCGCGCTTCCAGCGTCCCCGGCTGCGTTTTGAATCATCCGCTGAAACCACGACAGGCTTTGGACTGAACAGGCGCCATCAACAATGGTACGCTCAGCTCCCAGCATTCCGCCAAGTATTCCACATCCAACAGCCTCTTTGACTGTCAAAAGCAATGTGAGGATGAGCAGAATTGGGCCAAAAATCATCGCCAGATTCAGACTATCCTGCAATGACATTCGCATGTCATCGGTCAGCTCGCCGATCGCCTGAATATTTTGTTTTCGGGCCTGAAAAACGACCGACAGGAAAAGACAGAAAAAGTAAGCCACGGCCGGAACGATCGCGGCAATGATGACTTCCGAGTAAGGCACCACCGTAAGTGACGCTAAAACAAAAGCAGCAACACCCATGACCGGAGGCATGATTGACCCACCGGACGACGCAGCTGCTTCAACTCCACCAGCAAATACTTTTGAAAATCCCCTTTTTAGCATCATGGGGATGGTCAAAACACCGGTTGAAAGCACATTCACGATCGGCCCACCGGAAATGGTTCCGAACATGGCCGATGACACGATTGCGGCATGAGCCGGTCCGCCGCGCAGTTTTCGCGTCCAACGAAATGCAATCTTGATTAGCGACTGTCCTCCCGCAGATGCGCCAAACAATGAGCCCAGCACCAAGTAGGGGAAAATCGTATTTAGCATGATGTCCATGAACCGCCCCAATAGTCCCGAGGAATTGTTGACCAAAATATCATGCACTCTGGGACGGCCATCGGCAAACATGCGTGGCTCGCCCGCCAGTTTGGTCATCAGGTATTTGTTGATGTCTTCAGGCCCGTGAAAGTACCAAACGAAAACAGTAGCGATGGTGTAAAGCGTGATGATCAGCGCCACCATGACCAGCGCCAACCCCCAAACCCTGATGTTATAGGTCAGAAAAACTAGAACGGTGAGACCAACAATCAAAACCAGCCATCCACCTGTGTTGCCGACACAACTGGGGTCTTCGACCGTGGAGGGCGGGGGCAGGCCCATGGTATCGGCAATCTCTGTCTCAATAAGAAGGGCTTTGGCGATCAGACGAGCGCGCTCGCCAGTTATCTGGTCAATCAGGCAGATCGATTCAATTTCAACAACATAAGTTAACGAGATTGCCCAGGCAGCCGCAATCATCGCCACATCCATGGCCAATCCGAACCGACGCTTTGCCGCCGGAGCATCCTTCCAGCTTTTCCAAACCGAGTGCTTTAGCACCACACAGAACATCATGAAGGCAAAAGCAAGGGGATAGAACCACTCGGTCGGAAAGCGGCGGATCTTTAGCCAGTCCAGCCCGGTCAAATTGCGCAACCCGCCGTCAAGGCCGGGAATGCCCGGGGTTGCATTCAACAGCCCGGCAATCACTATGAAAAGCGACAGTCCGAACAAAAAACCACGCCGTTTATGGGCCTCGGTAGTCACGGGATCGGAGGTCTCTTTCATCGTTGACCTTGTTATCGAAAAGACCGAGGGCGGCCGTTGTCGCCGCCGTCAATCATTTTAAGGCCTTAGGGTTTTGCGCAATCAGGCAGAGAATATCCAGCCTCTTCCCATGCCCGAACTGCACCTGGATGGTACTTCATCGGGTTTGGGCCACACATGCCGGTTATGCCAATATCCGTTTCGCCCAGCCATGCGTTAGGCATCCCCGGTGTCCGTGCCATGATTTTTGGAAGGCCTTCGACAAACACCTTGGTCAGCTCGTACGCCAGTTCCTCGTCCATTGAAAGGTTGACGATGTCACCGCCTATGTCGGCATATCCTCGAAAGACTCCGTCTTCCGATTCAACTGAAATATTGGGGCCAAACATCTCGTCAGTTACCGGCATAGTAACCGCGGCCCCACCTGGGGCTTTGCCGTATTTGGTGCCCGGGTCGCTTTCAAACACCTCTTTGGGGTAAGAGAATACGACAATGGCGCCCGATGCCGCAGCTTGTGACAGGCGGGGATCTGGAACACCCATTGGCAACACATGCGCATCTGCAGTTCCGTCTGTTATCGTTGCAACAGCCTGTCCCCAGTTTACCTGAACGCCGGTATAGCCCTTACCTTCGTCCATTCCGGTCGCGAGGCGCACCATAGCGCGTGCCTTGTTGAGAGCCGCTCCGCGGGGAGGGCCGTTATAGATTGTCGTCCCTTCAATAGCGTTCCAACCGCTAAAGTTTTTGCTGGAATAAGCTGACAGGGCAAAAACCGACAACCTGTATGTATAAAGAACTGCCAAATTTGATGCCAGTTCCGCGCCGCGTTCCGCACCTACACTTGCGTAAGGCCCCGCTCCTTTGGACAATAGGAACGGAAGTACAAACGGAGCCGCAGCAATGTCTGTTTTGCCCTCTGCAGCATTTTGAACGGAGTTTGTAAGAGTTTGACCTGTTGCAATCTGAATGTCGGCAATACCTGCTGCTGCAGCTAGCTCGGCCAATCCCAGCATTGCTTGTGCTGCAGGCTGAGCAGGAGAGGTCGTTTCTCCAGTCAGGTTTGCTTGTGCATGAACCGATGTGGCTATGCCAAGAGCCGCGACGGCACCCGCTAGTACTTTGATTTTATACATAAGTTTCTCCCTTTCATGTCTTTAACCCGATGCGTGGTCGGGCATTTCCCGACCGTCGTTATTGAGTTCTTCTTTGTCCCGATATCCAATCAAAATGCCGGGGGGTTCTTTGGCATCTGTCATCTTTTCAATAACAGCGGCCGATCGTGTAGTTCGATTATGATGTTGGCGCGTCCACTCAAAGTGCAGCGCGCTCAGCCTTGAAAGCTCGGTGGTAAAAGCTGGATCTGTTGCCAGATCGCATAGCTCGCTTGGATCATTCTTTAGATCAAAGAGAAGGGGGCGCATCTTTTCCACGTGGATGTATTTCCAGCGCCCGTCAAAGATCATCGCCATTCGTGCGTCTGCCTGATCAACGCCGACTTCGCGCCGCGCATCTCGTGTGGCGTAGTCGTACTCGGAGACAGCAAAAGTTCGCCAATCTGGGCTTTCACCATGCAGCAGTGGCGCAAGTGACCTGCCTTCCACAATGTGAGGTTTCGGCTGCGCTGCGAAAAAATCAAGAAACGTAGGCACAAGATCGATCGCTTCTACAAGCGCTTCAGATACGGTTCCGCGAGTTTCATCTGCTTTGGTCCGCGGATCGTATATCAACAAAGGAATTCTGGCAGAGCAATCATAAAACAGATCTTTTTCCCCCACCCAGTGATCGCCCATATTGTCACCATGGTCCGAGCAAAAGACTATCATCGTGTCGTCGATACGGCCCGTTTCACGCATATAGGAAAATAGTCGCCCCATCTGGTCATCAAGCTCCTTGATTAGCCCCATGTAGCAGGGTGCAACCAGATCGCGAACGTCTGCGCGGGCCATGGTCTGGTTTACTCGCATCTCTGCCCATGCCTGCATCAACGGATGGTCTGATTGCCGCTCGCTGTTATTGCGGTTGACCTGTGGGACGTCTTTGGCGCCATACATATCGTTATAGGGCGCGGGCGCCATATAGGGCCAGTGAGGCTTGATATAGCTTAGGTGACACAGCCAAGGTTGATCGCCCTGTGCCTCGATATACTCGATTCCACGCGTTGTCAGCCAAGCGGTTTCAGAGTGTTCTTTTGGAACGCGCGCAGCAAGTGGAGCATTTTCCAGCAACCATCCCGAGCGCATATCTCCATCAGGACCAATTGCCGAATTCGCCCATTCTTCCCAGGGATTGTCGCCCTCCATTCCGTTTTCCCGCAAGTATTGGTCGTAGTCTTCAGCATGCCTGTTTGGGTAGTCAGTATGGTTGGTGCCGTCATCGCGAACAAATACTTCGAACCCGCATTCCGCAACCAAAGCCCCGATCGTACTTTCTGGAGAAATGCCCAAACGTTTCATGCCATCGCGATCGGGTGTCATATGGGTTTTACCAACCAGTGCGCATTTCACGCCAATATCGCGCAGATGATCCCCCAACGTCGCTTCGCCGACTCGCAGGGGAAATCCGTTCCATGTCGAACCGTGACTGCGTACATAGCGGCCGGTGTAAAAGCTCATCCGGCTTGGGCCGCAGATCGGCGACTGTACGTAAGCTTTGTTAAAGCGGACGCCCTTTTGGGCCAGCCAATCAAGGTTTGGCGTGTCAATATGATCAGCGCCGTAGCAGTTGAGATAATCCCAGCGTAGCTGGTCAGCCATGATCCACAGGACGTTTTTGGGAGCGTCAGTCATTTCTTGCTCCATTTGACGTTGACCACAATCCACGGACGACATGCATCAGGTTCGTTAAGCTCATGCTGTTATCGCAACTGAAAAAGCGGTGATTTTCCATGTTCCCCAAGAAGTGTAATTTTCAAAGTTTCACACTGAGCAATTCTTGACGAAAATATCATATCCGTCCAATATTAAGAACATAAGATAATATATGGTATTGATATGTTAATTGACCCAAGACACCTGGAGCAGCTGGCGGCTATCGTCGAGCAGGGAACGTTGCACGAAGCTGCCAAACAATTGGGAACCTCACAACCAGCCCTGAGCCGAATGATCAGCAATCTGGAAAGCCGGCTGGATGTGCAATTGTTTGAACGAAGCAGTCGGCCATTGATTGCCACAGAAATCGGACAAAAACTGGCGGATCATGGCCGGGCTATTCGAGCAGTTCGCATCCGTGCCGATGAAGACGTTCAGCTTGGGATGCGCGGGATGAGTGGGGAACTTAAGATCGGAGCGCCGCCCTTTTTGTGCGAGCGGCTGGTTGGCGATGCAATTTCAGCGTTTCTACGCCATCGGCCCAGTATCGAGGTTGAGCTGGTGTCCGATTATTTTCCCCAGCTTGAGCGGGCAGTTTCCCTGAACCATATCGATGTGGTGATTTTTCCTCTCAGGTTGCTGACCTCATCAAAAGCGGATCTGACAATTGAACCATTGTTTAAAGACGAACACGTGGTTGTTGGCCGCCAAGGGCATCCTCTTTTTGAGCGGGACGAAATTACAGCAGGTGATCTTGAGAAAGCCACGTGGATCAGCCATTCGGAACACAGCATGTTACGATCTGACATGGAGACAGCACTGGCTAGCTTTGGTGTTGCGAGCCTGAGCTTTGCGTTTCAAAGTGAATCTGCCGGGGCCATTTTTGAGATGTTGCGCACGACTGATTTTCTGACGGTTCTACCGCGATACGCGATCCGTCGTTCAGAACCTGAAGGCGGGTTGTCCGTTTTACCGGTTCGGTTTACGTCTTCTTCAATGACGGTTGGCATGGTTCAACTAAGGGGACGTCAAGAAAGCCCGTTGCTGGCTGCATTTGCAACACATATGCGCGACTATGTTGCAACGGAACTGTCAGAGATAAGAAGTTAGGCCAACCCTGCGCGAGCTACTGAGCTATCATTTTAGTAACGTTTTTCATCGTTACCAGCAAAGCACCCTCTACAACCTCCTTCATTTCGGCAAATCTGGTTGATGGCATGGGTACTGAAAATGCGTGCAGAGTTCCGCCCCAGTCCTTAAACGCAAACCCTATTGCCGAAATTCCCTCAGAATGCTCATCCAGATCATAAGCGAGGCAGGTTTTGCGGATTGTATTCAATCGGTCCAAAAGAGAGACCAGATCTCCGTTGGTTCCATTTCGTTCCCACTCTGCCTCGATCAAGGGAATGGCCTCGTCTTGTGGAAGCTGTGCCAGACAGGACAAACCATTTGCGGTTGTCGTCAGGGGAAAAACCTCGTCAACCCGCGAAACTGTAGTCAGGCGATGTGTGCCCGGAACCTGGTCCAGAAAGGTCATCCCAATCCCCCGCATGACACTGAGATCTGCAGTCTCGCCGGTTTTTTGCGTGAGCTCGGTCAGGAACAGGCGGCAATGTTCAACAATGTTATATTGGGCTGCACCCGCAAACGCGCTGAGTTCAGGACCCAATCGCAGACCACCCCCTTGAGGGTCACTAATTACGAATTTTTCATCCGTCAGTGCCTTGCTGATTCGCTGGACAGTAGAGCGGGGCAAACCAACCTGTGCAGCGATTTGGCCGAAGCTCATTCCGGTCTGGGTTTCCCTTAGAACACGCAAGATAGCAGTGGCACGGGATATGACCTGTATTCCGCTCTTGCCATTTTTTTCATTGTTATTAGCCATATGGTCAAGCTCATCCCATATTTTCACATCGTGTATGACTAAACTAGCACCAATTTCCCTGCATCGCAATGCGGTGCAGGCGATCCGCATGGTGACTTTATTGTTGACCGTAATGCGGTGCATGTGCATCAATATGTGAGACAGGCATGAGACGCCGCCCCGGTGATTTGAAACAATAACACTGGTTTTGGGTGAATAGAGGAGATGCTTTAGATGGTTGAAATCCGTGGAATTGAGTTTCAAGCGAACACTGATAACACCATGGGGTTGGAGTTTTACAACCTCAGCCACCGTTTTGGGTTCCAATGTCCGAACTGGCCCTACTTCAAGGATGTTCAGATTGACCGCAAGCACTATATGGCAAAGTCAGGGGTGCTTTCGCAGACGATTACCACCACAATGCATGTAACCACCCACATTGACGCTCCGGCGCATGTGGTGCAGGGAACGCCCTTTATTGACGAGGTGCCGCTACCTCACTTCTTTGGCTCGGGTCTTGTGGTGTCCATTCCCAAAAAGAAATGGGAACAGATAACAGGGGACGATCTTGAAAGGGCCTGTGGGCATGCCATTCGCAAGGGTGATGTCCTGATCATCAACACCGGTTGGCACAAACAATACGAGGACGGAGACTATTTTGCCTATTGTCCGGGGCTGGTGCCCTCCGCGGCTGAGTGGATGATCGAGAAAGGCGTTAAAGTCGTTGGTCACGACACCCAGGCCAACGATCACCCGTTAGCCACAGCCATCGGTCCACAACGAAACGGCCCGATCCTGCCACATCTCGAGCAAGAGTATTTAGAATGGTCGGGTGGTGTTAGCTGGAAAACTGATTTTCCAGAATGGGAACCAGTTCATAATATGCTGTTTTCTCAGGGTATTTTGGGGATTGAGAATGTTGGCGGTGAGTTGGAAGCGGTCACCGGGAAACGCTGCACCTTTGCTTTTTTCCCGTGGAATTGGGACCGAGGTGACGGATGCATCATTCGTTTGGTTGCAATGGTCGACAAAGGCCAAGGCTACCGCATTGAAGCGGGAGAGGAATTCTAAACATTTAGTAGAGGTCGTCGGCAAAATGGCGGCCTTTGTCCAAACGTGACGCAATGATAGGTGACATGCACTTGGAGAGTTTCAAGGACAGCAGCCAGTTTCTGGGGGGGCAGCTCCAAGCCTGCAGCGTGTTTGTCGGTTTGTCAGGTAGGGTGGGCTAATCATGGCGAAGCAAAAGCAGCAGCTCGCTGTAATTGGAGCAGGTCTAATGGGCCACGGCATAGCGCTGACTTTGGCCAAGGCTGGGCACAATGTAGCTATTACCGACCCCGTGACCGGGGCTCGCGAAAGTGTTTTGGCGCGCATTCGCCAAAGTATGGCGGCCTTGGGGGATGATGATCGTATCATTGCCAAGACGCTGAAAAGGATTGATATTTACAACACAACTGTCGAAGCCGTCGGTCACGCGGGCGTTGTGTTTGAAGCAGCGCCCGAAAAGATGGCGCTAAAACAAAGAATTTTCGCCGAAGTTGAAGAACACGCGCCAAAAACCTGTATTCTGGCCTCAAACACTTCGGTCATGCCGATCACCAAGATCATGTCAAAACTGCGTTTGAAAGAACGTGCGCTTGGCACGCATTGGTGGAACCCTCCGCATATGATCCCTTTGGTCGAGGTCATCAGCACCCAGTGGACCAATCCCGAAATTGCCCAGACTATGTTTGAGTTGTTGGGGGGGGCTGGAAAACCTCCGGTTATGGTTGCTAAGGACGTTCCGGGTTTCATTGGCAACCGGCTTCAACACGCGCTGTGGCGCGAGGCTGTTAGCCTTGTTGAGAACGGTATTTGTGATGCCGAAGCGGTGGACACGGTTATCAAGTCAAGTTTTGGCCGCCGTCTGGCTGTGCTAGGCCCGTTGGAAAATGCCGACCTTGTTGGCACTGACCTGACCCTGGATATCCACGAAAACGTGCTCTTTGATTTAGAGAGCCGAAAGGAACCGTCACCCTATCTGAAGCAACTGGTCAAAAAGGGCCGGTTGGGCATGAAGTCAGGAGCGGGCTTCCGAAAATGGACAACCAAAGAAGCGGATGCAGTTCGCAATCGTGTTGGCCGCCACCTGATGCAGTTGGGAAAGATATTAGTAGACTAGACGAAACTTCCGGCGAGGAGGCCGGACAAGGGAGGACATTATGACCATCAAGATCAACAATACTTCACGCCGGGGATTTCTGGCAACCGGTGCGGCCGCGATGGCGGCACCCGCGATACTAGGTGCCAGCAGGGCATATGCCGCTACGCCTACAATTCGCATAGGCCACGTTAGTCCGCGCACTGGCCCGTTGGCCGGATTTGCCGAGGCCGACGAATACGTTCTGAACGCAATCAACCAACAGTTTTCGGGCGGGCTGGAAAACAATGGCAAGGCCTGGAATGTCGAGATCATCTCTAAAGACAGCCAATCCAATCCAAACCGCGCTGCCGCTGTGGCTGCCGATCTCATTTTAGGGGACGAAGTTGATATCATCGTAGCCGCCTCAACACCTGACACCGTAAACCCGGTTTCAGATCAGGCCGAAGTAAACGAGGTGCCGTGCATCACGACAGACTGCCCATGGCAACCCTATTTCTTTGGGCGCAATGGCGTGCCAGGCGAGGGCTTTCAGTCGACCTATCATTTCTTTTGGGGCCTAGAAGATGTCATTGGTGCGTTCCTGGATATGTGGGGCGGATCAGGCGTAGCAAAAACCGTTGGCGGGCTGTTTCCCAATGATGCCGATGGCAACGCTTGGGGCGATGCAGAAAACGGTCTGCCAAAACCTCTGGCGGCGGCCGGCTATGATCTTATTGATCCGGGTCGTTATCAGCCTTTGTCGGATGACTTCTCAAACCAGATCGCGGCCTTCAAGGCAGCTGGCTGTGAGATCGTCACCGGCAATATGATCCCGCCTGACTTTGCCACCTTCTGGGCACAGTCCGCCCAGCAGGGTTTTGCACCAAAAATCGTAACTATTGGCAAAGCCTTGCTGTTCCCTTCAGTGATCGAGTCTCTAGGTGATCGCGGTGTAGGTCTTAGCTCGGAAGTCTGGTGGTCACCGAACCATCCGTTCTCATCTTCGCTGACAGGGGCCAGCGCTAAGGAACTTGCAGAAGGTTATTCCGCTGCATCAGGGCGGCCGTGGACCCAGCCAATTGGCTTTAAACATGCGCTGTTTGAGGTTGTCGCGGACGTTGTCAAACGCGCTGACGACCTGGAAGATCCGGCTGCGATTGTGTCAGCAATTGCCTCGACCAATCTTGATACCATTACCGGCAACGTCAACTGGGCCAGCGGGCCAATTAACAACGTCACCAAAACGCCCTTGGTCGCAGGCCAGTGGCAGAAAGACGGAAGCGGTCTGGACCTGAAAATCGTGGCAAATTCTGCAGCACCGAACATACCTCTTACCGGTGAACTAAAACTGCTCTGATCTGCGACGTTGGGCGGCGCAAACAGTTGCGCCGCCTGTTTTAACCTTCGAGGATATTATGACGACCTTTCTGAAACTGGAAAACCTTTCAAAGGCTTTCGGTGCCGTTAAGGTCGCTGATGATCTTTCGTTTGCTTTGGCACGGGGTGAAGCTCTTGGCATTATCGGCCCGAATGGGGCTGGCAAGACTTCGATGTTCAACCTGATCACCGGAACCCTTAGTCCCAATTCAGGCAAAGTCTTTTTTGATGGACGGGACATGACCAGCCTGAATGCAGCGCAACGTTGTCGGGCTGGCATGGCGCGCTCCTTTCAAGTGCCACAACCCTTTTCGGGTATGACCGTATTTGAAAATGCGATGATTGCGGCAACACAGGCGGCAGGGCTGCGAGGTCGTGAAGCAGAACAATCCTGTCTGAAAGTGCTTGATCAGACAGGATTGCTGTCAAAGTCAAACACAACGGCAGGCAATCTAACGCTGCTTGAACGTAAGCGTCTGGAGCTGACCCGAGCGCTATGCGCAAATCCCAAGCTGTTGCTGCTTGATGAAATCGCCGGAGGCCTCACCGAGGCGGAGTGCGCTTCGCTGGTTCAAACAATAAAAGACATCCACGCGTCTGGCGTGTCGGTTATTTGGATTGAACATGTTGTTCACGCCCTTTTGGCCGTGGTGGACCGGTTGATCGTGATCGATTTTGGCAGAAAAATTGCCGAAGGCGAACCGCAAACAATTATGGAAAGCCCTGAAGTGCAAGAGATTTATCTGGGGATCGAAGTTGATGCCTGATCCTGTTCTTTCCATAACTGGGCTGAAAGCTCACTACGGCGACTTTCAGGCACTTTACGGCATTGACTTGTCCTTGATGCAAGGAGAGGTCTTGGCCATTATTGGTGCAAATGGTGCTGGTAAAACCACATTGCTGCGCTCGATTTCGGGTATGATGCACAATGGTCCCGGTCAGATTACTTATCGTAATCAGGATATTGGTGGAATGCGGGCCGATCAGGTAGCTAAAACCGGCATCGCACTGGTTCCCGAGGGCCGGCAGCTGTTTCCCTCCTTGTCGGTCGAGGAAAACCTGATCATCGGCGGTCAGATTGGTCGAAAGGGGTCATGGAATCTTGGATCAGTTTATAAGTTATTCCCGATCCTGAAAGAACGCCGTGCATTACCGTCTACATCCCTTTCCGGCGGACAACAGCAAATGGCTGCCATCGGCCGGGCGCTGATGGCAAACCCCGAATTGATCCTTTTTGACGAAATCAGCCTAGGCCTTGCCCCGATCATCATCAAAGACATCTATGACGCGCTGCCGGGAATTATCGGTAAAGGTATGAGCGCTGTGATTGTGGAACAGGACATTTCAAAAGCGTTGTCGGTCTCTGCAAGTGTTTATTGCCTGCAAGAGGGTCGGGTGTCGCTAAAGGGCGCGTCTGACACTGTTTCGCGCGAGGATATTTCGCGCGCCTATTTTGGGATCGAATGAAATGGAGTGGCTGAATGCGCTTGTTCAGGGAACGTTGTTGGGGGGTCTTTACGCGCTGTTTGCCGCTGGGCTGTCCCTGATTTTTGGGGTCATGCGGCTGGTTAACATCGCGCATGGCGACCTGATTGTTCTGGCGGCTTATCTGGGGCTGAGCGTGACAACTACCCTTGGCTTGCATCCGCTTTTGGCGCTGTTGATGGTGATGCCCGCGATGGCCGCCATCGGTTACGCCGTGCAACGTGGAGTGTTGAACCAGACACTGGGCGATGACCTTTTGCCACCACTTTTGGTGACTTTTGGACTGTCAGTCATCATCCAGAACGGGTTGTTGGAAGTTTATACCGCTGACCCACAGAAATTGAATGCCGGTGCGCTTGAGACCGCTTCAGTCGCTGTTGGCGGTCTTTCACTTGGTCTGCTGCCATTGCTGACTTTTGGAATTGCCGTTGCGGTGATTTGGGGGTTGCAGTGGACATTCTATCACACGGCACTGGGTCGCGCCTTTCGCGCGGTGTCTGACAATCAGGACATCGCGCAATTAATGGGTCTGATTCGGCACCACATCTTTGGTCTGGCCATGGCTTTGGCGTTGGCGGTTACAGCGTTGGCTGGCATTTTGCTGGGCGTGCGCACCAGCTTTGACCCATCGATCGGTGGCGGGCGGCTGATTTTCGGATTTGAGGCGGTTATCATTGGCGGTCTGGGCAATCTTTGGGGCACGCTGGCGGGTGGGGTAATTCTGGGTGTGGCCCAGACCCTTGGCGCCAAGATTGATCCGGGGTGGCAGGTTTTGTCGGGACATATTGCCTTTCTTCTTATCCTTGCTGTTCGCCCAAATGGCTTGTTCCCAAGGATATCGGCATGACCCAGCAAGTATACTACGTCACCAGAAGTTCCCACGCAGCCCGGGTTGCGGCAATTCTTGGTGCGGTTGTTCTGATTGTGCTGATAGCGGCACCTTGGTGGGCAGGGCGTGCTGATTTGCGCCTGATGGGGGAATTATTTTTGTATCTTGCCCTAGCATCACTATGGAATCTAATGGCTGGTTATGCCGGATTGGTGTCGGTAGGACAGCAGGCCTATGTTGGCTTTGGTGGTTACATGTTGTTTGCACTGACGATGTTTGCAGGCTTGCCGCCCGGGTTGGCAATCGGTCTTGCAGGTGTTTTGGGTGCTTTCATCGCGGTACCCACCGCGCTGTTGATCTTTCGACTTCGGGGCGCATATTTTGCCATTGGCACTTGGGTCGTTGCAGAGGTTTTTCGCCTGTCATTTGCGCAGGTCTCCAGCCTTGGGGGTGGGTCGGGGTCTTCACTCCCGGTCGGTATAGTCAAGTCGCTGGCCTCATCGCGCAGCGCACGCGAGTACCTTAGCTATTGGCTGGCGCTTGGGGTCGCCGTTTTGGTTGTGGCGGCGGTCTATTTGTTCCTGCGCTCGCGCAAAGGCTTAGCGCTTACCGCAATTCGGGATAACGAACTGGCAGCAGCCTCTCTCGGCATCGATATCTGGCGCACCAAATTTCTGGTCTATATTGCTACCGCTGCACTAACGTCCGTGGTTGGTGCCCTGATCTTCCTGCAAAAGCTGCGCATCTCGCCTGATGCTGCGTTCAGCGTAAATGACTGGACAGCCTTTGTTATTTTCATTGTGGTCATTGGCGGCATCGGTACCATCGAAGGGCCAATTATTGGAACGCTGATTTTCTTTGCTTTGCGCGAGACACTGGCTGATCTTGGTACGATCTATCTTTTGGTGCTGGGGCTTGTGGCTATCGTGGTGATGTTGAAGGCCCCCAAGGGTGTTTGGGGACTGATCCGCACCCGGTTTGATTTGCAACTTTTTCCGCTGGGCTATCGGGTCTTGCAAAATGATGAACAGAAAGGAGCCTGACATGGGGCGCCAAAAGAAAACCGTTATCACCTGCGCTGTGACCGGCGCAATCCATACCCCAACGATGTCTGGTTCACTGCCCTTTACCTATGACGACATAGCCACTCAGGCCGCCGAGGCCGCTAAAGCCGGGGCGTCGATCCTGCATCTGCATGCGCGTAATCCCAAGGATGGTTCACCGTCAGTTGACGATAAGGATTTTGCATCTTTTCTGCCGAGAATAAAACAGGCGACAGATGCGGTTGTGAACATCTCGACAGGTGGCTCCTTGACCTTGTCTATTCAGGATCGCATTACACCTGCCAAGACCTTTTCGCCGGAAATGTGTTCGATGAACATGGGATCGATGAACTTTTCATTCCATCCGCTTGCTATGCGCTTTGATGACTGGAAGTTTGATTGGGAGCGCGACTATGTTGCCAATTCAGACGGCAACATCTTTCGCAATACTTTCCGTGACATCAAAGAGGCGGCTGATACACTGGCGCCCCACGATATTAAGTTTGAACACGAATGTTATGATGTCGGTCATCTGTATAATTTGAAATTTTGCATGGATATCGGACTGTTCAAGGCCCCGGTCTTTATCCAGTTCATTTTTGGTATTCTTGGCGGCATCGGCCCAGAGGTCGATAACCTTATTTTTATGAAGCGCACCGCTGACCGGTTGTTTGGTGACAACTACAGCTGGTCAGTGCTGGGCGCAGGGGGCGCACAGATGTCTCTGGCCACCACTGCTAGCCAGATGGGCGGCAATGTGAGGGTGGGTCTGGAAGACAGCCTGTTCATTTCTCATGGGAAACTGGCTGAAAGCAGCGCCCAGCAGGTTGCCAAGATCCGCCGCATTATCGAAGATCTGGGTTCTGAGGTTGCCACCCCGAACGAAGCACGAGAAATATTGGCGCTAAAGGGCGGGGATCGTGTAGCGTTCTAGCGTGTAAAGGGCAGTGACGCTAAGCTAAAGCGTTTCGCGAAAAACCTGAGACATCAGGTTTTCGGGAAACGCAGCAACATCAATGTCTTGTCTGGACGTTTTTCGCCAAACCTGATTCAGGTTTAACGAAAACCGCTGTAGTTGAGACGAGTTCGAATTTGCCTGACGCCACCTCTGTGTCAGATCCCTAGCCTTGATGTAGACCGGTGGGTGCCACAACGGAAAACACCTTACGAAGCTCTCTGAGAAGAGCTATAATCAGGGAATGGAATGCCTCACGAGAAAACGCGCCCTTTGGCGGAAGCTGGCTTTGACATTGGCATCGCGGTCCTAACCCCCGGGGGGAACTGATAGTGAAATGATCCAAGGTGTTTTTGAAAAAATCTCCGATCTTGTCGCTCCATTAGGTTCGGTTTCGTTCACTGGCGAATTCTACACCGTGTGCCGGGACCTTTTTGGCAATGACCAATGCAATGTCTTCGTACTGGAGGGCGACCAAAAACCAGACTGTATTCTATCAACGGCTTCAGGTCGAGAAATGCGCAAATTGACCCGGCTTTGCGCAAATGACTATGTTGCATCGGGCTATCGGAACGACCCGACATTGGCTTGGGTTCGTTCCCGTGGAATTACACATTTCAAGCCCACGGTCCGCAGCCTATCACCGCGCGAGATTCCAAATACGGACTATCGGCGCCGGTTTTACGAGAATGCATCGGTTCGACAAAAACTGGCTGCCATGCAGTTTTCTGGTGGTAAGCTTTACTACCTGAATTTCTATCGTAATCCTAACCAGGAAGACTACAACTTCAATGATCGCAGATTGTTGGAAGATGTCAGTGGGCTGTTGTGTGCCTTGCTTACCAAACACCACAGCATGGTAGAATCCTCGCCCCCGGCTCTTTACCCAAATGACAAGATGTCCAATGATTTCCGTTCAGATCTCAAGGATCGCTTGTTGCGCTCGTTTTTGAAGGAGGATGTCGGGCTCACTCCCAAAGAGGCGGAAATCTGTGCAGCAATTGCCTTGGGGCAGAATGCTATGGAGATCGGTCTTGAACATGGAATTACGGCGAACACTGTCGCCACACATCGAAAACGCGCCTACGCCAAACTTGGCATCGGCTCGCAAAATGAACTCTTTGCTCGGTATTATGAAAGTGTAACGGATCAAATCAGAGGTGGCTGTCGCCCCAAACCCACCTGAGGATGGGATGGCCGCTAGTCTCGTTGAGAAGCCGTCACCTTTTGGGGTGACGCTAACGGGTTTTGAAAAAGAGTATTCTGTCGATTGAACACATGGGAGGAAAGTATGAAACTTGAGAAAATGCATCACGTGGCATATCGCTGCAATAACGCCAAGGAGACTGTCGAATGGTATAAGGAGATGCTCAACATGGACTTCATTGGGGCCATGGCTGAGGACCGGGTCCCATCGACACACGAGCCAGACCCCTACATGCACGTATTCCTGGACGCTGGCGGCGGCAATATCCTGGCCTTTTTCGAACTGCCGACCAAGCCAAAAATGGGGCGTGACCCAAACACTCCTGATTGGGTGCAGCATATCGCGTTTCAGGTCAAGGATCGCGACACTCTGATGGAATACAAAGAGCATCTGGAAAGTAAGGGGCTAGATGTGGTGGGGGTCACCAACCATTCACTTTTTCATTCGATCTATGTCTATGATCCAAGCGGGCACCGGCTGGAAGTCGCCACCTGGGATCCGGACGCGGAGGCTCTCATCGGGCGTATGGCAGATGTGAAATGGGACATGCTCAACGAATTTGACGTTACAAAAAGAGCGCCAAGACACGCAGCCTGGACACATGCCGAAGAGTTTAAGAACGACTAAAGCTTGGCTGGGAAACCCGGCAAGGTAAGGGTCGACGCGTCACCCCACCGAGTGGTGCCCGGCGTTATGAGGTCTTCCATTTTTCGAGTCAAAATCAAAACCCAAAGGAGGTTTGGATGAAACTGGCGTCTCTGAAGTCCGGTCGTGACGGCGAATTGATTGTAGTTTCAAGGGATATGAGAAACGCTGTCAAGGCCAATGGTGTAACACCCACAATGCAATCGCTGCTGGATGACTGGGACGCCAGGGCACCCGAACTCCAAGCCCTATATGCCGCCTTGAACGACGGCACAGCAAATAACAGCTTTTCACTGAACATGAGTGAACTGGCAGCGCCATTGCCTCGGGCTTTCCAGTATCTTGATGGGGCCTGCTACGTCAGTCATATTCGCCGCAACCGCGAGGCTCGCGGCGATAAGTTACCAGATGATATTTTGGATACTCCATTGATTTATCAGGGTATTTCACACGGCTTTGGCGCCTGGAATCAATCAATCAAGGGGCAGAAAGCCGAAGATTTGATCGACTTCGAAGCTGAGATCGCGGCGATTACCGGGGATGTGCCGCGCAGTGTGGCAGCGGATGAGGCAGCCGAATACATCCGACTTTTCTGCCTGCTGCAAGACACGTCTCTTCGCCGTATTGTGGCACCAGAGCTGAAGCGCTCCTTTGGTTTTCTGACCGCAAAACCAGAGAGCTATCTTGGCCCCGTCGCTGTAACCCCGGACGAGCTGGGTGGCCTTTGGGATGGCAAAATGGTGTCCGGCAAGATGCACGTGCACTTTCGTGGCGAACAGATCGGTAATATCGAAACCGGCATCGACAGCCCGTTTCATTATGGCGACGCCATCGCCCACGCGGCACAAACCCGCAATTTCGAGGCAGGTACAATTATCGGCCTTGGCACAGTATCCAATGAGGAGGCCGATGAGGATTGGTCCATCGGTGTTGGTTGTATCGGGGAATACCGGGCGTTGGAGGCGATCACGACAGGCCAAGCCAGACTGGAATTCATGAAGCCAGGAGACACGGTCCGGATCGAATTGCTGGATTATGACGGTAACTCGGTCATGGGTGCTATCGAACAGATGGTGGCCATTGAATGAATCTGCGGAACCACGCGCCTCAGGTTGCTTTTCAAATCGACCGTCGTCGAATTCGTCCGCTTTCGTTGATGGGAGAACCATACCACCCTGAGAGGGCCGCCAATGCTTCTTGAGACATACCTGGTGTCACTTGGGGTCGCCTTTCGGGCAGCGTCAGTGGCCTATGGCTCGGTACGCAATAAAATGCGCGAGCGTGACGCAATCGTTCAGATCAAGCTAAAGAACACCCAAACCGGTCGTCATTACATTTTTCGGGATGGTAAGACCCGAAACCGTGCCGGGTGCCACGCGATGCCTGACGTGACACTGGTTTTTAAGGATGCTGTCACGGCAAAAAAACTGCTGAAACCCCCATTTGACCATTTCAAGTTCATCCACGCGATCAAGAACTTTCGCATGGATATGGAAGGGGACGACGAGGTGACAATCTGGTTCACCGAACTGATGAGCCTGATTTTTTCAGCCGGCTGGAAATACGGTGTTGATGTTGGCCATGGCGAAACCCGTTATGTGAACAACACAAACGGAGGTCCGGTATTCGTATACGTAAAGGATGAAAAAATCCTGCGGGTCACGCCGATTTCACTGGAAAAAGCAGAAGCGAGACGTGGTTCGTGGAAAATCGAAGCCCGGGGCCAAACGTTTTCGCCTCCCGAGCGGACCACACTCAGTCCCCACGCGCAGGCAGTAAAATCGACAGTCTATTCCGATGACCGGCTTTTGTACCCGATGAAGCGGGTGGATTTTGACGCTAACGGCAAACGAAATCCGCATATGCGGGGCATATCGAGTTATGAGCGCGTCAGTTGGGACGAGGCGCTTGACACCGTCGCTGGTGAAATCAAACGGGTCAAAAAGGAACATGGTCAGGGTGCAATGTTGAGCTCGCACTCGTCGCACCAAATCTGGGGCAATATCGGTTATTACCTTTGCGCGCTTTTTAAATTCACTAACGCCATCGGCCACACCAAGATGGTGATTAATCCGGACAGTTGGGAGGGCTGGTATTGGGGTGCCATGCACCACTACGGCTATTCCATGCGAAATGGCGGGGCTGAACCCTACGGGCAGGTCGAAGATTGCCTGCAGAACGCCGATCTAATCGTATTCTGGTCAAGCGATCCTGACAGCACCCAGGGAACCTACGGTGCATTTGAAGGGACCATTCGGCGCCAGTGGGCTCAAGAGCTGGGGATCGAGATGATACACATCGATCCATACATGAACCACACAGCGACATTCATCGGTGGAAAATGGATTCCGGTAGTTCCGGGTACCAGTCCGGCTCTGGCTCAGGCGATCATGTATGTATGGGCTACAGAAGGGCTCTATGACAAAGAATACGTTGCCCAACGCACGACTGGATTTGACAAGTGGCACGCGCATTTACTTGGTGAAGACGGAACCCCTCCGAAAACCCCTGAATGGCAGGAAGAAGAAACCGGTGTTTCCGCTGCGGTTGTTCGTGCTTTGGCGCGAAAGTGGGGAACCCGACGAACCTACCTGGGGGCTGGCGGCAAGGGCACGACCTTTGGTGGTGCTAACCGCTCGGCCACCGGAATACAATGGGCACGCGCAATGGTTTACCTAATGGCGATGCAGGGGCTTGGTAAACCGGGCATCAATTTCGGCAACCTGCAATACGGCGCCCCAGTTGACCACAGTTTCTATTTTCCGGGCTACGCCGAGGGTGGGTTTTCCGGGGATGTTGAAAACACCGGATCGGCTATCCAGCTTTATCAGCGGATGGCGCAATTACCGAGCATGAATCCTACGGGGCAGAGAATTCCACGCCTGCGCATCCCCGAGGCCATTTTGGATGGTAAACGGAAGGTTACGCAACCGATCCGCGTGGGCTGGAACGGCAATTCGCGAAATTTGGCTATCCTGCTCCGGGTCATTCACCGATTCGGATGATGTACAAATTTGGCGGATCCCATTTTGGAACAAGCATGGAATCTAACCGGCTGGCAAAGGCTTACCGCTCTTCGGATCTGGAGTTCGTTGTAAACCAGTCCGTCTGGAACGAAGGCGAAGCCAAGTTTGCTGATGTCATCCTCCCGGCCTGCACGAATTTTGAACGTTGGGACATAGGAGAATGGGCCAATGCTTCGGGGTATTCGCTGCATAACGAGGGACAGCTCAATCACCGTGTCATCGCGATGCAGCACAAAGCGATCGAGCCTTTGGGCGAGTCAAAATCCGACTTTCAGATATTCCTTGATATTTCCAAGCGCCTTGGGCTCGCGGCCTATTTCAGCGAGGGCCATACCGAGTTGGACTGGTGCCGGTTCATATTCGAAGCTTCTGACATTTCAGATAAGATCGGGTGGAAAGAATTTCTAAAGAAGGGGTATTTTGTGGTGGACGCTGAAAAGGAACATCTGCGTCCTCCTACATCGTTCAAGTGGTTTGCTGAGGGTCGCAAAAAAGACGTGCCTGAACCGCATCCTTTGCCTGCCGAGTACACAGAAAAATTCGGGCACGGCCTGCAAACCCAAAGTGGTAAAATCGAGTTCGAATCCTCGAGCCTGAAGCGGTTTGGTCAGGATCCCGAACGCCCGCCATTGAACAAGTACATTCCGTCATGGGAGGGTCGTCACAGCCAGCTTTACAAAAAGTATCCTCTTCAGTTGATATCACCGCATCCACGATACTCATTCCACACACATGCAGACGGTAAGGGCAGTTTCATCAACGATATCCCCGGGCATCGCGTCAAAATCGGCGACTGGTATTACTGGACCGCTAGGATCAACCGCAAGGACGCCAAGAAACGCGGCATCAAACAGGATGACCTGATTAAACTGCACAATGATCGGGGCGCGGTTGTCTGTGCTGCCGATTTAACTGAGCGCCTGATGCCAGGTGTTGTCCATTCCTATGAATCCAGTGCAATCTACGAACCTTTGGGTGTTCCAGGTGAATCTGTCGATCGGGGCGGGTGCATTAACACATTGACCAACAAGCGCTTTCAAACCGAGAAAACTACCGCCTCGGCCCCTAATTCATGCCTGATTGAAGTTGAACTATGGGATGGAAGGACGGAACTGCTCCAATGAATGCCAAATGGAACCTGATAGTTGATGTCGCCCAGTGCTGCGGATGCTACAATTGCGCCCTTGCCTGCAAGGACGAGTATTCCGGAAATGACCTTCCCGGTTACTTCAGCTCGCATCCGAAACAAGGAAAATCCGCTCTGGATATCGAATACCACGAGCGGGGGCAGTTTCCGAACGTGGAGGCGTATTATGTTCCGGTAATGTGCAACCATTGCGACAACGCACCTTGCATGAAAGCCGACAAGGATGGCGTGATCACCAAACGGGATGATGGCATCGTCATTTTTGACCCAGCAAGGGCAAAGGGCAAAGAGGACCTTGTCGCGGCTTGCCCTTACGGCGCAATCATCTGGAATGAAGAGAGTGAGACACCCCAGACCTGGATATTCGATGCACATCTGTTGGACCGCGGATACGAGAAACCCAACAGCGTTGAAGCCTGCCCGACCGGCGCGTTGATCGCTGTCAAATGTACAGACGAACAAATGGTTGAACGGGCAACGGCGGAAAACCTGACTAGGCTGCTGGAGGAAAAAAATACGCAGGCACGCGTTTACTACCGCAATTACGAAAAGGTCACGACTTGCTTTATTAGTGGATCGGTGCGCAAGGAATTCAAAGGCGTGACCGAATGCCTTAAAGACGCCAGTGCGATCGTAATTAGAGGCGACGAAATAGTTGCGCAGGCGCAAAGTGATGACTTTGGAGATTTCAGAATCTCTGGTCTGGAACCAAATCTGGGAACCTGCAGGTTGGAACTGCGGCACCAGGGCGCCGTTACACTTTCACTCCCAATTGAGATTGGGAGTGAAAGTATGGATGTCGGAATTCATAAACTGTGATTGAAATCACTAAATCGGGACCCATGACATGAGCGAAATTACCAGCTAAATCGTTTCCACATTAACTTGAGACAAGTTGATATAGAAATCGCCGGTTTATGGTGCTGAAAACGTGGCAGTTTCAGGTTTCACTTTTGGTTCAAGTTAAACCCGAAACTCTCTAATTGCTACATTGTAGCGTCAGCCTACTGGCGAGACGTTGAATTTCAAGCTGAACCGCGCCGCCGTACTTGCCGAGTGGTGCGGTTTCTGTGAGGATTGAAGGGCATTGACACTGGCCAATCAGAATCTGGTTGGAGCTTGCTTCATACAGCGGAGGGAATTGATTCTACCTAATTGGACAGTGCCGTATTATTGTAATTTGCAAAAAAAAGAATTATTGACGCTATGAAAACGGACCACGGGTTTCTCCGCCCCCCTTCGGAGGCGATCGTAGTCTGTTATTAGTTTGATGCCGCGCTAAAGGGAGGGGATGGTTCATTTGTTCAACAGTTGACCCCTTTTTGCAAGCTAACCGAAGGGTTTATTGCGGAACCAGAAATCCTTTTGGAGTCAATAGTGGTGCAAAATGCCCTGGAGAATCTGTATGTGAGCAAAGTTGACTTATTATCATAATAAGCTAAAAAGTAACATATAGTAGGCGCCCTGAAGGGTGTGCTACGATACGGCGGCACCTGATTGCCGCTGTATTTCGTCCCGTGGGAGTGGGGCAAAACCAAAGGGAGAAGACAATATGTTAAAAAATAAGCTGATCAGAATGACAGGAGCACTGGCGTTACTTGTTAGTTCATCGGTCACAGCAATGGCGGCGGATGTTACGTTGACCATATCAAGCTGGGCACCTCCGTCGCAAGGAATGAACGCGATGATGTGGCCGGAGTTGATTAAGCAAATGGAAGCGGCAACCGATGGCCGGGTAACCGGAGAAATAAAATATGGGCTTGCCAGCCCACCCGCACAGTATGACCTGGTTCTTGACGGCGCTGCGGATTTGACATGGATTTTCCATGGCTACACACCGGGTCGGTTTGTAGCGACAAAAATGATTGAACTTCCCGGATACGAAGGAAGCGCACAACAGGCCTCCGTCGCCTACTGGCGCGCGCACGAGAAGTTTTTTGCCTCGCTGAACGAGCACAAAGGCGTCAAACTTATTGGCTTGATGACCCATGGGGTTGGGGTACTGCACTCTAATACAAAGATTTCGTCAATTGGTGATATTTCCGGAATGAAACTCCGCCTGGGTGGGGGCGTGTCCGGAGACGTGGGTGCTGCACTTGGCGCAACCGGAATTCGTGTTCCTGCGCCAAAGGTTTATGAAACTCTGGCCTCGAACGCCGCTGATGGTGTGATGATGCCAATGGAGGGAAAAGCTTCCTTCAAGCTTTTTGAAGTAGCCAAACATACCTATGCGGTTCCTGGTGGTTTTTATCGTGGCTCATTTGCGGTGATCATGAATTCCGACAAATTTGACTCGCTGTCGGCTGCTGATCAGGCCGCCCTTTCAGACGTCTTTGGCGAAAACCTGTCCGGAATGGCTGGAGGAGTCTGGGATGCAATTGACACGATCGGAAGTGAGAAACTTGCGGCAACTACCGATAACTCCTACACCGAAGCTTCGGCTGCGGACGCAGCGACGTGGCAGGATCTGTCTGGAGCAATCATCACCAAGGTGATGGGTGAAGTGTCGGATAAAGGTATCGACGCTGAAGCGGCGCGCGCCTTTATCGCTGAACAGATGAGCAACTAGGCTGCCCAAACATAAAATCAAACAAAACTACGGTAAGGCCCGAATTTGAGGGCCTTACCGATCTAATAAAGCCAGATGAAGACTGGGTCATTGGGTAGGTACAGCAAAAGAAAGGCCCTTGCGGCATGTCAGAGCAGACCAAAGCTGTCAAAGAGATGATTGGTGAAGCAGAGATTTCACTGCGACAGCAAAGTATTTGGCATTATATTGCGGTGGCCCCGACCTGGTTGTCGGCACTAACCCTGTTTGCTCTGATGATAATGACTTTTGCGGATGTGGTTCTTCGCAGTGTCGCAAATAACCCAATTGAGTCGGCCACTGAATTGACCCGATTCTTCATGGCTATCATTGTGTTTTCCTCCTTGCCCATTGTGACATGGAAGGGGGGCCATATTGTTGTGGATCTGATGGATCCGCTTTTCTCGAGCAAAGTTGCGCGGGTGCGCGATATCGTGATTGATCTTTTGTCCGGAGTAATCTTGCTTTGGCCGGCAAGGCGAGTTTGGGAACTGGCCGAGAGAGCCAGGGATTTTGGAGACGTGACTGAGTACCTTGGGTTTCCACAGTTTATCATCGGATGGTTTATAGCGTTTTTCACTTTTGTTACTGCCTTTGTCTTGATCGTCAGAGGGTTGGTACGAATATTCGCCCCGTCTAAGGTGCCGACCTAATGACTGAATCAATTTTGGGCCTTGCCGTTGTACTTCTTCTTGTTTTCATGCGTATGCCGATAGCCCTGGCAATGGGGGGTGTGGGGTTTATTGGCTATACTGAAATCAGAGGATTCAAGGGCTCCATTTCTATGGTGGCACGACTGATTATCGATGCCGCGCAGGACTATGGTCTGTCTGTGGTCCCGCTATTCATTCTTATGGGTCTCTTTGTGAACAAGGGCGGGTTGTCGCGTGAATTATACCAGGTATCCTATGCTTTCTTGGGGCACATGCGTGGTGGTTTGGCGCTGGCAACTATTTTGGCTTGCGCCGGGTTTTCAGCCATTTGTGGTTCGTCACTGGCAACAGCGGCCACGATGTCCAAAGTCGCCATGCCACAGATGCGCAAGTACAAATACTCGGACCGGCTTTCGACTGCTTCGATCGCGGCCGGAGGCACGCTGGGCATTTTGATACCACCGTCAGTTATACTTGTGATCTACGGCTTGTTGACTGAAACCAGCATCGGGAAATTGTTCATTGCTGGCATCATTCCTGGGCTTCTTGGGGTGTTGCTTTACATGTTGGCAGTAAAATACACCGTTATGCGTGACCCCGATGCCGGGCCAGCTGGGGAGCGGTCGAAATTGAGCGAACGC
Organism: Paracoccaceae bacterium; assembly: GCA_024227475.1. Lineage (GTDB taxonomy): Bacteria > Pseudomonadota > Alphaproteobacteria > Rhodobacterales > Rhodobacteraceae > Amylibacter. The sequence continues at coordinate 49,018 of JAAEUI010000335.1, read as the reverse complement.
GTTGTCGCCCTCAAAGGAGTTTGGGCGGTGTTGCTGCTGTTTTTCCTTGTGATCGGCGGTTTGTACGGAGCTCTCGATTTTTGGCCACTTAATCTGACTTTCTCTCCAACTGAAGCCGCTGGAATGGGGGCGGCCGGTGCCTTTTTGATTGCCTTGAGCCGCCGGGCTCTCAGCTTTATCGGCGTCATGCAGGTGCTGGTCGAAACAGCTCAAACCACGGCGTCTTTGTTTACGGTTTTGATCGGCGCATGGGTATTTTCAAACTTTGTCAACATTGCGGGATTGCCGGAAGGGCTACGTTCTGCCGTAGACGGAGCAGGATTGGCGCCTATGACGGTAATCCTGATAATTCTGGCCATATACCTAGTTTTGGGATGTGTATTTGAGAGCCTGTCGATGCTGCTTCTGACGGTTCCGATTTTCTTTCCGGTGGTCACAGGTCTTGGGTTCGATCCCGTTTGGTTTGGGATAATTGTGGTAGTTGTAACCGAGATCAGCTTGATTACGCCGCCGGTCGGATTGAACGTTTTTGTGCTACGAGCTGTCGTCGGTGACGTCACAACAGCAACCATATTTAGAGGCGTAACACCCTTTTGGATTGTGGATATTTTCCGCTTGGCTTTGTTGGTAGGAGTGCCATGGCTTGTATTGGTGCTACCAAATTCGATGTAACGGCGAAGTTGAAGGTCAGGTTTAGGCAGATCGTTGTAGGGACAAAAAGCATGCTGCGGTACGAAAGGAACCTAAAAAAAATGCGCCCGGATAGCGGCTGGAGCAAGTAATGGCAAATGCTAACAACAGTCTTGCAAAAATGTTGGCGATACTCGATGCATTCTCCGTTGATCGCCATATTTGGACGGTTGATGCCCTTGCAACGCATTTTGGTTATACGCAACCGTCAACTTATCGCTACGTTCGCGAATTATGCGAAGCAGGCCTTATTGTCCGGATGCCCGGGGGAAAATACGCGATAGGAGCCCGGGCCGTAGAGCTTGATTCCCTGATTGCGGAAACGGATCCTCTTACAAAGGTCTTTTCACCAATGATGGAAAGTTTCTCCCGGACTCTTGGATGTACTACCCTTTTGTCGAATGCTTACGGTGAACACTTGATCAACATCAAGCATTTCGGGGGGAATGAAATGCTTGATCTTACATTTTTGCGGGGTCGGCGACTTCCCTGGTTCCGCGGGGCTACCTCGACCGCAATTTTGGCTTTCTTACCACGTGCGCGCGTTCGCAGGCTCTTTGATCAGTATTATGAGGGTGAAAAAAGCAAGGAGAACTGGAAGAAGGAACTCACCAAACTGAACCAGATTGCGGACAGCGGATTTAGCGTCAGCCAGGGTGAGCTTCAGGAGACCATAGTCGGGATTGGCTGCCCAATAATTGTGAATGGAGATGTGCTGGGAAGTGTTACGTTGGTTTTTAGCAGAACTCACGCTGCATTCTTGGATCATCAGGCAACCGGAACGGCTCTGCGGGAGAAGACTTTAGAATGCGAAACTCTGCTGGATAATGAAGCTTCTGTGGACAGGGCTGGCGAATAGGTTGCCCAAAAACCAGGTGGTGCCATCAGCTGCAAACTCCGCTTCAAATATCGTTTTTTGACGAGTGCTGCCAAATACCTCGGTCATTCTCACTTTCGGTTTGACCGAATTAGCTTCAATCGAATCGGCAAGCTTATTGGTTATTACAATGTAATAAGATCAAAGTTTCTACCCACTGACCGTCAACCCGCCTATTGCGGGTGTTTCAAGTAACGCCAGACTTCAAATCACCGGCTACCGAATTGGTTCTGGCGTTAACAATAGGGGCTTTTCTGATTTTTCGGCCAAGTTTTGTCAATTTGTCAGATTGTGCTCACGCTTGCCAAAAGTGAGCTTGCCTCACTTTGTCTAATTCATTACTTTATTGTAGTTTGACAAAATGGTAATTTTGTGACCTATTGTGCGTATGTGATGGCCTGGTTTGTCTGCCGGACTGCCAAAAGGCCTTTACCATCTGTCCCGAAGGGACGTCGCCGCGTTAACTGCCGTGTGAGAGAATTTGAATGACCTTTTCATTGTTTCTTTGGTGTATGACCCCGGCTTTGACATTCTATGCCTGGCGGTCGCCAAAACTTCGGGACCTGATGGATGCAAAGAATTTTGTTGCGCAGATCCAAACCAAGGATGGTTCGCGGGCGCGCTGGTACCGGTTTGACAGTGGCAGGTTGAAGTCCGGAGCCGGCCTTCACGACAATCCCGACGTTGTGATCAAGTTCAAAACGCCCAGGCTCGGCGTGCAGGTGCTGCTTCACCTCTGTTCCGGCATGTTTCATTTCGCCTATCCTTTCCTGCGTCCGTTTCTTGACCCGCTAACCGTTATCAATGCTGCCAAGAATTTCGGGTTCGAGGTGCAGGGTGATGATGAATACTCCCTGCATTTCACCGACCTGATGAACGCGATGCTGACCCATCATTGGGCGCAGGGAACCCCGGTGGATAAGGGGGAAACCCGTTATGTCAACCAGACCAACGGCGGACCGGTTTTTGTCTATGTGAAGGGCGAAAAGATCGTCCGCATAACGCCGATGGACTTTGACGAAAAGGACGCCCCGGCGTGGACCGTCAGGGCAAGAGGGCGGGAGTTCACACCGCCGCACAAATCAACTCTGTGCCCGCACGGGTTGGCCTCAAAGTCACTGGTCTATTCCAGCAAACGGCTGCTTTACCCAATGAAGCGAGTGGATTTTGATCCCAATGGTGAGCGCAATCCGCAAAACCGCGGCAAGTCCGGATATGAACGTATTTCCTGGGGTGAAGCCCTTGATCTTGCGGCGGGGGAAATTAAGCGGATAAACCGGAATCACGGGCACGGCGCCATCCTTAATAGTCACAGCTCGCATCACACCTGGGGCAATATCGGGTATTACCTCAGCTCCAACATCCGCTTCATGAACGCCATCGGCTATACCAAGATGGTGCTGAACCCGGACAGTTGGGAAGGGTTCTTCTGGGGGGCGTCGCACCACTATGGTTATACCATGCGGATGGGTACGGCCGAACCTTACGGGCAGATCGAGGATTGCCTGAAAGAGGCCGACCAAATCGTGTACTGGGCCTCGGATCCCGAAACAACCTGCGGATCCTATGCCGCCTTTGAGGGAACCATTCGCCGCCAATGGGCTAAGCAACTTGGCATCAAATCCATTCATATCGATCCTTACCGGAACGAAACGGCGACCTGGCTCGGGGGCAAGTGGATCCCGATCATACCGGGTACCGGCCCGGCGCTGGCACATGCCATCGCCTATGTCTGGATCACCGAGGGCCTTTACGACAAGGAATTCATCAAAAACCGAACCACCGATTTTGATAAATACGCGGCGTACGTTCTGGGGGACGACGACGGTGAGCCGAAGTCACCTGAGTGGCAGGAGCCCGAAACCGGCGTGAAATCACATGTTGCGCGGGCCCTGGCCCGGGAATGGGGGAACAAGAAAACTTATCTGTCCTGCGGCGGCAAGGGCGTTGGCTTTGGCGGTGCAAACCGTTCAGCCACCGGCATTCAGTGGGCCCGTGCCATGGTTTGCCTGATGGCGATGCAGGGGTTGGGCAAGCCTGGGGTCAATTTCGGCAACCTTACGGTCGGGGCACCGTTGGACATGCAGTTCTATTTCCCCGGCTACGCCGATGGCGGAATTTCGGGCGACATGGAAGGTACGGCCGATGCTGTGCAAAACTACCAGCGTATGCCGCATATGATTTCCATGAATACCTCGACCCAGAAAATCCCGCGCCTGCGTATTCCCGAGGCTTTGCTGGATGGTGAAACCCACGGATATCCGACCGACCCGAAATCGCTTGAGGGCCAGTTCATGCGCTTTGGCTATCCGGCACCGGGGCATTCAAAGATCAGGATGATGTACAAATACGGTGGCTCGCATTTTGGCACCACGATGGAGTCAAACCGTCTGGCCAAGGCCTATCAGACGGAAGGCCTCGAATTCGTGCTGAACCAGTCGATCTGGAATGAGGGAGAGGCGAAATTTGCCGATCTGATCCTGCCGGCCTGTACCAATTTTGAACGTACAGATATCGGCGAATGGGCCTCGTCCGGTGGCTATGGACATCACAACTATAACCAGCTGAACCATCGGGTTATCACGCTACAGCACAAGTGCATCGAACCCCTGGGCGAAAGCAAGTCCGACTTCCAGATATTTCTGGAACTGTCCCAGCATATGGGGCTGAGTGCCTATTTCGGCGAGGCCAAGACCGAGATTCAATGGTGCAGGGATCAATTCCTCAGCTCCGATGTCTCCAAGGTGATTTCATGGAAAAACTTCATGAAAAAGGGCTATTATGTGGTTCCGCCGGAAGAAAACGAGGCCAACCGCCCCCCTACGAGCATGCGCTGGTTCTATGAGGGGCGCAAAAAGGATGTACCGGAACCATCGCCCTTGCCAGCCGAATACGGCGAGAAATACCTCGAGGGCCTGCAGACCCAATCTGGAAAGTTCGAGTTTGAACCCAACAGCCTGAAACGCTTTGGGCAGGACCCGGATCGCCCACCGATAAACCGCTACATACCGGCCTGGGAGGGACGGCAGACCAAGGAGCTGATGGACAAATACCCTCTGCAATTGATCACGCCACATCCGCGCTTCAGTTTTCATACGCTTGGGGATGGCAAGGATTCTGTGATCAACGATATTCAGGACCACCGGGTCCTGATCGACGGCCACTACTACTGGATCGCACGACTCAACCCGGTCGAGGCCAAAAAGCGCGGTATCAACCAGCACGATCTGGTCAAGCTTTTCAATGATCGCGGCTCTGTCATCTGCGCGGCTGTTCTGACCGAACGCCTGATGGAAGGCGTGGTTCACAGTTATGAATCCTCCGCCGAATATCAGCCGGTTGGAGAGCCAGGAGAATCCCCTGATATCGGCGGCTGCGTCAACGTCCTGACACCCAAGCGACATATGACTGAAAAGACCACTGCATCCGCCCCGAATTCCTGCCTGATTGAAGTCGAGAAATTCGCGATTAGGGAGTTGGCGTCGTGAGCAAGTGGAGCCTAATCGTTGACGTCGCCGAATGCCACAATTGCAACAACTGCTTTCTGGCCACCAAGGATGAATATGTCGGTAACGACATCAAAGGTTACTCGGCCCCGCAACCACTTCATGGCCACAAGTGGATCAACATCCTGACCAAAGAGCGGGGCCAGCACCCGATGGTCGATACCACCTATGTCCCAACGATGTGCAACCACTGCGATGACGCCCCGTGTGTCAAAGCAGGTGGAGGGGCGGTTGAAAAGCGGACGGATGGGATTGTGATCATCAACCCGGACAAGGCTGCAGGTCGTCGCGATATCGTTGAAAGTTGCCCTTACGGCGCGATCTGGTGGAATGATGAACTGTCATTGCCGCAAGCCTGGACGTTCGATGCTCACTTACTTGACCGAGGCTGGAAAGAGCCGCGCTGCGTGCAGTCCTGCCCGACCGGCGCCCTTAGGGCCGTAAAAAAGTCAGACGACGAAATGGCAGTGATGGTTGCACAGGAAGATCTAGAGCCGCTTAGGGCTGACTTGGCCACCAAACCTCGGGTTCATTACAAGAACCTGCATCTGTTTACCAAAGCCTTTGTTGCTGGCGAGGTTCTTGGCGAAAAAAACGGTGTGAGTGACTGTCTGTCCGGTGCCCGCGTTTCGCTAAAATCTGGTGGGACAGAGATCGCTTCGACTGAAACCAATGCATTCGGCGAGTTTCGTATTGACGGGTTGGAACCCGATCTGGGGGCCTGTGAAATCGAAATATCACACAGCGATTTTTCCGGGAAAACTACCAAAAGAACAATCAAAGGCGCAAGCGTCGTTGCGAAAACAGTTGTTTTGAAAGGGTCGCCCTGAACCGTGCGGTTTTTCGGCGCCTTTCAGCACCCAAAGGAAGTACATTGAATGACCGACGGTAAGAACAAAACAGTAGCACAAGTATTGGCCGCATCATTGGTACGTCATGGAGTTGAGGTAATGTTCTCTCAGTGTTTGCCATCTGCACTGCTGCTGGCTTCGGAAGACGCCAACATAAGGCACTTCATGTACCGGACGGAAAACGCTGGAACCTATATGGCTGATTGCTATGCCCGCATCACCGGCAAAGTCGGCGTGGTCACAGCCCAAAACGGGCCGGCGGCAACCCTGCTGGTGCCGGGACTGGCCGAGGCGTTGATGGCCTCTATTCCGATCGTGGCATTGGTGCAGGATGTAAACCGACCGCAAACCGACAAGAACGCGTTTCAGGAATACGATCATATGGCACTGTTTCATGGTTGTGCCAAATCGATCAAGCGGGTGACTGAGGCAAGCCGGATCGAGGATTACATCGACATGGCCTTTGCTACTGCTGCCAGCGGCCGACCGGGCCCGGTTGTGTTGATGCTGCCTGCCGATTTGCTGCTGGAGGAAGTGGAACTGCCTCAGCCGCGCACCGCCAACCTGGGCCATTTCCCGCTTGATCGCGTTGCCGCAGATCCGGCGCGGATCAGTGAGGCCGCCGACTTGCTGGCATCGGCCCAAAACCCCTTTGTCGTTGCCGGTGGTGGTGTTCATCTGTCGGGCGCCTGTGAGGAGGTCGCCGAGTTGCAGCGCGAATGCCACCTTCCGGTGATGACAACCGTCATGGGCAAGGGTGCAATTGACGAAGGGCATCCCCTTTCCCTTGGCGTGGTCGGCTACGCAATGGGAAAACTCTCGCCGACGCGCTACATGCAGCCGATGATTGACGAGGCTGATGTGATCCTGCTGGTCGGGTCGCGCACCAACCAGAACGGAACCGACAGCTGGACGATCTATCCAAAGAGCGCCCGGATTATCCATATCGATGTCGACAGCCTTGAAATCGGCCGTAACTACGAGGCCCTTCGGCTGAACGGCGATGCAAAGCTGACGCTTCAGGCCCTGTGCGCTGCCTTGAAAGGGTGCCGTTCTCCAATTCCGAACACCGAAAGGCGTATTGCCGAGGCCAAGGAAAAGCACCTGCCGGACATAATGCCCTATGAGAATTCCAACTCCCACCCGATCCGCCCGGAAAGACTGGCGGCTGACATCCGACGGGTTCTGACGCCGGAAACGATTGTGGTGACGGATGCCAGTTACTCGACCCTGTGGGCGGCCTGCTATTTACCGTCACTCAAGCACGGGATGCGTTTCATCACACCCCGCGGACTGGCTGGCCTTGGGTGGGGTTTGCCAATGGCAATCGGTGCCAAGGTCGCAAGACCAGACAGCCCGGTGATCTGCATGGTCGGGGATGGCGGGTTTGCCCATGTCTGGTCAGAGCTGGAAACTGCGCGTCGCATGGGAACACCGGTGGTGTTGACGGTGTTGAACAACGGCGTTCTTGGCTATCAGAAAGACGCCGAAGACGTGAAATTTGGCCGTCACAGCGATTGCTGTTTCTTCACTGAAGTGGATCATGCAAAAATCGCCGAAGCTTCGGGATGCCGTGGCGTGCGGATCGAAAACGCCGGCGACTATCTGCCCGCTCTGAAAGATGCGCTCGCTTCTGGTGAAACCACGCTTCTGGATGTGGTGACAGACCCCGAGGCCTATCCGCCGGTTACCTTTTTTGACGGGCTTGAAGACATCCGGGATGCCAGAGATGCCACATAACGCGGACAAAGGAGGCCGATATGGACGCCAATGAAATCAGAAAGCTGAGAACCCGGCTTGAGTCTTATCAGGACAAGTATGAAACCATCAATTTCAGCCGCGAGAACGGCGTTCTGGAAATGACGCTTGTAACCGATGGCGGCCCACTCAGGTGGAACCGCCGTGCTCACGCCGAACTCGAGGAAGCGTTCCTCAATATCGGACGGGATCGCGACAATCAGGTGGTCATCATGACCGGAACCGGTGACGAATTTTCCGGCCCCGTACCCGATGCCCAAGCGAACCGCGCTTACCACCACATGAGCCCGGACGGCTGGGGTGAGCTGGGCTGGGAGGCCAACCGGCTTCACGCTAACATGCTGGCGATCGATATTCCCATGATCGCGGCTGTCAATGGCCCGGCAGCCCGGCACGCCGAACTGCCGGTGATGTGCGATATCGTTCTGGCAACCAAAACCGCTTCGTTTCAGGATTCAGCGCATTTTTCAGGTGGGCTGGTGCCCGGAGACGGGGTGCATATCGTGTTTCCCATGATCATGGGACTGAACCGGGGGCGCTATTTCCTTTTGACGGGGCAGGTATTGGGCGCCGAGCAGGCGCTTGAGTACGGGCTGATCAACGAAATCCTGCCCCGTGACCAATTGCTTGTTCGGGCGCGCGAACTTGCTGCTGAAATCATGAAGCAGCCAGAGCTTAACCGCCGTTATTCGCGCATTCTTCTGACCGAAGATCTGCGAAGGCGGATGAACGAGTTTCTGCCTTACGGGTTGGCGCTGGAAGGACTGTGCATCACCCGACCGCCGGACTGAGGTTAAAGAAAAAAACAACGGACAGCATTCAGGGAGAAAGACCATGGCAAAAATAGCATTCCTAGGCACCGGTGCAATGGGCTCGGCGATGATCAGGAATTACCTCAAGGGCGGTCATAAAGTTACCGCCTACAATCGCACAATCGCCAAAGCCAAACCGCTGGAGGACGCGGGCGCAAAGATCGCCGCAACCCCGATAGAGGCGGTAGAGGGCGCTGAGGTTGTGATTTCCTGCCTGACTAATGATGATGCATCGCGCGGCAGCTGGAACGGGGAAAACGGTGCGCTTAAGGGCAATTTCAAGCCTGGTGCCTACGCGATTGAGGCTTCTACAGCCTCGCTTGAGTGGATACGCGAGCTTGACGGGCTGGCGCGCGCCAAGGGCATGAATTTTCTTGATTGCCCGGTGGCCGGGCGGCCGGATCTGGCCAATGCCGGTAAACTGAAAGTATTTGCTGGCGGAGCAAAAGAAGACGTCGATGCGATGCGCCCGGTGCTTGATGCAATAAGCGCCGCCGTGATCCATTTTGGTCCAGTCGGCTCCGGCATCACCTTCAAGCTAATCTACAACGTCATGGGAGCACTGCAGGTGGCGGCGACCGCCGAAGGCCTGCTGGCCTGCGAAGCGGCCGGCATCGACTTGCGCGTGGCTGCAGATGCGTTTTCCAACGGCGCAACCGGCAGCCCGCATGTAAAACTTCATTCCAAAAACATGGCCGAAGGCATCATTGATGACCCGATCATGTTCACCGGTAAAAATCGCATCAAGGACACCTCCTATGGCATCGAAGTGATCAACAGTTTTGGCGCCCAATCTGTTCTGGGTCGCGGCACCAGGCAGGTATGGGAACAGATGGTCGAACAGGGTATGGAACTGAGAAACGACAGCGAGTTGATCGACGCGCTCAGGGCAGCTCACAAAGCCGGGTAATCTTGAAACAGATGTCGGTTATCGAAATGATATCATGGGTCTGCCAGCTCTATCTGGCGTTCTTTTTCGCGCGATCAGCCTACAGGAAGGTCAAGAACTACCAACGTGTCAGAGAAGAGTTTCGCGGTTGGGGGTATCCGCTCCCTGGAATTGTGACCGGCTTTCTGGTCTGTATATGGATCATTTGCGCTTTCACAATTCTGATCCCGCCCTTCGCTGGATTGGCTGCGGTTGTGTTGCTGGCGTTCATGCTCGTCGCTTTTGCAACCCTGCTTTGGAACCGGGAAATCTGGCGCCTGATTGAGCCCTGCCAGCCGATTCTGGTGCTCTTTGTAGTAATTACCGTTCGCCACAAGGAAATCGCTGCTATTATCTTCTGAGAATGAGACCGTCGCAGATGAACAAGATCGAAAAGCCTGAAGAAGGCACTAACAGCGAAGTCCGCATCTACAAAAGCGCCTGTCGCATGTGTCATGGCGGTTGCGGCGCCCTGATCACGGTCGAAAACGATACGATTACCCAGATCAAGGGTGATCCGGATAACCCGATGAACAAGGGCAAGCTTTGCCCGCTGGGAGCCGCCAGTCTTCAGCAAGTCTATAACCCGCGGCGGCTGAAATACCCGATGCGCCGTGTCGGTTCCCGTGGTGAAGGCCGCTGGGAGCGAATTTCATGGGATGAGGCCTATGATGAAATGGTGGCCAAGATCAAGGAAGCCACCAAAAAGAACGGAGCGGAATCGATCTGGGTTGGTACTGGTACCGGTCGCCATCACTTCCCCTATGTCTCACGCTTTGCCAATGCTATTGGCACCCCAAACTGGTGCGAGCCCGGAACAGCGCAGTGCTTTCGCCCGCGCGTTCACGGCTCAATTATCACCATGGGGCAGCTGCCGCTGTGTAACTACACCGAAGACGCAAAACCCGAACTGATCACCTTCTGGGGCCACAATCCGCTTTACTCCGGCCCTGACGGGGAACTCGGTTTTGGGGTCAGGGAAGCACTGGTCGGTAATCCGAAAACCATAGTGGTAGACCCGCGCGAAACTCTGCTGGCCAAGCAGGCCGATATCTGGTTGCAGCTGAGGCCCGGCACCGATGATGCGCTGGCGCTCGCCATGCTCAACGTCATTATCGGGGAGGGGCTGGAGGACAAGGAATTCGTCGCAAAATGGTGCCATGGGTTTGACGAACTGGCTGCACGCGTGAAATCGTTTACCCCCGAGTGGGCGGCCCCAATCACCTGGGTGCCAGCAGAGCTGATACGTCAGGCCGCACGGATGTTTGCAACGACCAAGCCATCGATGCTTGAGTGGGGCTGTGCCATTGAGCATACCCCGGCCTGTTTCCAGACCGTGCGCGCCCTTTTGTGTTTGCCCTCGATCACCGGCAACATAGATCAACCCGGCAGTTGGTCCTTTGGCATGATGCCGCTGCCTCCGTTTCCGCAGCTGTTTGACAAAATGCCAACAAAGCAGCAGAAAAAGCGCTTGGGATTTGACGATTTCAAGGTTCTGAGCGGCGAACTCGCACAAATCCCTTCAGCCCATATTCCCGCGGTGTTCAAGGCCATCCGTTCTCATGAACCCTATCCAGTCACCACCGGGTTAATCTTTGGCAACAACGCCTTGTCGACCTACGGCGACGTGAAAGCCGTTTACGAGACCCTGACAGCACTTGACTATCTGGTTGTTGCTGATCTCTACCTCACACCGACGGCCGAGCTTGCCGACCTGATCCTGCCGGCAGCCTCCTGGGCTGAGGTCGATGCAATGCCCGCCGTGCCGTTTTATGGCCAGAACGTGATACTTGCCCAGCAAAAAACCGCTCAAATAGGTGAATGTATGCAGGACGAGGACATCATGACCGAGATATGCCGTCGGCTTGAAACCGAGCACGGTCAGGAAGACCCGCGGGTAGTCTATGACACCATGTTGCGGGCAACGCTTGATTTTGGCTGGGACGATCTCAAGGAAATGGGCTTCTACCAGCCGGAGTTCAGATGGCAAAAATATGAGGAGAACGGATTTAAAACTCCGACCGGCAAAATCGAGCTCTATTCCACGCTTCTCGAAGACTATGGCCTCGATCCGCTTCCCGACTATCAGGAGCCCCCGGAAAGCCCTGTAAGCATACCGGAACTGGCAAAGGAATATCCGCTTGTCCTGATCACTGGCGCGCGGATCCCGATGTTCTTTCACTCGGAATTCCGCCAACTTCCCCGCCTGCGCAAGGGCCGGCCCGAACCAACATGCGAAGTACACCCAGACACGGCGGGCGAGCTTGGGGTTAAAGACGGAGACTGGGTGTCCATTGAAACCATCCGGGGTAAATGTTGCCAAAAGGTCAAAACCTTTGCCGGCATCGACAAACGCGTTGTCCACGTACAGCACGGCTGGTGGTTCCCAGAGGAGGAAGAGAGCCCTGATCACGGCAACTGGCGTTCAAACGCCAACACTTTGACCAGCATCGATCCACCCTATTGCCCGGCTATGGGCACCTACCAACTGCGCGCTCTGCTCTGCAAAGTCGTAAAGGCTGAGGATGCTTTGGAACCCTGGCGGCCACCGCTACCAGCTAGGTACAACAGCAATGTCGCTGAGGTACAGGAGTGGGAATGAGCAAAGAGGTGCCGTCAAAAGAAACCAATTATGACCGGAAGGGTACTAGACCAGTGGCAACCCATGGGAAAACGCAGACCATTAAAGCACTTCAAATCCAGCCCCAAGATCATCCATCTGGCAGTTAAACTAACCGTACGGTTTCCTTTAAACCAGCAACGTCACCTTCACTCACGCGAAAGTTTCAAGCTCAACAGTAACGCTGCTCTTTCCGAGTGCTGCCAACTTAGTGTGCCATAAGGGACAGCGTCACTGTCCACTCGTAGGCTGGTTCGAATTTGTCTGACAGCACTCAAGGTGGCCTCGGTTCAATGGGGATCAGTGTTGCAGGATGATTTTCATGGTGCGCGCCATGCTGGAGTTCAGATCATCGAGCGCCCTGTTCAGATCGCCCAGCGGCAATACCTGGCTGATCAAGGGTGTCAGCTGAATCTTGCCCTGCCGCACAAGTTCTATGCTGGGTGGAAAGTCCGCACCCACCGCCGCGCGCGCATTCACAAGCTGCAATTCCTTAAAATAGAGCTGGTAGAACGGCAACTCGCCCTCGGTTTCGGTGTAAATCCCAAACGGGATAATTCGCCCGCCGCTGCGGACCAACTCAACGGCCTGCGAAAATGCCGACAAACGGCCAGAGGTTTCAATGACCAGATCCGGACCAACCCCGCCAGTCAGCTCGCGTATGTTTTCGGATAGACGGTCACTTGGCGCCAACGTCGCATCGGCACCAAGCGTCTCTGCCAGTTCGCGTTTCCAAGCGCTGCGTGTTGTGCCGATGACGGGTGATGCACCGGCGGCTTTGGCCAATTGCACGTGAAGCTGCCCGGTCACCCCCAACCCGATCACAAGTACCGGTTGACCCGGCGTGATTCCAGCCAGCCGCTGGGCGTGAAAGCAGGTGGTCAGCACTTGGATCGCTGGTGCCTCCTCGCCGCGGATTTCATCAGGCAGCACATAGACGTTGCCTGTAGGAGCAACCAGAAATTCGGCGAACCCGCCATCGCGGTCGCGCCCGATCAGACCGCCCGAGGGACAGAGGTTGAACTGCCCAGCCCTGCATTGATAACAGTCGCCGCAGTAATATGCCGGATCAACCAATACGCGGTTGCCGGTGGCCGGTTCGCCGGAAGTGGTCTGCACGACTTGGCCGATCATTTCGTGGCCCATGACACGGGGATACGCAACCGGGATGCCGCCGCGAAAAATCTCCAGATCGGTGCCGCATATACCCGCATGACTGACCCTGACAAGAACCTCGTTCTCTGCCGGCACTGGTCGTTCAATATCGGCCCGTTTCAACCAGCCCGGCCCGGCGAGAACCATTGCCCGCATCAGGCAGTGCCGCCCAGGACATCGGGATTAATCGGATAGACGGGCATTTTCCCGCTCAGCACGTCGGCCACACCGCGCGCCGCCTTGATCTGCAACTCCTCCAGCGCCTCAACGGAATAGAAACCCGTATGGGGGGTGAGAATCACATTGTCGCGACCGATCAGCGGATGGCCCGCAGGCGGCGGTTCGATTGGCATGACATCGAGCGCTGCACCGGCCAGCCGACCCTCATCCAGTGCGGCGGCCAATGCGTCAGTGTCTACAAGCGGGCCGCGTGCGGTATTGACCAGCACTGCACCGGGCTTCATCTGCGAAAATGCGTCGGCGCCGAAAAGGCTGCGAGTCTGTTCCATCATCGGCACATGGACCGAGAGGAAATCCGAACTGTTCAGTAATGTCTCAAAGTCAACCATTTCGACACCAGCACTAGCCGCGACCGCCTTATCGACGAATGGATCATGTGTGATAACGGTCAGCCCGAATGCCTGCGCCTTGGGCGCCACGGCCCTTGGGATTTGGCCGAATCCAGCGAGACCCAGGATGCGCCCGCGCAGCCGTGACAACGGCGCCACGGCAGGCATTTCCCAGCGCCCGGACTGAACGAGCTGGTTAGAAAAACTGATTTTGCGCACCATGTTCAACAGCATTGCCATAGTATGGTCGGACACCTCGTCGACGCAGTAATCGGGCACGTAAACCACCGCGATTCCTGCGCTGGTGGCAGCGTCGATGTCAATATTGTCTACCCCAAGACCCATTCGCCCAATCACTTTGCAGTTTTTCAACCCGGCGATCACTTCGGAAGTGATCTTGCCGTAGGTGACCATCAGTGCATCCGCCCGGGCTGCGACGGCGAGAATGCCCGCTACCGTTGGCGCGTCGGCCATCACCAGATCGGCCTCAAGTTCCGCCAGCACCGCCTCTGCTGGGGCGAGGTTGGGAAATGGGCTGTCGGCCACCGCAATCCGTATCTTACCCATCAGAAATCTCCCTTTTCAGCTTCTTGCGGCCATGATTCTTCAAAAAACAATTTCGCCTAGCTAATCATTATCCCGCCGGATGGATGAAACGCATTTTAAGACCCCACAGCGACGGGGGAAAGTTCCGAATGGGCCTATCTCAATACGGATATTTCATGAACGGCATCGCGAGGTTTGTACCCTAGAGCTGCACGCCCGAGACAACATAGGCGCCCCACAGTATCGCCGGAAGCAGGGCGAAGGTTACCAGCGTCGAGAGCACGATTGCGCCGGCGACCTGTTTTGCGTCATCGCGATATTGCTCGGCGAACACGTAGGTGACGATCGCCGCTGGCATCATCGCCAGCAACAGGACGCATCCCGCCTCTACCCCCGACAACGACAGAAGTTTGATGGCCAGAATGCTGGCGACCAGTCCAATCGCCAGCCGTGCAAAGGCGATGGCCACTGCGGGCCGGATATCGGCAACCGAAAGCCTTGCCAGCGACGCGCCGAGAAAAATCAGCATCGCCGGGATCATCATGCCACCCAACAGGTCAGTGGTCGACGCGACGATCCGGGGCACCTGGACCCCAGTGGCCGTCACCACGATCACGCAGGCCACCGCATATACCAGCGGTTGCCGTGCCAGATCACCGATCCGGAACTGTCCCGACGAGATCGCCAACCCGACAGTGTATTGCAATAGTGCGATCACGAAGAAGAACGAGACGCCAAGCGCCAGCCCAGTATCGCCAAAGGCAAGCGACACAAGAGGCAACCCGATATTTCCGGAATTCGGGATCATAAGACTGGGCAGGAAGGTCTGAATGGACATGCCCAGGACCTTGAGCAGGACGAACCCCAGTGCTGCCGCAACCGCTACGCTGAGCCCAGCCGCGAGCGCCATGCTGGACATCGTTGCAAAGTCGATCGTTAGTGAAGTCAGCGTCGAAAAAACCAGCGAAGGGGTTGCCACCAACAGGACCAGCGAGCTTAGAGTCTTGGCGTCCAGCGGTACTTGCCGGCGGGCAAGAACATAACCCACAAGGGTCATCAAAGCGACCGGAGCAATCACATTTAAAATTTGAATATACATTGACGTCATACACTTGCTCCGCTCACAAACTCCGATACTGAATTCCCCGTGTCACGGGTTTTTTGAGCGTCCCAATGCCTTTCGGCGACCCAACGATTCGGGTTTTTGGAGATCACATCCGTGTTCGGGAGAGAAATGTACATCATAGGCGCGAAATTTTTCTTAGAGGTCTTGCAGCTTTCGTGTTCGATTTTTAGGAACCGGAAGAGACTGCGCTCTCGTCCATCATCGGGCGAGCGTCGTTCCACCAAGTGCCTTGCATGTAAGTAATATAGTCGTTTACATCTACTTTCTTAGACTTTCTGATCAGGCTGACCTGCTCTTTGGCTTCCAAGTCAACCTGCAAGCCGTCGGTGAAACGGTTCCAGAAATTGAAGAAGCCCGAGACCATAGTGATCTCAACGATTTGTTCATTGCTGAAGTGCGTTTTCAACTCGTCCATCACCTGGGGATTCTGCCTGTACGTTTTTTCCGTCAGGCACTCAGCCCAGGCAATCGCGGCTTTCTCGGCATCTGTAAACAGGGCCGAGTTATTGTAGTCGCCCTCAATTGCCAGGATCTGTTCGTCAGAGAAACCCACTGCTCGTCCCAGCGAGGTGTTGTGCCCGATGCAATAAGCGCAGCCGTTCAGCATCGACGTCTTGAGGATCGCCAAAGCCTTGATTCTTACGCTCAAAGCCCCGGTCACTTCCTCACGCAAGGCTGGAATCATGAACCCCAACAATGCCTGAGTGATTTTCGGCGCATGCGAGGCGACGCGAAGAGCATTTGCAACACGTCCCAGCATTTTGGTGCAACCAGCAAAAAGTGCTGCTTGTTCGGGGTTGGCATCCTCATCAGTGACAATCGGGATCAACGACATAGTTATCTCCTCACGGGTCGGCATCTCGGGCACGGGTACTCACTTCTGAGCCACCTTACCGTGCGGCAGAGGCTGGGTCATATTCAGAGTAGACATAGACTCAGGTAGTTTTTGAATTTTGGGCTGGAAGTGCCGGGGCGGTACAATTGAGGCTCTGGCGGCCCGTGCGACGCCAAAACCGGCCCTTGGCCGATCATGCGGAGATGAGACATGGACAATGGCATTTGGGCGACTTGGTATGATCTTGCCGAAAACGGGCGTCACGACTATTTGGCATGGCTACACGACCAACACCTGCCCGAGATCATGCATCGACCGGGAGTTGCCTGGGCGGCGCACTATGAAATCACCGGCGGCGGCGCGCGGATGCAGGCGATCCATGATCGCCTGCGCCACGCGGACGACACAGGCCTGGGGACAGGCACGCAGTTTCTGATCCTCGTTGGAGCCACTTCGCCGCACGTCTTCGCCGATCCACGGATTGACGAGTGGCAGGGCTCGCTGGGCGAGCCAGCGGTTGGTATGTTGGCTTTGCGTTTGGGCAGCCGAACCTGCATCTTCACTCAGGAGGAGTTCGTCTCCGGCCCCGAATTTCACGCCCGCGTTGTGGGCTCCACACCAGGGCCAGCCATCCAAATGGGCAGTTTTCGCACGCGAACTGTTGATGACGAGTTTGACCTTGCCGCGTGGTACGCGCAATATCGTCTGCCCCATATGTCACGCATGCCGGGGTGCATCGCTACCCGCAAGCTGGTTTCAGTTGCAGGTTGGGCAAAACACTCAGTTCTTTATGAATTTCTGTCCCTGGAGGCACGGCAGGAGCACTTCCAAGGCCATGAGTCTCTAGCGCTCGACGACCGCGTCTGGACCAACAAGATCATCACCTACACGGTACATGCACCGGGCTCGCCAAGTGTTGGAAAACGGCTTTGGCCACCGGTGGCAAAAGATACCTGATCAACCTTGTCGGCTTGATGCAAACGCAGACGGCATCCCCAAAACCGTTGGGGGTGCCGTACTTGGGAAGGCCGATCCAGAGCGTTTCACATTTAACCTGATCCAGATTGAACACGAAATGCTGATTTAGGTATCTGGTGTCACGGCTTTTCACGATTCATTGGTGATTCCAACAACTCGTGAAAAGCTCTAGATTACTGCGCCAGGCTTTCGATTAGTTCCTTGAATGCTTTGCTTTGGCCTGGGCGGAGCGCTTCGTATTCCGGCCCGTTGACGAAGTTCAGGTTTTCACCGATGGCCTTTATCAACCGCTTGTAAGTCTTGTCGTCCTGCATAGCCACCAAGGCGTCCTGGATTTTCGACAGTCTGTCAGCGGGGATGCCGCGCGGTGCCATGATGATGCGGCGCATCGAGCCGATATCTTCAGTATATCCAAGCTCGCCAAACGATGGCACGCCCTCAAACAACCCTGAGGCTCCGCTTGCCAGAACACGTACTTTGTCGCCCTGGCCAAGGATGGTCGACGGAAACTGCATGGTAAAATCGGCGTCACCAGCCAGGAACCCCGCCATCGCCGGTCCGCCGCCTTTATATGGCACCAGCGTCACATCAATGCCTGCTTCCTTGAAGAAACGGACGGCAGGAACGTGTACCGCACCCCAGACGCCGCTATGCGCAAATTTTAACGCGCCGGGGTTTGCCTTCGCATGATCGACAAGATCGGCCAGTGAGTTGAAAGGACTGTCGGAATTCACAATGAAAGAGGCATCATTGGAATTCAACTGTGCGACCGAGATGAAGTCCTTGTTGGTGTCATAAGGCAGTTTGACCACGTGCTGCTGTAACTGGTCGAAATAGTTGTGGGTGAACAACAGCGTATACCCGTCGGGTTTTGCAGAGGCCGCGGCCGCCGTACCGGTCTGGCCGCTTGCACCCGGCATTAGCTTGACGATTATCGCGTTGCCCAGGTAGGTGGGGATCGTGCTGGTGAAGACACGCGCGTTGCGGTCATGCGAGCCACCGGCGCCCAATGGCAGAATCAACGTGATCGGCTTTTCTGGGAAATCATCTGCTTGGGCAACCCCTAAGCCAAGGCCGAACACAACTGCGGTGCCAAGGATTAGCGTGAAAATTTTTCGGAACATCATAGTCAGAACCTCCCAGGTTTGATTGGTAGAACCATTGTTTTATTATTCACGGATGCGGAAATGCTAAAAGGGATGGCCTATGAAAGAAAATTCATAAACCACCTGACTCTATGACGAAAAGACATCTTTTGCTTAAGAAAGGTGCCGCCATGTTCGCTGAATCTCGCGGAAAATAAGTCAATTTTCGTTTGTCTGGAGTCGGAACCTGCACCACCAATCCACACACCGAAAGTTATCTGTCCCGCCGGGCGCGTAGGCTGGTAAGCACCGAGCCTTCCAGAGGGATGCTTCCCCATTTCACCGGCGGCAAGACCTTGGGTTTTTGAGTGATATGAACTGTGTTGTTAATTGACTTGGGGCGGATGACACTATCCTACGTCATCTACAGCGAATTCGGCGCGCATGCGCTTGCTTTTGCGCCAAAGCAGAAAGCTGAGAACCGGCGTTGCCACCAGGATGACTGCGGTTATCGGGCGCTCCAGAAATACGTAGTTCAGAAGGTTCCCCTGCGCTAGAACCATGGTCTGGCCGAACGAGTATTCCAGTTCTTTGCCAAGAATGAATGCCATCACCATCGGGGTCACATCAAAAGAGAGTTTTTTAGCCAGATAGCCGAATGCGCCGAAGAGCGCCAGAATAACCAAGTCCAGCGGGTCCGAACGCGTCACGTATGAGCCAGCAAAGGCAAAGACCACAGTCAGCGGTAGCAGGATCGACCGCCGGATGGTCACCACCAGCGCGAAAAGCGGGATCGCGAAATAGCCGATGACCAGAAAAAGGAGGTTGGCAAATACCATGGCCACTAGGATGGCAAAGACCAGTGGGCCCTGTTCGACCATCAGTTGTGGGCCGGGCCGCATGCCCTGGGCGATGAAGGCACCGATCAGGATCACTGTTATGTTGTCGCCCGGAATGCCCAATGTCAGAAGCGGCACGAGCGTTGGCCCGTTGACCGCATTGTTGGCGGCCTCTGCGGCGGCGACGCCTTCAAGCTTGCCCTTGCCGAACTCTTCGGGTGTCTTCGAGGCGTTCTTGGCCGCCGCATAACCCATGAACGCGGCGACAACTTGGCCCAACCCCGGAATCATTCCGATACCAGTGCCAATCATAGTCGACCGACAGATGGACCGAAAACAGCCCCGAAACTCAGCGAAAGTCAGCCGCCCTCCCTCGCGGGCACGGATATTCTGGCGGATGACGCCAACCGTCTTATTCTCAACCGCGATGAGAATTTCCGGCAGCGCATAGACACCGATCAGCATCGGCAACAGCGGGATACCGGCCCGGAAGGCAAAGATATCAAATGTAAAACGCGACAGCGCGCCGATGGGATCCTGTCCCACAAGACCGAGAAAAAGCCCTAGGCACATCATCAGCAAACCCTTGACGAAAACGCCCGACGAGGTTGCCGAAATCACGATCAGCGCCAGAAACAGGATAGCCATCAGTTCCGGGGGCCCGAACATCAGTGCGATCAGCGCAATTGGTCCGATAAAGAGGATGGTTACGATATCGGAAGAAAGATCGCCGAAAACCGAAGAATACAGCGCGATCTCCAGCGCCTTTCGGGCTTTACGTTTTTTGGTCAGCGCCGGGCCATCGAATGTGGTGGCCACCGCCGCGCCGGTTCCGGGCATTGACACAAGGATAGCCGGTATGCTGCCGCCGTAAATGCCCCCTTTGTAGACACCCAGCAAGAAGGGGATGCCGATCAACGGATCAAGAAAAAATGACAGTGGCAGAAGGATGGCCATCGCCATCACCGTGGTAAAGCCCGGTAGTGCGCCAACGAACATGCCCAGGATCAGACCGACGCTCATCATCGCGAAGGTGTCCCAGCGCATGGCCAATTCCAAACCCTGAATGAAACTGTCCCACATCGCTTTTTGCCCTCTTTTGGCGCCCTGATCTACAGGAGGTAAAGTCGTGTCAGCACGGTATCTATTGGAAACGGCGGTAGATATGTCGCCAGAAGCTTCGTGAAGACAAAGAACATCGTAACCGGAACTGCTACGGCGATCGCTGCGGTTAACAGGTAATTCCGGTTGCCGAAAAAGGTCGACAGAAAACCAATAAGCAGCGCACTGGCAACGACGAAACCCACGCTCACCATCAGTGGGCCGTATAACAGCATCGCCAGCAGGGTCACTGATATGTTGACGATCGCTGGGAGTCTGAGACCCCTGAGTTCGTTGCGTTCCCGTATTGAAAAACTCTTGAAGAATAGCCAGATGCCAAGCCCGCCGAACCCGACGGCCACAAGTTGTGGGAAAAGCGACGGCTTCAGATCGTTCTGGTTGGCTGCGAAAATAATCAACGGTTTTTCGATCTGGTCGGGGATGATCAGGAGTAAAACCGCCGAGAGCGCCACGAATAGACCACCGAAAACGCTGTTAAAATTCAGGCGGCGTGCCTGCTCTGTACCGGTGTCCGCGGTCTCATCTGGCGGTGGCATTGCCTGGGCCTCCCCTGTTGACCTGTTTGCTGCTGCCTTTGCCTTGAACCGCCTGGGCGGTCACCGTCTCAAACACAGATTTGGCCCACGTCTCGGCAAAGCGAAGCGTGTTGCGGTTCACCGTAGGGCTCCGGCTGAATGAATTAAAATTCAAATTGGACCTACCATTATGTTACTTTTTCATAGTAGGATTGCGTTGGCAGCATATGAAAAATCGCGATTGGTCGCAATATGAAGCTAAGGCAGCTAGAGGCACTACGCGCCGTCATCGCCAGCGGGACCACCTCGCAGGCGGGCGAGTTGCTCGGTCTGACCCAGTCCGCGGTCAGTCGGCTGATATCCCGGCTCGAGACAGAACTTGGTCTGAATATCTTCGACCGTCAACACGGCCGTTTACGGATAACCCCCGAAGGGCAGCAGTTCTATGATGTGGTCGGCAAGCTCTTGTCCTCGATCGATCAGATTACAGCCACGGCACACGACATTCGTACGCTGCAAACCGGCGCGCTGAGGATCATCGCTATGCCGTCACTTGCCTACGGTCTGTTGCCGGAAGTCATCGCTTCGGTCAAAAAGCGATATCGAAACGTTAAGATCTCGGTCAAAATGGGCGGTCGCCTGGAGGTCGAAGAGGCAATCGAAGGTGCGCAATTCGATTTCGGCATTGCCACGCTGCCGATTAATTGCCAGGGCATCGACGTTGAAGACCTGTTTTCCGCCGAAGGTGTATGTGTACTGCCCATTGGCCACCCGCTCGCCGCCAAATCCGAGATATTGGCTGAAGATCTGGCCGAATGCGCTTTCATCTCGCTCAGTTCCGGTTCGATACTACGCTATCAGACGGATGAATTGTTCGGCAATCTGGGTGTCAAGCGCTCGCTGACCGTCGAAGCGCCATCGAGCCTTCTGGCGACTAACTTGGTTGCCAAGGGGCTTGGTGTTTCGATCGTTCACCCGTTTGTTGCAAACGATTACGGAGACCGCGTCATCGCGCGACCTTTCAAACCATCGATCCGCTATGAATACGGCCTGCTTTTCCCCGCCGCGCAGACCCGTTCGAAAATCACCCACACCTTTGTTAAGGACCTGCGCGAGCATGTGAAAGAAACTTACGGGTCGGAAAGCCAAAAATAGGCTTGCCCGCGTTCTACCTCATTGCGAGATCAATGATAATCAGCAATAGCAGCGGTGCAGGCAAAACGAGTGATGTCAAAAATCGCCCTGAAAACTGCCTCAGGATTGCCAGCGCACTACGCCTGTGACCCCGTCCACAGCCACCTGACCGCCATCCGGTATCCGGCTGGTCGCATCAAGCGCTCCCAGCACCATCGGAATTCCACGCTCGCGCGCCAAAGAGGCAAGGTGCGATGTGCTGCCGCCAAGCTCGGCCACTATGCCCGCAACACGCGGCAGGATCTGGCTTAGTGCGGGGCCTGCCACAGTCGTGACCAGCACATCACCCGGCGCGACTCGTCCCAATTCGCACTCGCAATTGATAACGCAGGCCCGGCCCGATCCCCAGCCGATTCCGCCCGGGTGGCCCTTGATGCCAGGATGGCGTTGCCATAGTTCGTCTGGCACGGGCGCCGACTCGACATGCAAGGGCCGGGCTTGCAGCATCTTGATGCCGGCTTCGTCCATCGCCCATTCGACCTCGACCGGACCTCCCATCATCGCCTCGGCGGTTTTCATCATACCGGCAAGTTCGAGCACCCGGGCGACACTCAGGCAGGGTTCGGACACCTGATCTTGCGGCACAGCATGGGCCGCGGGGCCCGTGTGGTGATGCTGGCACCGGACGGAATGAAATTTTCGCCCGGCGACGGTCTCAGCTATTGTGCCATGCTGGTCCAGGTCATACCGGTCGGGCACTACTTCGCCCTGGGCGATGGCCTCACCAAGGCCCCAGGTGGCGGATACCGACATGCCCCCATGTGCTGTTCGGCTGATGCCACCACCCGACGCGATTGCCTCGATCAGGGGCTGCACCAGCACGGCCATCGCTGTATCTGCCGCCGAAATGTCGTGCCCTTCCATGTAGCGCAGAGCCCGCGACGACCACAGCGCGCCCCAGCAGGCGCGCACGGCAGTCAGGAAATCAGTCTCGTTTTCGATACCGAGGAATGTTTGGAACTGGCCAGCAAAAGACGACCCTTCGGTATCTTCCATCAACGAAGACGACCGCACGGCGACGGACATTCCAGTATCGCCAACCAGAGCGCGGTAGGCGCCGAGCAGTGGTTGCAGGACCTCATCGGTAATCGTTGCGTCGAACATTCCTATCCGGACTTTCGAGATGAAGGGCCGCGCCTCCATGAACTCCAGCGTCACCGCTTTTTCGGCATCCTTCGCCAGCCCCAGCGCAGCAATCTGCGCGTTGTAGGCCTGCGCGCTCAGGCAAAACCCGCCTGGCGTTGGAAGACCGGCGTGGGCCAGCGCCGCCTGATTGGCCGCCTTCGGTCCAAACCGGTCTGCGTCCGCCGCGGCAGGGTCGCTCAACGCGACGATGAATGTGTCTGTGATCATGGAAAATCGTTCCGACGGATCTGGGCAGGCGGGTTACATCGGGTCGACGACAGTGATCTTGTCGACCTGGAAGTTCGAGATGATCTCGGTTTCGTTCTCGTGGACAATTAGCATCTCCTCGATCCGCACGCCGAACTTGAACGGTATACCGTGCTGCGTTTCCAGAGCAAAAACCATGCCAGGCTGGATTTCGACCGGGTGGTCAAGCGACCAGATGCGCGAGATCACCGGCGGATCGTACTGCGCCAACCCCAGCCCATGGCCCCAGAGGTTCGCGGCCGCCTGGTCTTCCTCTTCGTATCCCCACGCTTCCTTCGCCGAAGGCCATTTCGAGGCGATCTCGCGGGTGGTTGTCCCGACCTTGACGGCTTCGATTGAATCGTAAAGCCAGCCCAGTGCGGTCTCGTAGATGTCGTTCATCTCCTGGGTTGGATGCTTTCCGACGCAATATGTACGGTAGTAGCACGACTTGTAGCCGTTCCAGGTCAGAGCTGCGAGATCCATGAAAACGATATCACCAGGTTGGATGATGCGGTCGGTGAAATTGCGCCAGTTCGGCCAGGTGTTAGGGCCCGAAGAGACGATCACGTCCTCGACATCTTCCATCCCGGGAATATTGTAAAGGAACTCCATGATATGCGCGGTCACCTGGTTCTCGGTGATCCCTGGCTTGAGGAATTTCATCGTCTCCCAATGTGCGGCATCACCGATTGCCGCGACGATGCGCATGCATTCTTGCTCGTCCACGTTCTTGACAGCGCGCGCCTCCATCATCGGCGTCATACCATCGACCCACTCGATGCCGGCAGCCTCGAACGCCCCGATCATGTTGATGTCAACGAAATCGACGCCGAGCTTTTCTCCGGCGACTCCAAAACGTTTCATCTCTTCCTTGAGGGCATTGGTGAATTTGGTTACCTGCTGGTTCGAAGCCGAACCTGCGGCGCCCTTTATCCAGGCATAGGAATAGCGGACGTTCTCCTCTGGTATCCAGGGCGCATGGCGTTTGATCTGCATACCGATATCGCCCTGCTCGAACAGCACAGGCGCCCCGTCGCCGCACAGGAGCGCATAGCGCAGGCCGGGCTTTAGTCGGTTCCAACCGGGCGTCAGCGTGCCGGTGATGTAGCGTACGTTTTCGTCGTACATGCACAACATCGCGCCCAGCCCATGGGCCTTCATCCGTTCGCGCGCACGTTCCAGCCGATAATTGCGCAAACGATCCCAGTTGACCTTTTGCTGCCAGTCGGTTCCGGAGATACCAAAATTCGCCGTGCCGTGCCTGATCATGATAAAATTCCTTTATTTAGGCGCATGGCCGCAGCAACGAAATCTCCCCGCAGCAATACCTCGTTTTTAGCTGACACAAGCCTAACAGGTCCGCAAAAATTTACGCAAGACACTCATGCGCAGAATACTATGCCGATGTCTCATGGGTTTAGGAAAATTCGGAATTTGATATGCCTTAAGGCTTTCCTATCGTGTAGCGAGTGAAAGAATCCACTGCTGAAGACACCGGCATTGCCGTGCAGTTCGGTGATGGCGCGACACGGACAGGCCGACTAGCGCATGTCCTTTACGAAGACAGATCTGCGGTTTTTGGCAGAAATAGTAATCGCTTCCAGAACCTCGATGTTGTGAACAAACTCTTCAGCGGAGAAGGGGTAGACGGCACCTCCCTGCGCGGCCCTGACAAAGGCCTCGAGGTTGGCAACAACAGTGTCGACCCATTCAAAGTTTCTCAGAGCAATGGGCTGCCCGGTTTCATGGGTTAAATGTCGCGCAACCCCGCCCGGATTGTCCGGGTGGAAATCGTTGAGGACCTCTATCCATTTTTTGGATCCAAAAACATGCATTCGGATGAAATTTGGCGTGTGCATAACCGCGGACAGGTTTGCTGTCATCCCAGCCTCAAAACCCAGAACCGCTGCGACGACATCTCCGGTTTCCCATCCCAGCGATCTGCTGGCGGTCATGGCCTGCACCGTTTCAACCCGTCCGAAGAACGAAATAAGCAGGTCGGTCAAATGAACGCCAGTCGCGGTCATGCCAGCAGCCGGCGACCCGGTCCCGGAGGTGCGCCAGTCACCCCTGGGAATGTCAGCAAGCCTGTCATGACTGAATGTCGTTTCCGCGTGCATAATCGTGCCAAGTTCGCCACTTTCGATGGCTGCGCACAAGGACACCATCGCAGGCTCAAAACGGCGTTCGTGGCCCACACCCAATTGCACGTTGGCCCGCCGGCATGCGGCAACCGAACGGCGCGCGCTGGCTGCTGTAAGCCCAAGTGGCTTTTCACAGAACACATGCTTTCCGGCCTTGGCGCACCGAATGACTTGTTCTTCATGCAGCGCGTTTGGTGTTGCCAGAATGAAACCATCCAAGTTATCCAGCGACGTTGCTTCCATGATAGTTGAAAACCGTTTTAGCCCCATCGCAACGATTTCGTCGTGCCGGGACGGGTTCGGTTCGACGATGCCTCTGACCAGGATGCTCGCGTGATTGCCTAGCCGCTCGGCGATGTGTTTTCCCCACCATCCGTATCCGACGATAGCAACGTTGAATGGATCACATTGATCCTTCATCGAGTTAGTCCAGTATTGAAAGTGTAAGTTCCGTGGATGTTGTATGCCTGCTCCCGTACATCGGGTTTTCTGCCACTTCTATTTCTCACTGCCATGGGTTTTTTGGTCACCATGTGAATTCTGTGCTTTATCTTTGCATCCTGATTTTTCAGGCAACCCGAAGCGGTTCTCCCGCGCCAAATAGGCGCTGGCGAAAGAACCAAGGTCAGAGCGGGTTGATCCCCAACTTTGAGGCCAGATCATCCAGTACCAGCCCCAGCGCTGAAACCTGCCAGCCCGAAACCTTGTTTAGGCTGGCTCAAGCCTAGCAGGTCCGCAAAAACCTGTGCAAGACACTCGGGCACCGAATTCCATGCCGATCTCTCATGGATCAAGGAATAATCGGAATTTGATTTTGGATTGGATGCGTTTACTCAATTAGTGACCAAAAGACCGGCGTTCGATCAAAAGGGAAAGAATGCCGCATAACGCCCTGCTGGCGTTGGAAAAGCGCACGGGGCCGCTGACGACATAACCTGGTTGGCTTCTGCTACGGGGTTCGCCGCCACTTCTCGGATGCAAAGGTTGTTAACATCGGAGCGGTGATAGTCCTGGCTGGGGTTAACAACCATTGGAACGCGTTGATGGAGACCGACATCGAGCTGCAAGCTATTAAATCTCTAGAAAAGAACAACTTCCGAGGTGCGAAGGAGATGCGCGACTGACCTGAGTCTTTGGGATTTTGGCTTCTGGTTGGGTGCCGCGAAACGCCGTCGTAAATCGGCGAACATAAAAGGGAGAACAACATGACTAGTAATAGTAAGACCGGCCTTGACCGGCGTGGTTTTCTGGCCGCAACAGCATCGACCGCTGGTATGGCCGCGCTGCAAATAACAATTCCCGGACGGGTATTGGCGGCTGGATTTCCAGAACGTCCGCTCAACGTTGTGGTCATGTATGGCGCCGGCGGCGGAACCGACACGATCATGCGCAAACTGGCAGACGAAATGGCGAAGGCCAAGGGCTGGACGATCAACGTTCTGAACAAGCCCGGAGCCGTTGGTGCCGTGGCCACCCAATTTGTGCACGGACAGGCGTCTGACGGCTACACGGTGCTGGGCGGTGCGAATTACAACAAATTCGTGCGCGTCATGGGCCACGTTGACCTCGTTCCATGGGAAAACTGGCACTTCTTCCAGGCTGCTGGTGCAATTGCCAGTTGGTCGGTCCCGATGAGCTCGCCATTCCAGACCTTTGGCGATGTCGTGACCGCGGCCAAGGCGAACCCAGGCAAGGTGTCGATCTCGACATCTGGGACAGGCGGTCTGTGGCACGAACTGGCAATGATTGTCGGCTCTTTCGCGGGGATCGAACTCAAGTATGTTCCGTACAAGGGCGGAAAGGCTGCGACGTTGGCTGGCCTGCAGGGTGAAGTCGACATCGCCGGTGGCGGCGTGCATGAGCATGTCGATTTGGTTCGCGCCGGCGAGCTTCGCAGTCTACAGCAAACCGGTGTAGAGGATATTGTGCTTGAGAACGGAACTGTGATGCCCAGCATTGGGGGGTTCGTGCCCTCTATAAAATCGTTCCTGCCCATCGGCGGGACGTACAACTTCATCGTGAAGCGGGATACACCGGCGGATGTGCTCGGGGAAATCAAGGAGGCCTTTGTTGCCGCTGCGAATTCTGACGGCTTCAAGGAGATGATCGAGAACAAATTCTTCTCGCTCGATGTTCGAACAGGTGCCGAGGCCGACAAGACTGCGGCAAAGCTTGAAGTCATCACTGTCGATACTTTCAACAAATTCTCGGACCAGATCGGAGCCGAAATTAAGTCTGCCGCCGACCTTGGGCTACCGAGCCCGGCCGACTTCGAAAGCTGGTGGCCGCCGGAAGGCTACGAACCGCCATCGATCTAAGATGGTTTATTAATGAGTACCGGTGCCTGCGTCCTGCGGGCACCGATTGCTCAATCGCGAAAAAACCCTGAGTATTCCGCATGGCCGACACGCAGCAACCCGAAATCAAGTTCGAAGGCGAAGAAGCCGAGAGCGGCTATGCGTCGCCGGCGCTCGATTTGGTTGCGGCTACTTTTTTGATTCTGTTGTCATTGGGATTCATGGCGGCCTCGGTCGCTTTGCCCGTTCCCGGCGACCTGGCGACAGCCCCGGGTCTTTTGCCGTTTTTGGTTTCCGCAACCCTGCTCATGATGGCTATCGGGCTGGTGGCGTCGGCACTGGTGCGCAGGCGCTCCGGCGCTAAGGTCGCGGCTTTGGCCGAGGGCGACGCGCAGACCAGACTTCGCACTCTTTTTCTTGGCGTGGCCGTTGCCGTCTATATCGCGGCGCTTCAGCTTTTTGCCTTTCAATTGCGCTTGGAATTCCTGGGGTTTAGTTTTCGTCTGACTGCTTTTGAGCCGGTCACTGTTTTGGCGCTTTCGACGATTATTCATGTGTTTTGGCGCGGCCCGATTTGGATCACCGTCTGCGTTTCGGCTGGATGGGCGCTGACGCTTTCCCTGGTCTTCCAAAAGATCTTCAAAATACCACTCCCAGGGTCGTTTTGATGATTGAAGGATTCCTTCTTGCCCTCGACCCAAGCCTCCTGGTTATGACGCTTTTGGGCGTTTGCCTTGGTATTATCTGGGGTGCGCTGCCCGGTCTATCGACGACAATGGCAATGGGCCTGCTCATCGGTCTGTCCGCAGGTATGTCGCAGGACGTGGCCATAACTTTCATGCTCGGTGTCTACACCGGCAGTGTGTTTGGTGGCGCGATTTCAGCGGTTCTAATAAATATCCCTGGCACGCCGGACGCCGTGCCGACGATGATCGAGGGTCACCAACTCGCCCAAAAGGGCGAAGGCGGTCAGGCGCTTGGCATGGCAATCGCGGCTTCGTTTATCGGTGGTAGCATTGGGATCATATTGCTGATCACGCTGATCCCGTTGATCCTGGTTTTCGCACTCAATTTCCGTTCGTGGGAAATGTTCTGGCTGGCAGTTGTCGGTATCATGGTTGCTGGCTCGATGTCTGCTGGTTCAATGCCGCTCAAAGGGTGGATCGCAGGGTGGCTGGGTCTGCTGCTCGCCTTTGTCGGGCTTGACGCGATCCATGCCGTGCCACGATTTACGTTCGGGACCTTCGCGCTTTACGACGGAATTTCTTATGTAGCGGTGCTGATTGGGTTGTTTGGGCTCGCGGAAATCTTTCGCACGCTGCCAGACAAGGACAGTACGACGATTCCATCGGAAGTTGGTCGCTTGTTCCCGCCTCTGCACCTGCTGGCCAAATACACACCTTCCGCAATTCGATCAGGTGTTTTGGGAACGTTCATTGGGGCGATCCCCGGAGCCGGGGCAAATGTGGCGTCCTTTTTGGCCTATGACGTGGGCCGCCGACGCGCGAACGATGAAGACAGGGCCAAATGGGGCAAAGGCAGTTATCATGCGCTGGTCTGTGCTGAGACCGCCAATAACGCCAATATTGGCGGTTCGATGCTGCCCACCCTAGCGCTCGGCATTCCAGGAAACGCCGCCGCAGCCGCGCTATTGGCTGCGCTCACATTGAAAAACGTGGTCGTGGGTCCCACAATAGAGATCGACCACCCGGGCCTAATCTATTTCATCTATGCAGCCCTAATCGTGGCGAACATCATGATGTATGCAGCCGCATTTGCACTCATCGGCCCATGCGTGAAACTTTTTAGCCTGCCCCGTGGAATCCTGATGCCGCTGATTCTGCCGGTGTGCATCATCGGTGCCTATTCGGTGAAGCTTTCAATGATTGATATCTGGATCATGTTCGGCGCCGGCATAGTGGGTTGGCTTTTTTCGGTTTTCAAATTTCCTGTCGCCCCGGTTGTACTTGGCGTCATTTTGGCGCCGCTTGCAGACGAAAACTTTCGCCGCTCGTTGTTGGTTTTTGAAGACAAAACCCTTGGATTTATCCTCTCGCAATGGATAGGCACCTTTCTAATCGGGGTGGTTCTATTCGTCGTGGTCGAGGGCATCTGGCGTGGCCTGCGTGCGGCCCGGGCAAAGAACGCTCCTGTATCTGCGGAATGAAATGAAAGGTTCCCGGGATGAGTATTAGAAGAAAAGAAATCGGCCTGGCGATTGTTGGCTGCGGCACCGTTGGCCGGATCAGGGCCGAACTGGCCCGCGCTTATCCCGGTGTGGGCTGGATAGGGCTTTGCGACTTGAAAACGGATATTGGCCGTAAATTGGAAAAGGACGTATCGGCGGATTTCTTCACGACCGATTACAAGGAGCTTCTGACTCGCCCCGAGGTTACGGCCACGATCATCGCGACGGATGAGAACTTTCATTTCGATCCGACAATGCTGGCCGCAAAACAGGGCCATGATCTGTTCATCGAGAAACCCCTGGCCACCGATGCCCGGCAGTCGGCAATGATTTTGGCCGCCATCGAGGCCGCAGGAATTGACGCGGTTGTGGGATACACTCAGCGCTTTCGCCGCCGCTTTCTTGCGGTCAAAGAAAAACTGAAGACCGGCCAGATTGGCGAAGTGCATTCGGTTGTTACACGCGCTTTCATGAACCGGATGGTCCCGATTGCCACCACTCGACGCACACAGGATCGTGCGACGCTGACACCCATGGTGGTGTCGGGCACGCACAGCCTGGATATGTCGATGTGGTTGATGGAGGGGAAAACGCCCAAATCGGTCTTCGCACAATCCACCGATGTCTGCTTGGGTGGTATCGGAACCAAGGATTCGACATTCGGAGTCTGGACGATGACCGACGGCACGATCTGGTCGATGAGCATCTCGTGGGCGTTGCCCGAGGTCTGGCCGGGAGCGGTCTACGGGATCGAGATTGGCATTGTCGGGACTGAGGGTGTGATCGACATAGAGGATACTCACCGCGATCTCGTCATGGCGACCAATGTGGTGCAGGGCGGTGGCTATGTACCGGATGGCTACGTGGCCCCGGCGCGGCACGTGGATTTCCTGACCAGCTATCCTCCCGGCGACCTTCATGACGGACAGCTTTGGGGACCGATGCGTGAGGAGACAAATGCCTGGTATCAGCGGATACATACCGGTCAAAGAACACCCCATGCCACGGCCGCAGATGGGCACCGCAACCTGTTGATGACAATGGCAATGGATCTTTCTGCCAAACGCGGTCAACCTGTCGAGCTGCCCGTGGATCCTGAGGAACTCATGCGGGAACTGGCTTGATGGTAACGAAAATCCGCTTCGGTGGTTATCAGGGTGACAAGTCAGTTCACACGCGCGGTGCTCAAGTATTTTGCAGTGCTTTGGAACGGATTGCGGGCGATGCCGTCGAAGTTAAGTTTCAGCAGAACATCGTGGAGAGTGGGCACAAAGCATCCGACTTACTGTTTATGACCGAGAACGGCGAACTGGATGGGTGCTATTTCTCGTCGAGCTATCTTGCCGGACGAGTTCCTGAATTAGCGCTGTTTGATCAGCATTTCGTGGTACCCAATCGGCACAAGGCCTACAGGGTTTTGGATGGCTCTCTGGGGCGGCGTTTGGCGGCAGAGGTCGCCGCGAAAACCGGTTTCTGCGTGCTCGGTTACTGGGATAACGGACTGCGCCAGATTTCTTCTGTCGATACCGCCTTTCGAAGCCCTAGCGACTGTGCCGGTCACAAACTGCGCACCTTGGCCAGCGATGATCATCAACGCGTTTTTCGTGCTCTCGGGTTCGAGCCGGTGACAATCGATGTTCGCGATTTGCCCGAAGCGGTAACCAACCGGCGCGTGGACGCGCAGGAAAACCCGCTGACAAATATCTACAATTTTGCTCTGCATAAAACCCATCGTGTGATCACCCTGACCGATCATTTGCTGGGCGTGGCATTGGTGTTATTCAATCGCCAGGTTTTGGAAAGCTGGCACCCGGAAATTCGTGCGGCGGTGGAGGCTGCAGTGGCCCAAGCTACAGTTGCGCAACGGCGGTATGCTGAAGAAGACGACCTGATCTGCTCCAAGGCCCTGACAGACGACGGCGTTACCCTGTTCAAACTGAGCGAAACGGAACGCGCGGCCTTTGCCGAGACGACCCGCGCAGAGGTTGAAAAGACCCGACAGCGATTTGGGGTCGATCTGATAGCATTGTTCGAAGATGACCTTGCGCGGTCGAAATCATGACCAAAGCCGTCAACCTACTGAAAGAGGGCTGCGATGAAGCACTTCGCCCTTCGCGCCACTCCGGTGAACGTTGTGCCGGCGGTTTTGCTGGTATTGTCGCTGCTCGAGCTCGCCTATGTGCGATTGCTGGGAGGATAACGCTTTGAACACGCCTCGGGTCGCAAGGATAGCACCTGCTAGATCAGTTCGCCGAAACAGAAAAAACCGCCCGGGTGGATAAACTGCAGCCCGAACCCGTCCGAAGGTTGTTTGTACTTTGACCGTTTCAAAGTGGATCGATTTCAAGCTCTGCTGCCAGTTTCGCCAATTGCCTTCGAAAAGGAACGGGCAACGGAATACCGTTGGCGCTGCGTTCGGCCGTGACCCGATGCAACCGCTCTCCTGGCAGACGGATTTCCTCAACACCCGGAAGCCGTGGAGAGGATTTCATCTCGTCCCAAACAGCATCGATCCCAGTGCGAAAAACGTCTGGATCGGCGAAGGCTTTGATGTCGAGGGCAAGGACAAGATGACCAGTGTTGGTCACGGAAGTCGAATCTGCGTTGAAGTCGACGACCTCGCGCCCGAAGGCCGCGCCATTAAGGGTGCCAGCCAGAACTCCAAAAATGAGCGAAAGCCCATAGCCCTTGGGGCCGCCGATAGGCAAAAGAAATCCCTCCGCCGCACGGGCCGGATCGGTCAACGGTGCGCCGCTGCGATCCATCATCCAACCTTCTGGCATGGTTTCGCCCCTCTGGGCAGCGGTCTTGACCTTTCCATAGGCCGCAACTGTCGTGACCATATCCGGCACGATCGGCGGACGGTTCATTGCCGGCACCGCAACGGAAATCGGATTTGTACTGAGCAGCATTTCAGTTCCACCCCAGGGCGGCAGGTGATTCGCGCTGCCAACGGCAATATAGAGACCAATCATATCCTTTTTCAGCGGCATCATCGCATAAAGCGACGCTGGTCCCGCGTGGTTGGAATGCCGCGCACCGACCCATGCCACACCGGATTTTTCGGCCTTTTCCATGGCAAGCTGAGTGGCGTGATACATGACGAGATGTCCCAGCCCGTTGTCGCCATCGACAAGCGCGGTGGCGGTACGATCCTGCACGCGGCTGATTTTAGGCGTCACGTTGATTCCACCAGCGCGTATTCGGCGGGTATACATTGGCAATCGAAATACGCCGTGCGCATCCTGCCCCATGAGATCAGCCTGGGTCATAAGGGCTGCGACGGTTTGCGTATCTGCCCATGGCATGCCCGTCGCTTCAAGGCATTTGGAGATGAACGCTTGAAGCGCTGTGCTACTAACACGGGGGGCGATTTCCGGCATGAGGGTGGGCTCCTTGGTGCGGTGTTTGGGGGATTGATGCGATCTTGTCGTGAAAAGGAGAATCTATGACTGATGGGGTGGTGCTGAAACACGAAGCGATCGTGCCGTTCAAACGAGGCGATGGCGTGGAAACGCGACTGATGGTGGGCAAACATACTGCGGAAATGGCGCCGTTCACCACAGGAACGACAATGTTTCCGCCGGGGTCTGCCGCCCCATTGCACAGCCATAATTGTGCCGAGCAAGTAACGATTCTGGAGGGTCAAGCCGATGCCCTTGTGGGCGGGCAACTGATACAACTTGGCGCGATGGACACCACATTCGTTCCGGCCGGTGTTCCGCATTTTTTTAAGAACACTGGTACGGGGAAATTGGTAATTTTCTGGATTTATGGAGCACGGAACGTCACCAGAACTTTCGCGGAAACCGGCGAGACAGTTCCACACATGTCGCCTCGGGATCAAGTTCGACAACGTCGATCTGCGGTTCAAAAACGAAAATGAGATAGGCATATCCAGTTACATTCACAAAATGGTTGACCAATATGGCTAGGCGTGTGATCAACGGATTGCAATCTTGTTACATCCCTGCAACGATGATTGAAAACCTTTTATTTTGCTTGGCTGTTCGCTTGAAAAATGGCGGAGTGGTCTGTCCGGGGAAAAGGATTTGGTAAACCAATGACCACTAAGGTACTGACGCGAGTTAAGACATGGATCGCTGCCTCAGATCTGTCTGAAGGGGCACGGTTGCCACCGGAGCGTGATCTTTCTACGACCCTTGGTGTCAGCCGAGCTGAATTGCGAAAGACGTTGTTGGTACTGGAATCAAATGGCATTCTGGCCCGCCAAGTTGGGCGCGGGACATTTCTTTGCAAGAAACCGAAACAGCGCAAATCGGAATCGATCGAAGGCACCACCGCTGATCTCGCAGAGCGCACCGGCCCGCATGAGGCAATGATGGCCCGACTGGCACTCGAGCCGGAACTGGCCCGTATGGCCGCATTGCATTCGTCTCCGCGTCAACTGCGTGATCTGCGCAAGCTGGCGACTTCGATGCGCAGTGCTGCAAGCTGGCTTGCCTATGAAGAAATGGATTCCAAATTCCATGATATTCTCGCAGGGGCAGCCGGTAACTCGTTATTGCATGCGCTGCACAAGATCATGAACGGTGTCCGTTTCGTAGTCGTCTGGCGCCGTCTCAACACCCCGGAGGTTGCGCCTAGTCCGGACTACCATTCTTTCGATGAGCATGACGCGATTGTCGCTGCTCTGGAGGATCGTGATGGGAGCCGAGCCTACAAGGCTATGCAAACTCATCTTCAAAGCACTTTGTCCACGATGGCAGCTAATACCTAAGCGGTAGCATTTGAGCGGGGCAGAGGCTCCCAAATATGCCAACAGTTAGAACGGAAGATGACAGATGAGACAGGTCGAAGTTGCTGTGATTGGATGTGGATGGTGCGGCGGTATCCGCGCAGAGTCGCTAGCCAAATCCGCGTTGGTAGACAAATTGCACATCTGCGAGATCAAGCCAGAACGGTTGGCAGAAGTGAAGGCCCTGACCAGCCCAGCCACGGCGACGTTGGATTATCATGATATCATCGCCAATCCCGACATAACGGTAGCATATATTTCTACAACGCCGGAGGGATCACACTATCCGATTGCGCGGGACTGCCTGAAGGCAGGCAAACATGTGCTGCTGGAAAAACCGATCGCGCTGGAATTGTGGGAAGCTGACGAACTGATTACCATTTCGCGCGTGAAAAACGTGAAATTCACCATCGGTTACTCGCAGCGGTTCAACAGCAAGATTGCCTACGCCAAGAAATCAATTGCAGAAGGTAAATTGGGGAAAGTGGTCAATGTCATGGTCAGCCGGCACCTGTCACGCAACCTGGGCAAAAAAATTGCCAACCGGGTGAAGCTGTCGCCTGTCGCGATGGAATCTACTCATGATCTGGATTTTGTGTTTTGGCTGCTGGCCCCGGCGAAACCGGTCAAGGTCTATTCTCAAGGGGCGTATGGCTACATGAAAGAGATCAACGGCTCATACGATTGTATGTGGAGCACGGTGACAATGGACGATGGGACGTTGGTAGTGATCGGTGGCGGCTGGAACCTGCCGCCCAGCTACCCAAATTATTGTGGGACCTGGATCGAAATCACCGGGACCGAAGGGGCATTGATCCTGGACGATACATCTCGCGACAACTGGCTGAATACCGTTGCCGATGGCACGCAGTACCCGATGTCGACAATGCCGGGAGAGCACGTGGATCACTTGTTTGCTGGCCAAATGGGCCCTGAGACACTGCATTTTCTGGAATCGGTGTTGCTGGATCGTGATCCGATGGTGGCCCCAGAACATGCGCGAATGGTGATGGAATGTTACCTGGGCGCTGATATTTCGGCCGATACCGGTGACCCGGTGGGATTACCACTTTCGAACCTCTCGCTGGCGAAGCTTGCCGACCTGAAAGCTGCCCAGTAACCCCCCAAGAGCGAAAGGCGACGCCGGTGCTCGATAGTTCAATGTCTGACGCAACCAGAACTGCCGTGGTAGGCTTGGGGCAAATGGGGCGTGGGATCGCCCGAAACCTGGACGCCAAAAGCATGCTGGTCGCCGCGTCCGACACCCGACCGGAAGCCTTTTTGGAGGCCGGGCTATCTGATCGGGTTGCCGAGGTTGAAACTGTTGTCCTTCTCAACCGCGCTGATATTGTGCTTTTTGCCGTGCCGTCGACCACCCAGATCGCGACTTTCCTGGGCAAAGCGAAAGGTCGGTCCGGGCAAGTCGTTGTTGATCTGACCACATCTGATCCGGAACAAGGTCGCGCCCTCGCAGCCGATCTCGCTATGCGCGATTTAGCCTATGTCGATGCCGCGATGACCGGTGGTGCGGTAGGGGCCGATACGGGGACGCTGACCTTGATGATCGGTGGCGAAGTGAAGCATGTGGCTGCTTGCCGCCCGGTGCTTGAGGCTATTTCCGCCAAGATCTTTCATCTTGGAGAGGCCGGTGCTGGCCAGGCGATGAAACTGGCTCACAACCTGATCCTTCACAGCAGCTTTCTGGCGACTTGTGAAGGCCTGCAACTCGCGGAACGCGCGGGGATCGACCCGAACAGTGCGGTCGAGGTACTGAACGCTGGCAATGCACGCAGTTTCGTGACCCAAGTTCGCTTCCCCCGCGATATCCTCAGCGGCACAATGAACGCGCGTTCTCGTATCGCAAACCTAGAAAAGGACTTGAGCATTGCACTGGGTTTCGCGGCAGAAACCACTGCCCGGGTCCCCTTTTGCGCATTGACGCACAGAGTGCTGGCCGAGGCTTTGACCGCTGGCCATTCTGATACGGATTTTTCGTGGCTGTTTCCACTTTATGAAGAGATGATTGATCGTTTGGAGGTCGAGTAATGAACAAAAATAGTCTGCCCGGGTCCATCGGACTGTTCGGTTTGGGATTGATCGGTGGTGCCCTGGCAAGCCGTTTAATCGAAGCCGGTGTGACTGTGCGCGGTTTTGACCCCGACCCAAACTGCATGGCACGATTGGAAACGCTGGGCGGACACCCAGTTCTGGCCAATCAGATCTGGGAAACCGAGTGCATAATCAGCGCTGTGTTCAGCACCGATCAGCTTGCGCAGATTATCGATAAAGCTCCGGCCAGCAACAGAAAGACGGTCATCTCGGTCAGCACCTGTGATCCGTCCCAGATGCCCGGAATTGCCGAAGAGGCTGGCAAGAAAGGCTATGATCTTATCGAGGCGCCGATATCTGGGACCAGCGCTGATCTGGCAGATGGCGATGCAATCATGCTGGTGGCAGGGAGCAAGACGCTTGCCGAGGGCCTTGCACCGGTGTTTGAGGCATTGTCGCGCGCTCATTTCCATGTTGGCGTGGTCGGCAACGGAAACCGCGCGAAGTTGGCGATCAATCTGGTCCTTGGACTGTCCCGCGCAGCGGTTGCCGAAGGCGTCACATTTGCCAAGGCAGTGGGATTAGACCCGGCCGATTTTCTGGACCTCGCACTTCAATCGGCGGCAGCATCCAAGGTAATGGCTTCCAAAGGTCCGAAAATGGTCGCGCGGGATTTTGCACCGCTGGGGCGTGTTACTCAATCCGCCAAGGATTTCGGGCTTATCTATGAACAGGCGCTAAAGGCTGGGCAGGAGTTGCCCATGGCGCAGAGGTATCTGGAAGTTATCGCCGACAGCCTGGCCCTGGGTGAGGGTGAGCTGGACAATTCGGCGGTCATACTCGCGATTGAGCGGGCAAATGTCCTCAAGCAGGATTCCGGCAGATCCTAGCTCCGGGAATTGTCCCTGGTCGCAGAATTCAAACCAAACCAACAAGCCCGATCAGACTCCACCTAGCATAAGTCAGTGACAGGCCGATCAATACGACACCATGTGCAAGGCCGAGACAAATGCGAGTCAAAGACGGAACTGAATTATACGCCAGTGCAATGGCTATCATCAGTGGCGGCGCCTGATAAGACAGCAACGGAGGCGAGATGCCAATGATCTGGGGCAGCGCCACGGTATGAACGGGCCAGCTCGTTGCCTCAGACATCGCCCCGGCAAGTGGTGCTAGGACAGCAGGAGCCGCCGGAGCCGTTGTCAGGTGAGAGATCAAATCTGAAACCCAGTGATCGCAAAAAGTCATGAAAAACCGACCCTTCGACCAGCGCCAGCACTGTTACAAACGCGATCACGGCACCGACAGAAATCGCCTGGATGGCTTTCCAGATTGCTTCATCCTGGGGCTCTAGGGCACAAGGATGGTTGAACCGGTTGTCGTTCCAGCCGCCAA
Source organism: Paracoccaceae bacterium (assembly GCA_024227475.1). Taxonomy (GTDB): domain Bacteria; phylum Pseudomonadota; class Alphaproteobacteria; order Rhodobacterales; family Rhodobacteraceae; genus Amylibacter. Next base: position 10,806 of record JAAEUI010000335.1, on the reverse strand, counting down.
TTCCCTGTGGGCCTCCACAACTTCGCCCAACGCAAACCGCTGGTTGATGTTGACGGTCAGAACACCTTCCAAAACCAGTCGAAAGACCTCGGTGGCAGCATGCACAAGGTCACTACGGTCTTTGATATAGTCGGCCAGCGTGGGACGAGTGAAATAAAGCGATCCGCTGTGTTGCAAGAGGCCGGGCGGAACAGGCGGTGCCTCACCGGTTGTTGCGCCAAAGCTCACAAAAAGTCCATAGGTCGCAAGGCATTTGATCGAGTCATCAAAGGTGGCGGCGCCGATGCTGTCATAGACCACTGGGACGCCCCTGCCCGTAGTCAATTCGCTGACTCGGGCCGACACGTCTTCAGTTGTACGGTCGATGGCTTCAGCGTAGCCAACTTCAAGGATTGCCCTGCAATTTTCTGCCCCTGACGTCACACCAATCATCCGCGCGCCTAGATGCGTTCCCCATTGACCAGCCAATTGGCCGACACCCCCGGAAGCAGCCCAGAACAGGACATCTTCGTCCTTGCTGACCTTGTGCGTCCGGTTCAGCAAGTACTCCACAGTCGTGCCTTTCATTAGCACCGCGGCGGCAATCTCATCCGAAATGCCGTCGGGGATTTTGACAAGTCGCTCCGCGGGGACGTTTCGGTGCGTCGCGTATGCGCCCAAAACAGGACCATAGGCTACACGATTGCCGACCGAAAACCCTGTGACTTCGGGCCCAACTGACAACACGTGCCCGGCGGCCTCTAGTCCTAGTGGGCTTGGAAGCGCAAGTTTGTACGCCCCGGACCGCTGATAGATGTCCATATAGTTTAGCCCGATGGCTGTTTGCTCGACCTGCACTTCGCCCGCTGCTGGTGCGGTTAGGTCGGTGGTTTCGAGGGTCATGACTTCAGGCCCGCCCTGTTCAAGCACTATGACACGTGTGGTTTTCACGATCTTCTTCCTATCTTTCGACTACTTTGTGAATTCGCCGGCTTCCAAAATGACGGTCTCGACCTCGCCCGCACCATTTTCCCGGCGATGGCGGGCGGCTGTATCGTATTCCTGTGACGTGAAACAGGCCACTCCAGTCTCCAGGTCATGAAATTCGATCACCACAAATCGGTGAAACTTATCCGGCCCTTCCATGATCTGGTATTTGCCGCCACGGGCCAAGACCTTGCCGCCAAACATCGAAATGATTCCGGGGATCTGATCAGTGTAGCGTTTGTAGGCGACGGGATCGTTGATACGTGACCGGGCAAGCCAATAGGCGGGCATTGCGGTTGCTCCTTACATTAAAGCGTCCGGAAGAAGGTTCGCGATTTGCGGGAAAAGGATAATCATGACAACGGCAAACAGCATGATACTCCAATAGGGGATCGAAGATAAAAAGATGCGCTGGACACCGACCTCAGAGTCCTGAATGGCCGCCTTGACCGTGTAGACCAGCAGCCCAAAAGGTGGTGTCAGCAAGCCGGCTTCGATCGCGATGATGCCAACGATCGCGAAGCTGAGCTGGTCAAAGCCAAAGGCAAGGGCAACGGGTTCTACGATTGGGACGGTCAGAAGCATGATCGAGATCGAGTCGATGATCATTCCAAGGACGAACCAGACCAAAATGATGATCGCTAGGGCCATCAAAGGTTCCATCCCGCTGTCGACGAAGAATGAACGGACGGCCGTTGTCACGCCCGTCATGGCCAATGTGCGCGAATAAAGCGCAGCTGCCAGAAGCAGGATAAGGATCGGGGCTGCCGTTTTCCCCACCGAATAGATAGCATCAATGAAACCGCGCCAGGTCATACCTTTGAGCACTGCCAAGATAAGCGCCAAAGCCGCGCCTGCGCCTGCGCCTTCTGTAGGCGTGAAAACACCAAACCAGATGCCGCCAAGAACAGCCGAAATAATGCCAACAACGCCGATTGTGGACGTAAGGAACCGGATCAAAGGCAGCGGCTCCTTGGTGGTGTCAAGCGCTGGATCGATGTCATCGGGGTCCACGTGCTTTGGCCCTTCTCCAACGATATCAGGACGCAAGATTGCAACCGCAATGATGTAAACGATGAAGAGCGTGGCAAGCAAGATTCCTGGAAGCACCCCAGCCAGAAACAACCTGCCGATGGATTGTTCAGTTAAAATGCCCCAAACGATCATGAGTACTGACGGCGGTATTAGCATCCCCAGGCAACTGGACCCTGCTATGGCACCAAGCGAGAAGCCGCGATCATAGTTATGGGCCTTCATTTCCGGGTATGCGATCCGCGAAAAAGTCGCGGCCGAAGCGATGGAAACCCCAGTGACAAAGGAAAACACTGTGTTGCCCAACACGGTGGCGATGGCTAGGCGGGCTGGAATGCGCCTCAAACCCTTGTTGATCGCGACATAGATGTCAGTGATTGCGCCAGACCGCCCAATGAATTCGCCCATCAACATGAAAAGGGGGATCACCGCAAAGGTGAAATCACGCAAGGCTTCGGCGGAAGTTGATGCTAACGTTGCCTCGACAATTCGCAACTTGCCAGTGACCAGATAGATGCCGATCGCGCTGGTGACACCCAGTGCCACAGCGACATGAAAGCCCAGAAGCACCAGGCCCAGAAGCAGGACAATAATCAGCGAGGCCGTCGAGACATCAAACAAAACCCGTTCCGATCCTCATAGGTCTATCCGTTCTACCCGCAATCCAAAAATCTCGACGATGGACAACAGAAGGTAGTTAATTCCCGCCAGACCGCCGCCGAGCAAAATGGCAAACCGAGCAGGCCAAACGGGAACGCGTAACGCGCCTTCGCCGTCGAATTCGCCATTTGCATAGGATCTGAGAGCAGGCTTTATCCCAGACTTAAGAAGGAACAGAAAAAACGCTGCACCCAGCAAAAGTGCAAGGATCAGCAGCATCCTTTGCACGATCTGTGGCAGCATGACGACCAGAAAGTCCGCTCTTAGCATTGACCCGCTGCGCACGGCATATCCAACCTGCAAAAAGACAATGACCACCACTGAATTGGCGACAATTTCCTTGGTGCCCGAAATCGGCATGTTTAGCGCGCGAAGGATGATGTCGGCGAGGATGAAAAAACACAAGGCGAACGCCCAAATCGCCCCCAAAATCATCAGGAGCTTGGTAAGGCGGTCGGTCAGTCGGACTAATGCCATCGCTGCCTCTGGGGTGCGCAGACAAGATGGGTCGCCCCGCCGGAGATCCCGCCGGAGCAACAGAAGATCAGGTTATTTGATCTCATAACGAACCGGCCATTCGTAGCCGTTCGCTTCGGCTCGGTCGAGCACGAGATTCAAAACCTGTTTGGCCGGAAGTCCCTGCGCCTCTAGGTCGTCGACCATGGATTGTGGCCAACCTGCAAGTGACTCTGCCCAAGTTTTACGTACATCGGGATCAATCTCTGTAACTGTGATCAGGTCACGCAGAACGTCAACCAAACGGTCATATTCTGACGCATTAACGATCCCGGTCTGCTGTTCGTAGTCCGCAGCGACCTCATGCAGGATTTCTTTGAAGTCGTCCGGCAACTCGTCATACGTGTCCTTGTTGATCGTTAGGCCATGCCACGTCATCGAGCCAAAGCCGATCAGCGTGTAGTAGGGGCCAGGCTCGTGAAGCTTCAAGTTAACCCAGGCAGAGGGAAACATGATCCAGCCTTCGTAGACGTGGGTCTTCATTTCGGTATAGGCAGTAGCCAACGAGGATTGGACTTCCGAGACACCGGCCAATTTCAACCAGTTCAGATTCAGGCCTGCGCCAGCAATCTTTTGGCCCTTGAGATCAGACAAATCCTCCCAAGCGAACGAGGTCCCGAGGTTGTAGCCACCATCGGCGATGCGAGAGAGAAGGATTTGGTTGAATTTGTCCTCAAAAACATCTGTTAGATACGGAACTTCTGCGTAGACCTCTTGTGCGATCTTCAGCGACTTTTCGGGATCCATTGTGCCAAAGGGCATCATGACCTGGAAGGCGTGCAGCGGTAAGTTCGACGGCTCGAAGCAGTAACAAAACCCACCGATGTCAAGAATGCCGTCCTGCACTCCTTCCAGCACCTCGGTTACTTTGACGATTGAGCCGGAATAGCCTTCGACAAAATTCACCGTATGGTCGGTGCGTTCTTCGACACGTTTCTTCAGCTCTGGCTGGAAATAATCGAGCATCAGACCGGCGTAGACGACACCGGGCGGGTGCCCCGATCCGATACGCAGGGTGATTTCCTCGGCCGTTGCCGTAGTGGCAGCCAATGAGACCGCAGCAGCACTTGCCACGCTTTTGAATAGGTGTTTCACGCTCTTTCTCCTTGTTGTGCCCAGTTTCAGGCAATTGGCGGTTATGCCGAACTGAGCGCCGACTTGAACCATTTTTCTTTTCTGCTCAGTCCTCCGGGTTTAGTTTGCAACTGCAGGAAAGCGGGCATCGCCCAACGCTGCCAGGTCCGCTCGCAAATGGGTTTGTTGGTCTGTAGACAGAGAATCCAATGGGGGCGCCATTCTTAGCCAACCGTTATCACCGCTTCGCCAGGCCTCAATTGTCTTCATCGCTGACATCAGCGGATATTTCGACACCATCGCACGCGCCTTACGAACCGAGTCCATTGCGGCGTCGCGCTCGGGTCCTTCAGTGGTTTTCAGTGCCGCTTGCGCCTTGGCACCAAAAGCGTTGGTAGATCCTGAAATGATCCCGGCCGTCCCGATATCGAGTCCATCCCAAAGCATCGCCTCGGATGATGGTAAAACGTCAAAACCTTCCGAAACTCCTCCGGTTGCTTCAACAAATGCCCGAGATTGCTCAAAGTCGCCGCTGCTGTCCTTGAGACCGGCAATGATGGATCCGAAGGTTGAGCGTAGTCGAGTGACGAGTGATGTCGACAGCGGCACCATCGACATTTGCGGGAAGTGGTAGAGAAAAATCCTTAGGTCACTATTACCAATTTTTTCTACAAGATTAGCGTAGTAGGAAAACAGCCCTTCGTCGGATGGGTTCTTGTAGTAATAGGGCGGCAGAACCAGAACATTGTTGAAACCAGCCTCCATGGCGGCACGTGTCAGGGAAACACAGTCACTGGAAGCTGGTGCACCGGTGCCGAATATCACTCGGTTCCTTTCGACACCGGCATCGGCAAAGATACCCGGCAGGGCCAACCGGTCCGCTATGGCAATCGAGGTTCCCTCGCCGGTGGTACCGGCCGGTGCGACTCCGTCACATCCTCCTTCAGGCGATATTAAATACTGGCAATAGCTCAGCAATTTTCGCGCGTTCAAGGACCCGTCCGCACTAAAAGGTGAAACGGCGGCGGCATAGATACCCCGTACGGCCTTGGTCATATTTGTGTCTCTTCCAAAGTTATTCTCCCGCCGTTTTGGCGGAGTCAGTTTTAGTTCGCATCGACACCACCACTTTGATTGCGCCATCGATCCTGTCGCGTGCGTACCGCAACCCCTCAGGCAATTCGTGCAACGGGAACGTGTGAGTGTGTATCAGCCGGGCGTCAAAACGCTTTTCAGCCATGAACGCCATCGCGCGATGAGTAGCGGATCGACCCTCACCCCTAATGCCGTAAAGATAGATGTTGTTTACTGCCAAAGCGCCCAGATCGAATGATACGGCCTGTTTCGGGAAGGCGGCCAGACATATCCGCCCGCCCCGATTGGTCATATGAACCGCCTGATTGACCGACACCTCTGTGCCGGCGCAATCGACGACGTAGTCAGCGCCTTTTCCCGTTAGTTCCTTGACGCGGGCAACGACATCTTCATTTCGTGCATCAATCGTCTGATCGGCGCCCAGTTTCAACCCGATGGCATTGCGATTTTCACGGGTACCAACTAGCACAACCGGAGACGCCCCAAGCGCCTTGGCCACTGCCACAGCCAAAAGCCCAATCGGGCCGGGCCCAATCACGACTACGCTTTCTCCGGCGACCAGTCCGCCAAGTTCTGTCAGCCCGTACATAGATGTCCCGGCCGTTACGACCAAGGTTGCTTCCTCGTCTGACATGCTGTCCGGGACCTTGATCATCGTGTTTATGTTATTGACGGCATATTCGGCAAAGCCGCCGTCTGTGGTGAAACCGTTGGCCCGGTGCCCTTTGTTATGTTCAGCGTAGTTCAGGCCATAGTTGTGGCACGAGGTATACATGCCCATGCGACAACGCTTGCATTGTCCACAGCCAGAATGAACTTCCACGGTCACCCGATCGCCAATCTTGAATTCGTCGACCCCCGGACCCAGTGCAGCAACGGTTCCCATGTATTCATGTCCGGGCGAGAAATTCTTGTTAAAGGGCGGGCCGCCTTCGATCAGGGCAGGGGTTCCATATTTAAGGATTTCAAGATCAGTAGCGCAGATCGCTACGGCATCGATTCGCACAAGTGCCTCTGCCCGGCGGGGAACCGGCACCTCCTTGGTGGTCAGTTCCAGCCGTTCAGGATCGCCCAATACCCAGGCCCGCATCTCGTTCGGAACGGGCATCTCTTGTGACGTCGTAACGTTTTGCCATCTGTCTTTCTGGGCATCCGCCTTCATTAACGGGACCTCCTTGAGCAACGTTCATTCAAAATGGTCAACCAAAACCTTCGTTCATACCCACAATGCACCAATCTTGGGAATATTCCAAAGAGAATCTGGTGTGCCGGGATAAAGTAATATAACAAGGGAATTAGTTGAGGTGAAAATATGATCCAGTGACATGGGGGAATGGCCGAATGGTCAACCAATACAGTTTAAGTTGGCACCGATTCCCTCTCCCTTTTGCTCGGCTCCAAGTTGACTTTGTCTGGTCACTTCGGCCTCAAATGTAATCGCTATTGAAAGTGACCAGATGATCGACCTCTACACATGGACAACGCCAAATGGACGCAAGGTTTCGATTTTGCTCGAAGAACTGGGCGTGGAGTACAGGGTAATCCCTGTTGATATCTCCAAGGGCGAACAACATGAGCCCGACTTCCTCAAGGTGTCGCCCAACAATCGCATTCCTGGGATTGTTGATCACGACAATGGAATGCACTTGATGGAATCAGGCGCGATCATGCTCTACCTCGGCGAAAAGTACGATCAGTTTCAGCTCGCGGAGCCGGAACGCTGGCGAATGATAGAGTGGCTGATGTGGCAGATGGGGGGCGTGGGACCCATGTTTGGCCAGGTCCACCATTTCGTCAAATACAACCCCGGCAAATCCGCGTACGCAGAGGAACGTTACTCCACCGAGGCGAGCCGACTCTACAAAGTGCTGAACACGCGGCTTGAGCACAGGGACTTTGTGGTAGGAGAAGGCCGCGGTACCTACACAATTGCGGACATCTCCATATTCCCCTGGGCGGCGCGCCACGACTGGCAGGAAATCGACCTCAATGACTTCCCCAATGTCCGAGATTGGTACGTCCGAATCGCCCAACGTCCTGCCACGCAGCGCGGGTATCACGTACCAAAATTTGCCACGGAAATCCCGATGCCCTGAGATTGCACATGGCTCCACAAAGAAATCTAGCTCGAAGTTGGGAAGAAACTGGAGCCGGGCCTGAAGGAACCATCTGGAGATAGAAATGAACGAGCCGTTACCACATATCCCAACTGAAGTTTACCTGGGTTTTCTCGGGCGAACGATTGAAATCAACTGGAACTATCATGCACTGCTGATGTTTGGTGTCTGGATCGTTCTCGTTCCGCTCTGCATCACGATCATTCGCTACTTCAAGCCCAGACCATCCGAGTTCGGGTTGCGCAGAAAAGTCAGCATTCGCCATAAGGAGTGGTGGTGGTTCAATGTCCATAAATACGGCCTTTATCTGGCGATAATATTGTCGCTTGGAGGGCTGGTAGTCGCGCTGGTCGTCAGCAAGGGGATCAGCGGATCAATGCACTCTCTGCTTGGCATGATGACGATACTCATGGGTTGCCTTCAGGTCGTCACCGGGGTGTTGCGCGGAACCCACGGTGGCAAACACTACAACAACGCTGATCCGAACGATCCCGCGACCTGGCGCGGTGACCATTATGACCGCTCGATCCGTCGCAGGATGTTCGAGGCGTATCACAAAACCGCCGGCATGTTCACCCTACTCTGCGCAGTGGGAGCGGTTGGATCTGGCCTGATGCAATACCCGATGCCCGTGCTGTCCTGGTTCCTGTTCCTGGTACCACTGTCGTTACTTGCCACCTGGGTCTTCCTGGAATTCCTTGAGCGCAGATATGACGGATATCGCGCGGTTCATGGGTACGGCATGGAACATCCCTATAACAAAGATCGCGAACTACTCTAACGATGGCGGTTTTTTTGAGCTTTCTTTCACCACGCAGAGGTTTGAGGTCCAAAAGGGGTAGAAAATGGCTGACGTACTGATCAGTGAATTCATGGATGAACCGACAGCCGAAGGGCTCATAGCCGAATATGATGTCCACTGGGATCCCAACCTATGGGGCAAGCGGGATGAATTGTTGTCGTGCATCACCGACGCCCGCGCGATCATCGTGAGGAATGCCACCCGGGTGAATGCCGAGTTGCTGGATGCTGCCCCAAATCTGAAAATCGTCGCTCGCATGGGGGTGGGTCTCGACAATATCGACCTTGATGCCTGCAAGGCTCGCGGTGTTGATGTCTGTCCTTCGATAGGGGCAAATGCGGCCTCGGTTGCCGAGTATGTCATCACCACAGCGTTGATTTTGCTGCGCGGACCAGCCTATTTCGCGACGCCGGATGTCGTAGGCGGGGCTTGGGATCGTCCCCGGTTTGCCAGCGGAGTAGAATTGGGCGGAAAAACGATGGGGATTGTGGGTTTCGGGTCGATCGGGCGGGTCGTCGGCACAAAGGCATCCGCGATGGGCACGAACGTAATTGCCTATGATGCTATGATGGCCGATACCCACCCGGCATGGGCGTTTGCACGACGGGTCGAATTGCCCGAGTTGATTGCCAAGGCCGATGTCATCACTCTTCATTGCCCCTTGTTGCCAGAGACACGTGGTTTGATCGGCCCCGACGAGTTGGAAACGATGCGGACCGGTGCGATCCTGATCAATTCGGCCCGCGGGGGTATCGTTGACGAAGCAGCCTGCGCCGCGGCATTGAAGTCGGGCTCGCTCGGCGGAGTCGCACTGGATACGTTAGCGGCAGAGCCAATTGATGCCGCGACCTGTGCATTGTTTAAGGGCGTTGAGAACCTGATCCTGACACCGCATATTGCGGGCGTCACTCTGGAATCAAACCGACGAATTGCCGAGGTTGCTGCGGCGAATGTGAGGCGCGTTCTGCAAGCGCCGGTGTAACCGACAAAATCAGTGGGGTTCGCCCCGGAAAAAACAGGAAATGCTCAGATGGCCAGCCAGGATCTACCGACGCCGGATTATGCGAGAAACATGAAACTGATAGGCCATTCCGATCAGGGTGGCCGCGCGGATGGAGTTCAATTGATGGTGAACAAGGGCTTTGCTATCACCGGGCATATGTTCTCGAAAGGGTTCAGCGTCATCGATGTCCGCGACCCTTGCAACCCGAAGCCGGTCAACTACATACCTGCGCCAACGAACACTTGGAATCTCCACTTGCAGGCGCATGGAGATTTGCTTCTTGTTGTTAACGCCAAAGATATGTTCGCCGCAGCTGAATTTCAGGACGAAAAGAACTATTACAAGGGCGCGTTGGGTGAAAAGGTCGGAACGGCAGACACATCCACCTCTAAATCCCGTGATTGGACGGCTGGAATGGCGGTCTATGACATCGCAAACCCGGCCGAACCCCGCCAGATTGGTTTTATGCCGGTCGAGGGCGGCGGGGTTCACCGAATTTGGTACGTCGGCGGACAATGGGCATACGCCTCGGTGCTATTTGATGGCTACACGGACTACATTTTCATTGCGATCGATATGTCTGATCCCACGAACCCGAAGGAGGTGGGTCGTTATTGGCTGCCCGGCATGCACGTAGCAGGCGGCGAGGCCCTGGGGGACCCTTCGCAGCGTGGTGGCCTGCACCACCCCATTGTGCACGGCGATACGGCATACTGCGCGTGGCGCGACGCGGGACTTGTGGTGCTGGATGTGGCGGATCGCACTTCGCCCAAACTGATCACACACCGGAATTGGTCACCGCCTTATGGTGGAGGCACGCACAATGCTTTGCCATTACCGGATCGCGACCTGTTGGTCGTCGCGGACGAGTCTGTTTTGGACAACTGTGAAGACGGGCTGAAATACATTTGGATGTTTGATATTCGCGAACCTTCAAACCCGGTCAGTATTTCGACCTTCCCCACTCCTGAAGAGGCAGACTATCCAAGTAAGGGCGCGCATTTCGGCCCGCATAATATCTATGAGAACCGTCCGGACGGTATGATAAGTTCCGAAACTATCTTTTCGACATACCAGAATGCCGGTATCAGGGTGACGGACATCACCAATGCCTACCAGCCAAAAGAGATCGCCGCCCTGGTGCCGCCGGCACCCAACCGTTTGATGGATCACCGCCCGGGCCGGCCACTCGTTATCCAGTCCTGCGACGTGTGGGTTTCAACAGAGGGACTGATCTACAACAATGACTACAATGGCGGCCTTTTCATACTTGAGTACAACGGCTGAGTAACAGACCGGCCGGTCCAGGTGGTTTTTTGGGAACCGTTGCACAGAAACTGGTCGAAGCACCATAACAGGGTGGCTTAGTTGCTGTTTGTCACGAATCCGAGTGAAACGCACGCAACAACGCACGCATTCTCATTTTCTGATAAGCGTTAGGGTTCGTAAGTCTTTGATTTTGTTGGTAGCGGGAGAGGGACTTGAACCCCCGACACGCGGATTATGATTCCGCTGCTCTAACCACCTGAGCTACCCCGCCT